>JAIRPF010000070.1 GCA_031257115.1 Accumulibacter sp.
GCGTCATCATCAGCGACGCGGCCATCGAAACCGCCGCCGATTACGCGGACCGCTACATCAGCGGACGCTTCCAGCCGGACAAATCGGTCGACCTGCTCGACACCGCCTGCGCGCGGGTCAAGGTTGCGCTGGCGGCCCGTCCCGGCCTCTTGGAAGACGCCGAGGGCGAACTCGCCGGCTTGGAACGGCGCATCGAGAGCCTCGAGCGCGACCGCGACAACCTGCTCGAAATCGACGCCGAACGGCTCGCCGCGCTGCGCGAAGCCGTTACCGCCGCGACGACCCGTCGCGACGAACTCGAACGACGCTGGAAGGAGGAACGGGAAGCCACGCACGCCGTCCTCGCCGCGCGGGAAGCGCTACGCGCCGCGCGGGAACCCGCCGCCGAAGGCGCGGAAGCGCCCGACGCAGAGGCCCTCAAACAATCGCTCGTGGAAGCCTCCGCGCGGCTTGCCGCCTTGCAGAGCGACGGCGGCCTCTTGTTCTCCGAAGTCGGCCCGGAAGCGATCGCCAAGGTGGTTTCCGACTGGACCGGCATTCCGCTCGGGCGTCTCGCGCAGGATCAAGCCGCGATGGTGGGCGAAATGCAGAGCCTGCTGGCGCGGCGGGTGCATGGCCAGGATTACGCCCTCTCCGTCATGGCGCGTAGCCTCCAGGTCGCCAAGGCGGGGCTGAAGGACCCGGATCGTCCGCTGGGCGTCTTCCTCCTCACGGGGCCTTCGGGAACGGGCAAGACCGAGACCGCGCTGGCGCTGGCCGAACTGCTGTTCGGCTCGGAAAAAAACATGGTCATGGTGAACATGGGCGAATTCCAGGAAAAGCACACCGTGAGCCGCCTGATCGGTTCGCCGCCGGGCTACGTGGGCTATGGCGAAGGCGGCATGTTGACCGAGGCCGTGCGGCGGCAGCCCTATTGCGTCGTGCTGCTCGACGAAGTCGAAAAGGCCCATCCGGACATCATGAACCTCTTCTACCAGGTGTTCGACAAGGGCCTGTTGCAGGATGGCGAGGGCAAGGAAGTGCGCTTCCGCAACACGGTGATCCTGCTCACGAGCAACCTGGGTTCCGACACCATCGAAAAACTGCTGCGGGAAAAACGCGAGGCCAGGGAAGACGAATCCAGCATGATGAGCGCCGCGCTCGAAGCCATCCGCCCCCGCCTGAACGAGCACTTCAAGCCCGCGCTCGTGGGCCGGATGACCTTGCTGCCCTTTGCCACCCTGTCCGACGCCGCGCTGAAGACCATCGTCACGCAAAAACTGCGCCGCATCGCCGCGCAGTTGCAGGCGAACAGCAAAATCACCCTGGAATGGAGCGCCGCCGTCGCCGACAACATCGCCGCGCGCTGCACCGAGGTGGAAACCGGCGCGCGCAACATCGAATACATCCTCAACCTGCACATCCTCCCGCGCCTCTCGAAGGCGTTGCTGCAAGGCATGGGCGAAGCCCGCGCGCGCGAGGAACAGGGGCTTGCGCCGTATCGCCTGGCCCGCCTGGACATGGACGCGGCGGGTCAGTGTGACGCGGTGCTGGCTCCGTGAAACGTGATCCTTTCGCGAGGCTTCGTAGGGGCGGGGCCTCGTGCCCGCCCAGGGCAACCACAAGGGTTGCCCCTACACGCCAGGCCATCTTTTCCGCTCGAATAAAAAGCCATGAAGCAGTTTTTTGAAGAAGAACTCGAAGCCCTGCGCGTGGACGCCGTGGCCTTTGCGAAGAAATATCCCGCATTGGCACCGATGCTGGCCGGGTCGAGCAGCGACCCGGACGTCGAGCGCGTGCTGGAAGGGGCCGCCTTTCTCACCGCGCGTATCCGCGAGCGCCTGAGCCGCAACGCCCCCCTGCTGCTGCAAAACATGCTGCGCTGGACCTTCCCGCAGGCCCTGCTGCCGCTGCCTTCGATGTCCATCATGCGTTTCAGGCCCCTGCCAGGATTCGACGAGGCGCTGCGCGTGCCGCGCGGCACGCGGCTCGCCTCGCTTCCGGTCGGCGAGGTGAGCTGCCTCTACAGCACCGAACACGACCTCCTGGTCCCGCCCGCCCAGGTCGCCGCCGTGCGCGCCGAGCAAGCCGCCGGTTCGCCGCATTTCCGGGTGACGCTCGCGCTCTCCGGGAACCCCTTCGTCGGACAGGGCGCGGACGCGCCGCTCATCCTGCACCTCGCAGGCAGCCTCCGGCAGGCGGCGGAACGCTTCTTCGTGCTGCTGCGCCAGCTCGACCACCTGGAAATCAACACGGGCGCGAGCGTCCACCGCCTGCCCGCGAGCGCCGCGCGCCAGCAGTTTTTCCCCCTGCGCGACAGCCGCCTGCCCGAAGACCGGAGCCGCAACCGCGCCTACATGGAAATCCTGCGTTACTTCCACTTGCCGGAACAGTTGCTCTTCCTGCGGCTCGACGGCCTCGCGGCCCTGCCGGGAGTCGCGGAGAGCACCTCGCTGGAAATCGTCTTCTGCCTCGCGCCCCCCTTCGAGCGCATCCCGGAATTCAACCGCAACAGCTTCGTCCTGGGCGCGGTACTGGCAAGCAACATCTTCAGCGCCTTCGCCGAACCGATCAACGTCGACCACACCCAGGTGGAATACCCGCTCCATCCCCAGGACGAAGGAGCGAAAGACCTCGACATCCTCTCCGTCACCCGCGTCACCGGCATCTTTTCCCAGGGCCGGGTGGAGGACTACCATCCCTACGAACTGACCCGCGCGCTGGCCGCGCCCTACGTCTACAGCACCCGCTTCCTCGCGGACTACGAGAGCGGCGACGGACGCTCCCGCTACTGGATATCCCCGCTCTACGCCGAAAGCGCGGGCGGCATGGACGCGCTGCAAAAGCACGTCCTCTCCATCGAACTCATCTGCTGCAACCGCAACGCCCCCAACGCGCTGCGCATTGGCGACATCTGCCTGCCCACGGACGATTCCCCGGCGCAGGGGCAGTTCACCAACATCACCGTGCCCACCCCCGTCCGGCCCCGGCCCGCGCGCAACCTGGAGCAATGGCTTTACCTCTCGCACCTGGGCGCGCACCTTTTGCCGCAAGCCTCGGCGAGCCTCCTGCGCTCCATGCTGCGGCTCTACATCGGGGATGCCGCCGTGGCGCCGGAACTTGCCGCCGCCAACCTGCGCTGCTGCGACGCCATCCTTGAATTTTCCAGCACGGAAGAAGACCGGCTCTTCGGCGGGCGGCTCTACCGGGGGCGACGCCTCAATCTCGTGCTCGACCCGACGGGCTTCGCCTCCTTTGGCGGCATGTTCCTGTTCGCCAACACCCTGGACCGGTTTTTCGGCGGCTTCACCTCCATCAACAACTACGCCCGGCTCGTCCTCGACGTGGCGGGCAGCGGGGAACACCTGGAATGGCCCCCGCGCATGGGCAACCGGCAGCTCAAATGAAAACGGCGATCCGGCGCGCGCTCGCCGACCATCCCGCCCGCTTTTCCCTGGCGCAGGCCCTGCGCCTGCTCGCGCTCGACCTCGAAAGCCAGGGCGTGCCGCGCGGTGAAATCGAACGGCACATCCGCATCGTCCCCTGGCTCTCGCTCGCCTTCCCGTCGAGCGAAGTCGTCGCCCTCGCCCGCGAGTACCCCGTCGAAGACGAGGAACAAGGGGAAGCGCGGGAAGAGCCGCCGGGAAAAGCGCCGGAAATTCCCGCCGAATACTACCGCCTCGAAAATACCCAGGTCGGTCTCTACGGCACGCTGGGGCCGCTGCCCACGCTCTACACCGAGGAGTTGCTCGACGAAGCCCGCGCCGACCGCGACGTGGTGAGGTCCTTCCTCGACCTCGTCAACAACCGCGTCGCCCACCTTTTCTGCCGCGCCGAAGGCTATTACGACTACGCCCGCCGCCTCGTCGAACAGGGCGACGCGGACATGCGGTTCATGCTCTACAGCCTGATGGGGCAAGCCTACCCCGAACTGCGTCCGGCCCACCCGCCGCGCCCGCTCGCGCTGGAACTTCTCGCCCAGGCGCGCACCGCCGACGGGCTGGCGAATTACCTCGAAAGCGAATTGCCGTGGCCGGAAGTCCGGGTCGAAGAATGCGTGCTCCGCGACGCACCCATCCCCAGGGAACAACGCTGCCGCCTGGGGAAAGCCAATACGCGCGTCGGCGAAAACCTGGTCGTGGGCGAGAGCCTCGCCGACGTCACCGGCAAGATCCGCATCCACCTCAGGAACCTCCCGGAAGAACGCCTCCAGGATTACCTCGACGGCGCGCCGGGGAACGCCGGACTGCGCGCCCATGTGAGCCGCTACATGGACGAGGCGCTGGAATTCGACCTCGTGCTGCATCCCGCGCCCGCGCCGCCCCAGGGTCACACGCTGGGCGCGAAGCTGCGCGTCGGCTGCCACCTCTCCCCGCCGGGAAAGCCGCCCACGATCCCGGTGCTCGTCAGGGGGCGGGCGATGACCCATCATTAGCGAAGAAAACAAATCGCAAGGACTCAACCATGAACACACAAGCCGCCCAAACCGAACGCTTCCGTTTCACTTCGCAAGCCCTGCCGGGAGAGACCCTGCACGTCATCCGTTTCACGGGCCGCGAGGGGCTGAACGAACTCTTTGCCTTCACCATCGACCTCGTTTCCCCCAACCCGGCGCTCGACCTAGGCAAGCTCCTCTCCGACCGGGCAACCTTTCGCGTCCTGCGCGAGGGGGACCGCGAAGCCCTCTTCTGCGGCTACCCGGCCAGCGCGCGGCAGAGCGGTCATTTCAACGGCTACAGCTACTACACCGTTGAACTGCGCCCGACCTTCTGGAAAATGACCCAGATCGTGCAAAGCGCGATTTTCCTCGAACAAACCCTGAAGGACACCGTCCAGGAATTATTGCGCTCGCAACAATTTTTCACTTTTCCGAACAAAATGGAATTCACGCGCGGCGATTACCCCAAACGGGATTTCGCCATGCAGTACGACGAGAGCATTTACGATTACCTCTGCTGGCGGCTCGAAGACCAGGGCGCGTACTACTATTTCGCGCAGAGCGAACGGGAAGACACCGTTTGCTTCGCGGACGGCCCCGTCGCGCACCGTGCCCTGCCGGACGACCCGGAACTCTCCTATTCCCCCGTCTCCGGGCTGGAAGGCGAGCACATCCGCGAAATCCTGCTCGCCTTCTCGCTCACCCAGACGCAACGCCCCAGGCGCGTTGTCATCCGCAGCCACAGCTGGAAAAATCCCAACAAACCCATCGTCGGCATGGCGGACGTTTCGCCCGACGGCCTGGGCGACGTCTACCTCACCGATGAGGATGTCGAGAGCGACGCCGACGCCGAGCGCCTCGCCAAAATCCGCGCCGAGGCCCTGCGCTGCCGCGAGCGCGTCTTCAGCGGCGAAAGCTCCATCCCCAGCCTGCGTCCCGGCTACACCTTCCGTCTCAAAGAGCACTACAACCCCGGTTTCAACCAGGACTACCTGATTACCGACATCACCCACGAAGGCAGCCAGGAGAGTTTCATCAACCTGGGACTGGGCATCCCGCTCGAAGGGGTGAAAGACCACATCTACTATCGCAACAGTTTCCATTGCATCGAAGCGAACCGCCCCTTCCGGCCCGAAAAACGCGCCCCGCGCGCGAAGATCGCCGGCGTCGTGCACGCCTTCATCGACGGTGCCAAAACCGACGCCCGGCCGGAACTCGACAGCCTGGGACGCTACAAGATTCTCTTCCCCTTCGACGTTTCCGGGCGCGGGCAGGGCAAAGCCTCCTGCTGGGTACGCATGGCGCAACAGCAGGTCGGCAAGAATTCCGGGATGAGCTTCCCCCTGCTCGTGGGCACGGAGGTGCTGGTGAGTTTCGTCGACGGCAACCCCGATCGCCCCTACATCACCGGGGCCTTGGCGAACGCGGAAACCGGAGCGCTCACGGGGAACATGAACAGCAACGTTTCCGGTTTCAGCACGGCAGGAGGCAATCAACTCACCTTCAACGATACCGCGAAAAAACAGGGGATCGACCTGCGCACCGCCTCGGGCAGCGGCTTGTTCATGTCATCGGGGAGTCTCGATGCCATGATAGAGAACAGAAGTTTTCACTTGGGATATAGCGGAATAATGTCGTCCACATTGAGCGGAATCGCCAATAGCGTGGAATCCGGCTATAAAGCCTCGCAATCGGCCACCAGCGAAATCAGTCCGCGAAAACTTGTGCCAAAAATCCTGGAGCAACTGGGTAACAATATTTTCAGTGCCTACGGTGCCGAAGCCGAAAAGGAGATGGCGGATGCGGCGGAGGGCAAAGAAGGTAACGACATGGAGCATAGCAAAAAAGTGGCGCTCGCAAAGACCTATGCGGTCGAGTCAATGAAAGCCGTGATTACTGGCAGCTTGTTCGCTTATGACATGCGGACGTTCAAGAAAAATACCGCTACGTCCTATGTCAATACTGTTTTTGCATCCGAAACAAAAGCATCGTCTTCTCAGGAAATATACCCGGACTGGAAGTCCATTACTGCAATGATTATCACGGATATTACGAAGCTCGCGGGTACCGTTCTGTCGAATGAGAGCGCAAAAGCAAAACTTGATGAGGAGAAGAAAAAAACCGCTGCACCCAGCGAAGAAGAGATCACAGAAGCAAACAACGAAGTAACAGCCGCAAATGCTTATCTTGCTACAGCGAAGGCAACAAACAATCAAGATAAAATATCAGCCGCTCAAGCAAGAAAAGACGCTGCCGATAAAAAGAAAAAGGATCTGGACGATAAAAAGAAGGCGGCAAATGCCGAGGCAAATGCCGAGGCAAATGCTCGTAATGAGCTGGTTCAAGCCCAACAATATTACAATTCTGTTTCTGCTTCATCAACAACGGATGAGGATGATAAAAAAGCCGCTAAGAGCCGATTGAATGCTGCAAAGTCAAATGTAATTAAATACGACTACAACTCGGTCAAAAAAGAACTCGCAAACTACAAGGAAGGCGTCGCGATTGCCTCGGAACTTCTTCCAGAAGTACTGGCGATAATAACGCTGTTGCGCACTGGGCAAGGAACGGCCAAAGAAAAGAGAGGCGGTATTTTGCTCAATTCTCAGGACGCCAATATCAACTTGCTGTCCAAGGACGCCATCGCCTTGCAATCCGGGCACGGCCTGTGGCTGCGCACGGGTTCGCGTTCTCTCGACAAGATAAAGGCTTTGTACGAAACAAAAAATCCGCAGATAAGTTGGGGGAGCAGGGATATTAAAAGTGGGGAGTTTCCAGAGGCGTTGTTTAATTTCAAGACTACAAAGGTAATGGAGAATGTAGAGGCCGATCTGGAAACGGATTTCCTGGCGGATAGCACGGCCTTGCGGTATATGGATTCAGAAAATCTCGTACAAAATACAAAAAAAGTGCATAAGTCTTCGGCGAACAAGCACATTATCGTCGCCGATACGGAGACAGCCATTGAAGCGGCAAAAGCGCGAGTTGATGAGGCCACGGAGGCTGTCGCACTGGCGAAAAAAGATGCCGATGATGCGAAGAAAGGTTTGGCGGCGATGATAGACGTTTCCTCTATGCCGGATTTAAAAAATGAGCAGAAAAAAGTTCAAAAAGCAGCACAACGCCTGGCAAATATGATGAAGTTTCAGACTGAAATGGATAGGGATCATTCGGCCTGTAAGAGCGCCCCAGCTGGAACAAGCGCCATCGTGGTGCAAAATAGTGTGGTGCGAAATAGTGCCGATGCCGGTAATACCCCACAAAAGCCTGGTGCTGGTCCCGGCATTTATCTGACCACCCTTGGGACTGGCAGGGTGATTTTCCTGGATACGCCCAAGACGAAAATCACCCAGGATGATACCGGGTTGAAACTTGAGCACAAGGAAGGCAAAAAACCGTCCATTGCCATAAAAGATACAACGCTTGAGCTTGCTCTTGCCGAAGGTCAGGTTTCTGTCGCTCTGGCGGAAGATTCTCTTAAACTCAAATGCAAAGCTGGCGAGATTTCCATCAAGAACGATGAAATTGTGCTGGACGACGCCACCAAAAAGGTAACGCTCGGAAAATTTACCTTCGATTCTTCTGGAAAAATGGGAACATCGGGTCCATTGAGTCTGGATGGCAGTCTGATCAAAATCGGTTGAACGCCATGCAAATCCTCCCTCACGACCTTCTCTACGGCGCCGCGCAGCCTTTCGTGCTGCAAGGCGCGATGCGGCAAGGCATTACCCTTGGCCTGGGCGTCGATCTCGCCAGCGGACGGGTCTTGCCCGCGCCTCGGGTTTTCGGCGCGGCGATGGCGGCGCTCGCCCCCGGCGACTGCCTCGACATGGGGCTGCCCAAGCGGCAGGCGGAATGGCTGCTGGCGGCAGACGCGCAAACGCCGGGAAAACGCCCGCGGGAATCCCTGCTCGCGGAAATCGCCGTCGGCGCGAGTTCCCGGCGCTTTCTCGTCAAGGGCGAAGGGGGCCGGGGGGAATTCGTCACCGCGCCGCTCGTCTGGCGGGAGACCTTCGGCGGGCCGGA
>JAIRPF010000177.1 GCA_031257115.1 Accumulibacter sp.
CGTACCACCTGGATGTCCAAGCGAGCGTTATTGGCTCCAAAGAACACGTGAAAATCCTTGAAGACGAATATCGCCGGTTCCTGACAGCGATCGACGAATTCGAGCGCCTTCAGCGCCTGTTGGGTATCTTCGCCCCTGGGTCCGGCCATTCCCTCGATGAGGCTCCATTCGATGACCTTGCGCGGAGTCCGGATCAGCTTCTCGTCCCTGGCGACGGATTCGATCAGGGAGATGACGCGGTTTTCTTCCCAGGCGGAGATGCAAAGATAGGGAAAACGCGCGCGCAGAAAATCGGCGATGCGTTTTTCGAATTTTTGCCCGGACGACGCGGCGGTCATGACAAACGCTCCCGAAGGATGGGGATGAAGGGGAATCGCCGCGCGCCTCTCCGATGCTTGCCTGGGTCATCGTCGGGATCAAGGACCTTCTTCGCGCGCGGCGAGCGTCCGGCCGGAAGAGGGGCCGGGCAGGGATTTTGCAACCGCGCTTGCAGGGTCCGATCCTCGGCCGAAAACGCAACAAGCCAGCAAATCGGGATTGGCGACGGCGACAGCCCGCGGATGGTAACAGCAGTTACATTCGACTGCAACGTATGGTTGCGGTCAGATATGTAATCTTGGTTGCATGAACAATATAGGGAAACGAATCAATTCCTTGCGTTTGCTGATGGGTAAGACTCCGGAGCAATACGCGCGGATGATCGGGGTTTCCCGTCAGGCCTTGCTGAAGTGGGAAACGGGCGATACGGAAAACATCAAGATCCGTAATCTGCTCAGGATTTCGGAATGCCACGACATCAGTGTCGATGAATTGATAACCGGACGGATGACAAAGGCCGCCGCGGCAGCGCCAAAAACGGAGAATTTCTGGCCGTTTTCCGTCAACAGAAGAGTTTTCTTTCAGTTGCCCAAGCGGCGAAAGGAAGCGATCGACGACTATATCAGGATGGTCGTCAACGACTGCGCCCGCGAAAAAGGATAGTTTCCGCGCGAGTGAAACCCGCCCGCCCGGGCAAACCCAGACCCGCGCCCACGGCGAAACGGGCAACGAAACGGGCAAAATCACCCTCTACCGGCCGGAAGAAAGGAACGGCGGCCATGTGGTATTTCACTTGGATCATCGGTCTCGGTTTCGCCGCCCTGTATCTACGGCGGCGGCGGATGGTGACGCCGGGCGACGCCACGCCCAAGGGGCGCGGGCGGCATGATTGCGCGCCCCGCTCCCGTTTTCCGTCTCCCGCTTTCCGGCCTCCGATACCTGATACACTGCTCGCGGGTTCCGGCGGCTTTGCCGGGGCGTTGAGTCTTCATTCACAAAGGACAAGGAAAATGCTACACGGTATTCGCTTGGGAAGGGCGTCGGTCGCGGCCTTGATCGCGGCCTTGATCGCGGTGTCGCCGATGAGTGTCCGCGCGCAGGCCTGGCCGACGCAGCCGGTCCGTTTCGTCGTACCGACGCCGGCCGGAAGTTCCGTCGACATCGTGGCGCGGCTGGTGGCCGAAAAGCTCGGCGGCATGATCGGCCAGACGGTCATCGTCGACAACAAGGGCGGCGCCGGCGGCACGATCGGCGCGGACGCCGTGGTCAAGGCGCGCGACGGGCACACTTTCCTGCTCGGCTACAACGGCCCGATCACCGTGGCGCCGTCGATGTTCGCCAAACTGCCGTATGACCCGCGGCGCGACCTGGTTCCGATCATCCTGGCCGTGACCCAGCCCAACGTGCTGGCCGTGCGCGCCGATCTCAAGGTCGATTCGGTCAAGGAATTGGTGGCGCTGGCCAAAAGCCGGCCGGGCAAGATCGATTACGGCTCGGTCGGCAACGGATCGCTGTCGCATCTGGCCATGGAACTGCTCAAGATGAAGAGCGAGGCCTCCCTGCTGCACATTCCGTACACCGGCGGGCCGGCGGCGGCGCTGGCCCTCGGACGCGGCGACGTGCAGGTGCTGTTCGCCGCCCTGTCCAACCTGCAACCGCTGTCGCGCGACGGCAAGGTCAAGCTGCTGGCCGTGTCGAACGCCAAACGCTCGGCCGCCCTGCCGGATCTGCCGACCATCGCGGAACAGGGATATCCGGGATTCGACGCGACGACGTGGAACGGTTTCCTCGCGCCGGCCGCCACGCCGAAGGAGGTGGTGCGGCGACTGAACGAGGCGATCAACCAGATTCTGGAAAACCCTGAGATCAGGCAGAAATTGCTGGCCGGCGGGGCAGAAGTCGCGGGAGGAACGCCGGAAGAGTTCGGCGAGCTGCTCAAGAACGAAACGGCGTCCTGGACCGCGGTGATCGAGCGCTCCGGCATCAAGCTGGAGTAAGGGCGCGGCAAAGGCGGGAAACGAACGGCCGGGTTTCCGATGGCCACGGCAGGCTCCAAAAGGAGCCTGCCGTTTTTCGTTCCCGCGATTCAACCTCGACGGATACGGCGGGCGCGGCGAAAGACAAAGAAAAACCCGTCATTCCCGCGCAAGCGGGAATTCATCGCCTACATTCCGGCGCTTCACGCCGGTGGGTTTTGCGCGGGCGGATGCCATCCGTCCCGTATCGCGCGTTTTTCCGCCCTGGAATCCGATCGAACTTTGACCCGGAGGGATAAATGCGTATAATGCGCGATTCCTTGGTTTACTTTTCTTGGTTTTTTTGGAGTCCAACATGTACGCGGTCATAAAAACCGGCGGCAAGCAATATCGCGTCGCCGCCGGCGAAAAATTGAAAATAGAACAGATACCGGCGGAAATTGGCGCGGAAGTCACGCTCGATCAGGTGCTCATGGTCGGCGAGGGCGAATCCGTGCAAATCGGCGCCCCGCTCGTCGCCGGCGCGGCGGTCAAGGTGACCGTGCTCGCGCAGGGCCGTCACGACAAGGTCAAGATCTTCAAGATGCGTCGTCGCAAGCATTACCAGAAGCATCAGGGCCACCGTCAAAACTACACCGAAATCCGCATCGACGGGATCTCCGTCTGAACGCTGGCGCAACGGAAAGGAAAGAATCATGGCACACAAAAAAGCAGGCGGCAGTTCGCGCAACGGGCGCGATTCGCAATCCAAGCGCCTCGGCGTCAAGCGTTACGCGGGCGAGAGCGTCACGGCCGGGAACATCCTCGTGCGCCAGCGCGGTACGCAGTTCCATCCGGGCGTAAACGTCGGCCTCGGCAAGGATCACACCTTGTTCGCCCTGGCCGATGGGCGCGTCGAATTCGCCCACAAGGGGCCGAAGCAGCATCGCACGGTCAGCATCGTTCCGGCGGCGGCCTGATTCGGGCGTCGAGACCGGCGGCGTCGAAAGCCCTATCCTTGCGATAGGGCTTTTCATTTTTCGTCCGAAGTTTCCCGGCATGAAATTCATCGACGAGGCGAAGATTTACGTGGCGGCCGGCGGCGGCGGCAACGGCGTCGCTTCGTTTCGCCGCGAGAAGTACGTGCCGGAAGGCGGTCCGGACGGCGGCGACGGCGGGCGCGGCGGCAGCGTCCGGGCGATTGCCGACCGCAACATCAACACGCTGATCGAATACCGCTACACCCGCAAGTTCGTCGCGCAGCGCGGCGAGAACGGCGCGTCCGCCGAATGCTACGGCAGGGGCGGCAAGGACATCGTCCTGCGCGTTCCGGTCGGGACGGTCATCACCGACGTCAATACCGGTCGGGTGGTCGCCGACCTGGCACGCGACGGGCAGAGCGTATTGATCGCCCGGGGCGGCAAGGGCGGACTCGGCAACGTTCATTTCAAATCCAGCACCAACCGGGCGCCGCGCCAGTGCACCCAGGGCGAGGCGGGCGAGGAGCGCGATTTGCGCCTCGAATTGCGCGTGCTGGCGGACGTCGGCCTGCTCGGCCTGCCGAACGCGGGCAAGAGCACTTTCATCCGCGCGGTTTCGGCGGCGCGCCCCAAGGTGGCCGATTACCCGTTCACCACCCTGTATCCCAGCCTCGGCGTGGTGCGTTCCAGCGAGAACAAGAGCTTCGTCATCGCCGACATTCCCGGCCTGATCGAAGGCGCGGCCGAGGGCGCCGGCCTGGGTATCCGTTTTCTCAAGCATCTGGCGCGTACCCGCGTGCTGCTGCATCTCGTCGATCTGGCGCCGTTCGACCCCGAGGCCGATCCGGCCGGCGGCGCGCGCGCCATCGTGGACGAGCTGGAGAAATACAGTCCGGAACTCGCCGCCAGACCGCGCTGGCTGGTGCTCAACAAGCTGGACCTGATCGCGGAGGACGAGCGGGATCGGCGCGTCGACGATTTCCTGCGCGCCTTCGGAGCGTCCGGCGAGACGCCCTGTTTCCGGATCAGCGCCATCAACGGCGACGGCTGCCGGGCATTGATCCTTGCCTTGCAGGAGGCGCTGGATGGTCTGGCGCCGCCGGCGGCGGCCGGCGACGCCCCCGAGGACGAATTCTTTCCCGACGATATCGACGCCACGGAAACGGATCAAGCGAAAAATGACTGAGAACACGACATGCCTCGCCGGGGCGAAACGGCTGGTCGTCAAGGTTGGCTCGGCGCTCGTCACCAACAACGGCGAAGGACTCGATACGGCGGCCATCCGGGAATGGGCGCGGCAGATCGCCGCCCTGCGCGCGCTCGGCCGCGAGGTGGTGCTGGTATCCTCCGGAGCGATCGCCTGCGGTATGCAGCGCTTGGGTAAACACAAACGCCCGCGCGCCGTGCACGAATTGCAGGCTTGCGCCGCCGTCGGGCAGATGGAGCTGGCGCAGGTCTATGAAAGCGCCTTTCAGGAGCACGGATCGCGCACGGCGCAGGTGCTGCTCACGCACGACGACCTGGCCGACCGCAAGCGTTATCTCAACGCGCGTTCGACGCTCGCCACGCTCCTCACGCTCGGCGTCACGCCGGTCATCAACGAAAACGACACGGTCGTCACCGACGAAATCAAGTTCGGCGACAACGATACGCTCGGCGCGCTGGTCGCCAATCTGGTCGATGCCGACGCGCTCATCATCCTGACCGATCAACAGGGGCTGTACACCGCCGATCCGCGCAAGGACCCGCGCGCCACGCTGGTCGCCCAGGCGCGGGCGGGCGATCCGGCGCTCGAATCGATGGCCGGCGGCGCGGGCACGCAATACGGCAAGGGCGGCATGATCACCAAGGTGATCGCCGCCAAGCGCGCGGCCAGCCGCGGCGCGCACACGGTCATCGCCAGCGGGCGCGAGCCGGATGTCATGCCGCGCCTCATCCGCGGCGAGCCGATCGGCACCCTGCTGGTATCCGGGACGCCGCCGCTTTCCGCGCGCAAGCAGTGGCTGGCCGACCATCTGCAACTCGGCGGCCGCCTGATTCTCGACGCCGGCGCGGTCAGTGCGCTCGGCGAAGGCAAGAGCCTGTTGCCGATCGGCGTGGTCGAGGTGCGGGGCGAGTTCGAGCGCGGCGCGGCGGTCGCCTGTGTTTCGCCCGACGGCGCGGAAGTGGCGCGCGGCCTCATCAACTACGGCAGCGGCGACGCCCGGCGCATCGCGCGCCGCCCAAGCGCGGAGATCGAAAGCCTTCTCGGCTACATCGACGAGCCGGAGATGATTCACCGGGATAATCTTTTGCTGGCAACGTGAAAGGCAAAAGAGAACCCCAGGCCATTCCCTCGATGAGCGGGAATCCAGTTTGTTCGTCAAACATTCGAGTCTGAAACTCAAACGCCAGACTCTCACCGTCTCGCGGTCATGCCGCGAGCCATCTCCCTCAAAAGGGAGGCAAAAATCACCGGCGCGAAGCGCCGGAATATACGTTCCGGATTTCCGCGTTCGCGGGAATGACGGGGGAGGATGGAACCGGCGAAGGTAATGGCGGACTGGATTCCCGCTCATCAAGGCAATGATGGGTTCTTTCTTCGCTTTCCGCCGTGCCCATCGTGGTTATTTTTGCGGTTGTTTCATCGTAAAACTGACTCCGGTTTGAACCCCCGCCCTTTAGGGCGGTGCGAAGGCTGGAAGCCCGGCCTGAAGGCCGGGGTTTCGACCGTGGCCACTTGAGAGGGGTGCCAACCCCTTCCAGGTTCATTCACAGCGGCAGGCATGAATGCCTGCAGCTAATGAGTTGCTCCCCATCGCGGAACGGGATCATCGGGCGGGCGCGCAGAGCAGGAGGAGGTTCGGGCCGCTGCGCGCGTAGCCGGCTTCGTCGAGCAGCACGTCCAGGGCCAGGCTGGCGAGATCGTCGGCTACCGGGTCGATGTCCGGGGCCTTTTCCCGCATCATGACTTTCAGATAACTCCGGCAGCGGTCGCAGCATTCGGCGCGTACCGCGTCGCCGCATTGCGCGATGTGCCGGTAGCTGACGGCTTCGTCGGAGGCGCACGCCGCGCAGACGGCGCGGGGCAGGTTCCATTCGGTGTTGCACAGCGAGCAGTGCAGATAGCGCAGATTGTCGATTTGCGCCGACGTTCCGACGACGCTGCCGACCGGCGCGCTGCCGCAGCACGGGCAGGAATCCTTTTCGTTCCTTTCACCCTTTCCGCCCCTTCCCCCCCTTTCCGCGAGCGGGCCGAGGCGGTTGGCGTCGAGCCGGGCGGCGAGGGCGGTCCAGACGACTTGCAGGCCGGCACCGACGATCACGTGCTCCGGCAGGGCATGTGCCGCCGGCCGCCCGTCGAGCAGCGCCGCCGCCATGACTTCGAGCGTTTCGTCGGGCGTCGTTTGCAGCGCGGTCAGACGCTCGCGCATGGCTTCGGGCGAAGCCGCCATGAACTCGCGGGCGAGCCGCCGGGTGATTTCGCGCCACGCCGCGGGGCGGGGGAATTCCGCCGCGTCGAGCGGCGGGGCGGCGGTTTCCGCGCTCCGCGCCGCCTCGCGCAAGGCCGCGCCGAATGTTTGCAGGAGATCGTGCTGGATTTGCGTCAGGTGGCCGAGGCAGGCCAGCCAGTCGCCGAGCGGGTGGCCCGGCGCGAGCGCGGCGAAACGCGCCCGCCGCGCGGCGAACAGCGTTTCCGGATCGGGCAGCAGGATGCCGGGCGGGGCGGCGGCGCGGATTTCCGGAAGCGCCATGCTGTCCATTTGCCCTATTTGCCGGTCGCCTGACGGTACCAAGCGCGATGGTGCTGCTTGGCCCAGGCGCGAGTCACCGTGCCGTACCACATGGCGCGGATGGTGCCCTTGGTCCAGATCGCGGCATAGACGTGCACGAAGGCGGTCAGCAGCATGGCGATCGCCGCCGCCGCGTGCACCACGACGGCGACGCGAACGATGCCGACCGGGAAGGTGAAATAGCCGCGCCACATCACCAGTCCCGAGGCGAGCAAGGCCAGGATGCAGGCGGACATGCCCCAGAAGACGAGCTTCTGGCCGCCGTTGTACTTGCCCTGTTCCGGCATGTCGTGGTCGTTGCCGTCGATCATTTCGCGCACGCGCATGAGCCATTCGATGTCGGTCCGGGTCAGGATGTTGAGTTTCCAGAAACGGAAAAACATGGGAACCAGCGCCGCGCCGATGATGACGCCGATGTAGGGATGCAGGATGCGCGCCCAAACGGGGCCGCCGAACAACTGGGTCAACGGGAAGAACGCCGGGTGGAAAAAGGATAGCCCGGAGGCCGACAGCAAAATGAAGCAGATGCCGATCACCCAGTGGTTGGCCCGCTGCGAGGCGGTGTAGCGCGACAGGTCTTTCGGATCGCGGATCATTTGACGGCCTCCCGGTCTTCGCGCTCGATCTCGTCCTCGATTTCCTTCGAGACTTCGTTCGGGCCTTTGGTCACGTAATGGAACAGGCTGCCCAGCGCCACGCCGGCCAGGGCCAGCGTCGCCAGGGGCTTGGCGACGCCCTTCCACAGCTCGACCAGCGGACTGATCGACGGGTTTGCCGGCAGGCCGCCGTAGGATTCCGGCTGATCGGCGTGGTGCAGCACGTACATGACGTGCGTGCCGCCGACGCCGGGCGGATCGTACAGGCCGGCCTGGGAGTAGCCGCGTTCCTTGAGTTCGGCCACGCGCGTCTCGGCGTGGGCCTTCATGTCCTCCTTGGCGCCGAAGCGGATCGCCCCGGTCGGGCAAGCCTTGGCGCAGGCCGGCGCCAGGTTGACGGCGACCCGGTCGGAGCACAGCGTGCATTTGTAGGCTTTGTCGTCCCGCGGCGAAACGCGCGGGACGTTGAACGGACAGCCCGTCACGCAATAGCCGCAGCCGATGCAGTTTTCTTGCTGGAAATCGACGATGCCGTTCTTGTACTGAACGATCGCGCCGGGCGACGGGCAGGATTTCAGGCAGCCGGGGTCGGAGCAGTGCATACAGCCGGACTTGCGGATCAGCCACTCCAGCCGGCCGTTGCGTTCGGTTTCCGTGAAACGCACGACGGTCCAGGCCGCGTCCGAAAGATCGGCGGGATTGTCGAGCCTGCCTGCGTTGTGGCCGATTTCGGGGCGCAGATCGTTCCATTCCATGCACGCCGACTGGCACGCCTTGCAGCCGGTGCACGCCGAAACGTCGATCAGCTTGGCGATTTCCGGCGTCTGGCGCGCCTGGGGGGACGGCGTGGTGGTCGCGGAGCGCCGTTTGATGTCGAGGGATTGCAGGGTCATGACCTCTCCTGGAGCTTCTCGATGTTGACGAGGAAGGACTTGAATTCCGGCGTCTGCGTGTTGGCGTCGCCGACGAACGGCGTCAGCGTGTTGGACAAAAAGCCCTGCCGCGCCACGCCCGTGAAGCCCCAGTGAATGGGAATGCCGACGTGATGCACCTTCTGGCCGTTGACCGTGAGCGCCTTGATGCGCTTGGTGACGACCGCCACGGCCTTGATGTAGCCGCGGTTGGAGCGCACCTTGACCCTGTCGCCGGTGGCGATGCCCTTCTCGCTCGCCAGATCCTCGCCGATTTCGACGAACTGTTCGGGTTGCAGGATGGCGTTGATCCGGACGTGCTTGGTCCAGTAGTGGAAATGCTCGGTCAGGCGGTAGGTCGTCGCGGCGTAGGGGAAATCCCTGGCCGTGCCGAATACTTCCATGTCGCCCCTGAACACGCGCGCCGCCGGATTGTTGAGCGCCCGCGGGTTGGTGTTCATCGGGTTGACGCCGATCGGCGTTTCAAACGGCTCGTAGTGTTCCGGGAAAGGCCCCTCGGCCATCATCTCGCGGGCGAAGAAACGCGCCACGCCTTCCGGATTCATGATGAACGGCCCCATGCCATCGGCCGGGTCGGAACCCGCCGCGAAATCGGGCACGTCCGTCCCGGTCCACGCGCTGCCGTTCCACCAGATTTGCTTTTTCTCCGGATTGAACGGGCGGCCGGCGGGGTCGGCCGAGGCGCGGTTGTACAGGATGCGCCGGTTGACCGGCCACGCCCAGGCCCAGTTCAGGGTCTGACCGTGCCCCCAGGGGTCGCTGTTGTCGCGCCGGGCCATCTGGTTGCCGGCCTGCGTCCACGCGCCGGAGAATATCCAGCAGCCGCAGGACGTGCTGCCGTCGGCGCGCAACTGGGCGAAGCTGTCGAGCTGCTCGCCGGCCTTGCGGAAGATCTTGCCGTCTTTCGGATCGGCCAGATCGGCGAGCGCCTTGCCGTTGTATTCCCTGGCGACCTCGTCGGGCGCCGGATCATGCGGATCGCGGTACGGCCAGGTCAGGTTCAGGATGGGATCGGGGAAAGCGCCGCCCTCCTTCCGGTACTTGTCCCGCAGCCGCAGGAAGATTCCGGCCATGATCGCCGCGTCGCCCCTGGCTTCGCCCGGCGGCTCGGCGCCTTTCCAGTGCCATTGCAGCCAGCGGCCGGAATTGACCAGCGAGCCGTCTTCCTCGGCAAAGCAGGTCGACGGCAGGCGGAACACCGTCGTCTGTATTTTTGCCGGATCGACGTCGTTGAATTCGCCGAAATTCTTCCAGAATTCGGACGTCTCGGTCGAGAGCGGATCGATGACCACCAGATACTTGAGCTTCGCCAGCGCCGCGCCCAGCTTGGCCTTGTTCGGGAACGAGGCGAGCGGATTGAAGCCCTGGCAGAAGTAGCCGGTCATCTTGCCCTGGTACATGTCCTCGAAAACGCGCAGCACGTCGTGCAGCGTGTCGAGCTTGGGCAGGTAATCGAAAGCCCAGTCGTTGGCCTTGGTCGCGGCGTCGCCGAACCACGCTTTCATCAGGCTGACGTGGAACTTTTCGTAGTTCTGCCAGTACGAAAGCTGGTTCGGGCGCATCGGCCTGGGCGCGCGCCGGGCGATGTAGGCCGCGTAGTCGGTTTCCTTGTCGCCGGGCAGCGTCATGTAGCCGGGCAGCAGGTTGGACATGAGGCCCAGGTCGGTCAGCCCCTGGATGTTCGAGTGGCCGCGCAGCGCGTTGACGCCGCCGCCGGCGATGCCGATGTTGCCGAGCAGCAACTGCACCATCGCGCCGGCGCGGATGATCTGCGACCCCTGCGAATGCTGCGTCCAGCCCAGCGCGTAGAGAATGGTCATCGCCCGGTCCGGCGTGGCCGTCGAGGCCATCGTCTCGCATACCTTCAGGAAGGCTTCCCGCGGCGTGCCGCAAATCTTTTCGACCATCTCCGGCGTGTAGCGGCTGTAGTGCCGCTTCATCAACCGGTAGACGCAGCGCGGATTTTGCAGCGTCGGATCGGTCTTGACGTAGCCGTCCTCGCCCTTCACGTAATTCCAGGTTTTCTTGTCGTAGCCGCGTTTTTCCGCGTCGTAGCCCGAAAACAGGCCGTTCTCGAAATCGTAGCCGTCGTCGACCAGAAAACTGAAGTCGGTATACGCCTTGACGTATTCGTGCTGAATCTTGTCCTTGTCCAGCAGATAATTGATGACGCCGCCCAGGAAGGCGATGTCGGTGCCGGTGCGGATGGGCGCGTAGATGTCGGCGACGGACGCCGAGCGCGTGAAGCGCGGATCGACGACGATCAACTTCGCCTTGTTCCGCTGCTTCGCCTCGATGACCCACTTGAATCCCACCGGATGCGCCTCGGCGGCGTTGCCACCCATCACCAGCACGACATCCGCGTTACCGATGTCGACCCAGTGATTGGTCATCGCGCCACGGCCAAACGTCGGGGCCAGACTGGCCACCGTCGGGCCGTGTCAGACACGCGCCTGGTTGTCGAAGGCGATCATCCCGGTCGAGCGAACGACCTTGTGGGTGATGTATCCGGATTCGTTGGAAGCGGCCGAAGCGGCGAGGAAACCCGTGGACAGCCAGCGGTTGACCGTCGCCCCCTCGGCGTTCCTGGCGATGAAATTGGCGTCGCGGTCTTCCTTCATCAACGCCGCGACGCGCTCGAAGGCTTCCTCCCAGGAGATGCGCTTCCAGGCGTTGGCGCCGGGTTCGCGCACTTCCGGGTACTGGAGGCGGTTCGGGCTATGCACGAAATCCAGCAGGCCGGCCCCCTTCGGGCACAGCGAGCCGCGATTGACCGGATGATCCGGATCGCCCTCGATGTGCATGATGCCGGCGCGGACGTTTTTCGACGTATCGCCGGACGAATACATCAACAGGCCGCAGGCCACCGAGCAGTACGGACAAGTGTTGCGCGTTTCGGTGGCGCGCTCCAGCTTGAAGGTCCGCGCCTCGGCCAGCGCCTCCGCCGGCGAGAAGCCCATCAGGGCGATGGACGATCCGCCCAGCCCCGCCGTGCTGATCCTGAAAAATTGCCGTCGCGTTACTTTCACGTGATTCCTCCTCGTCGTCGGTTGTCACGGCGTCCCGTATTCGACGGATGGATCAGACACGAGACGCGGGCAACAGTTCATTCTAGACAGAATCCCGCGTATTGCCATGTCGATTCGCGCGCGGGTGCGGAAGGAACATTCGCATTCCATCTGGAACCTTGGAGCGTTTTCGGTTCAACCCCCCCGGCGCGACGCCCGCGATCCATTTTTGACGAACGAACTGGATTCCCGCGTTCGCGGGAATGGCGGGGCTTTCTTTGTCTTTCTCCGCGCTCTCCGTGGCCAAAGTTCGCTTTCCACCGCGATCAAAAAGCGCGGCCGATCCGGCGCGAGGCGTGGTTTCCGAAGCAGACACCGCCGGAGGCGATGCGTCACTGTTGCCAGGCCGCCGGGATGGTACGAAGTCTCGGTATTTTCGTTTGCGCTTTTTTCGGCGACGCCAGCAGCTTGACGACGATCAGCGAGGCGTTGTCTCCCTTGCCGCGGGCGCGCGTCCGCGCCCGGTCGATCAGCAGGTCGGATGCCTGGCGGGCGGGATGGGTGGCGACGACGGCGCCGAGTTCTTCGTCGCTGAAATAACCCCACAGGCCGTCGGAGCAGAGCACGAAGGCATCGCCCCCCTGCAGGTCGTCGGTCTCGCCGTGGTCGATGCGCGGCGGCTCGCCGCTTCCGAGCGTGCTCGTCAAGAGGTTGTGGTAGGGGTGCACCAGCGCCTGCTCCCGGCTCATCCGGCCCTTGGCCACCAGTTCCTCGACGAAGGAATGATCCGTGGTGCGGAACAGCAGGTGCTCGCCGCGGAACCGGTACAGGCGGCTGTCCCCGCAGTGCGCCCAACTGGCTTTTCCGGGTTGCAGCAGCATGACGACCGCCGTGCTGTGCGGGTCCTTTTCGTTGATGAAGCGCGACGCCTTGATCAGCGTGTGCGCTTCGCGGAGACTCGATTCGAGCAATCCTTCCGGCGATTCTTCGTGCACCGAGAACTGTTCGAGGTTCGCCGTCGCCGTGTGCAGCACCTGCTGCGCGGCCAGCGCGCCCCCGGTATGTCCGCCCATGCCGTCGGCCACGACGGCCAGCGCCACGCCGCCGCCTTTCGGATGCGGCAACAGCGCAACGCGATCTTGTTGCTCCTTGCGGTCTCCCTGGTGTTGAGCGACGCAGGCGTCGACCATCATGGACATGTCTGGATCCGGATGCTGGGCAAGTTTTGCGGGTCGTGAAAAAATGGTTTGCCAGATAGGATAGCATGTCTGGCGCCAAGATTTTTTCCGATGAAGCCCGTCGTTCGTCCGGAAAGGGACACCATTCGGTATTCCGAAGGCGGGTGAATCCGCCGGAACCTTTCGCTTATAATCATCGACCGATCATTTTTCCCGGATGAAGCGTCATGGGCAACCGTCTCAGCAAGATCGTCACCCGCACCGGCGACGCCGGCACCACCGGCCTCGGCGATGGCTCCCGCGTCGGCAAGGATTGCCTGCGCATCGATTGCATCGGCGAGATCGACGAACTCAATTCCACGGTGGGCGTCCTGCTCGCCGAGACCCTGCCGGAAGCCGTCCGCGCCGCCCTGCTGCGCATCCAGAACGATCTTTTCGATCTCGGCGGCGAAATCTGCATTCCGGGTTCCGCGGTTCTCGGCGAGGCGCACGTTCTTCGCCTGGAGGAACTGGCCGCCCGCCTCAACGACGGCCTCGCTCCGCTCAAGAATTTCATCCTGCCCGGCGGCGTCCGCCCGGCCGCGCTGGCGCACCTCGCGCGCGCGGTATGCCGGCGCGCCGAGCGCCGGGTCGTGCATCTGGCCAACAGCGAGCCGGTTTCGGAATTCGCCCGCAAATATCTCAACCGGCTCTCCGATCTGCTGTTCATCCTTGGCCGCGCGCTCAACCGGGAAGCGGGGCTGGGCGACGTGCTCTGGAAGCAGGAACGCTGAACGCGGAAACGCACCGGATTCTCCCAGCGTAACCCACTCTAGGCCCATGAAGCCCTATCTCGATCTGATGCGCCATGTTCTCGAACACGGCGCCGTCAAATCCGACCGTACCGGAACCGGAACCCGGTCGGTGTTCGGCTGGCAGATGCGCTTCGGCCTCGATGCCGGTTTTCCGTTGCTCACGACCAAAAAGCTGCACCTCAAGTCGATCGTCCATGAATTGCTGTGGTTTCTGCGGGGCGATACCAACATCGGCTATCTCAAGGAAAACGGGGTGCGCATCTGGGACGAATGGGCCGACGCCGACGGCGAGCTTGGCCCGGTTTACGGCCGCCAGTGGCGGCGCTGGCAAGCGCCCGGCGGCCGCGAAATCGACCAGATCGCGCAACTCGTCGATGGGCTGAAAAAAAATCCCGACTCCCGCCGCCATCTCGTCACCGCCTGGAATCCGGCCGATGTCGATCGCATGGCGCTGCCGCCGTGCCACGCGCTGTTCCAGTTCTATGTCGCCGGCGGCCGGCTTTCGTGCCAGCTGTATCAGCGCAGCGCGGACATCTTCCTCGGCGTGCCGTTCAACATCGCCTCCTACGCCCTGCTGACGATGATGCTCGCGCAAGTCTGCGGCTACCGCGCCGGCGATTTCGTCCACACTTTCGGCGACGCGCATCTGTACGACAACCACGTCGAACAGGCGCGATCGCAGCTCGCGCGCGCGCCGCGTTCGTTGCCGGCGATGCGCATCAATCCGGACGTCACGGACCTCTTCGCTTTCCGTTTCGAGGATTTCGCCCTGGAAGGCTACGACCCGTGGCCGCACATCGCCGCGCCGGTGGCGGTGTGAAGAATCTTTTCCGGGATTGGCTTCCCGCGCTGTCATGCTCTCGCTGATCGCCGCCGTTGCCCGCAACCGGGTTATCGGCCATGACA
Organism: Accumulibacter sp.; assembly: GCA_031257115.1. GTDB lineage: Bacteria > Pseudomonadota > Gammaproteobacteria > Burkholderiales > Rhodocyclaceae > Propionivibrio. Next base: position 14,441 of record JAIRPF010000177.1, read on the forward strand.
ACCGCCTGCTCTGGCATCTGCCGGGCGACATGCGCCATTTTCGTGAAATGACGCGCGGCAGGCCGGTCATCATGGGCCGCAAGACCTGGGAATCCTTGCCGGAGAAGTTCCGCCCGCTGCCCGGCCGCCTGAACGTGGTGGTCAGCCGGAATCGGGACTATCGCGCGGCCGGCGCCGTGCTGGCCGGCTCGCTGGCCGAAGCCGTCGAAAAAACGGGAAACGGCGAAGAAGTTTTCGTCATCGGCGGGGCCGATCTGTATCGCCAGGCGCTGCCGCTCGCCAGCCGGTTGTGTCTCACGGAAATCGCCGCCGACTTTTCCGGCGAGGCACTTTTCCCCGAAATCGATCCGCGCGAATGGCGGGAAGTTTCGCGCGGCCAGCCCGTGGAAGAGGGCGGACTGACCTACGCCTTCGCCGCCTATCAGCGCACGCAATCCACGTAATACCTGGCCTTGCCGTTCTCGACCTCCTTGACGAGGCCGTGGATGTCGGTTTCGAAGCCCGGAAACTGTTCGTTGAAATGACGCGCGAATTTGAGATAGCGGACGATCGTCGCGTTGAAGCGCTCGCCCGGAATCAGCAGCGGAATGCCGGGCGGATACGGCGTCAGCAGCGTGCTGGTGATGCGCCCTTCCAGTTCGTCGATCGGCACGCGGTCGATCTCGCGGTGCGCCATGCGGGCGAAGGCATCGGTCGGCTTCATGGCGGGCACCATGTCGGAGAGATACATTTCCGTGGTCAGGCGCGCCACGTCATTGACCGCATAGACGCCGTGGATCAGATGGCATAAATCCCGCAGGCCGATGCGCTCGTAGCGGGGACATTTCTGCACGAATTCCGGCAGCACCTTCCACAGCGGCTGATTGCGGTCGAAATCGTCCTTGAATTGCTGCAATTCGGTGACCATCGTGTTCCAGCGGCCCTTGGTGATGCCGATGGTAAACATGATGAAAAATGAATACAGGCCGCACTTCTCGACGATGACGCCGTGTTCGGCGAGGTACTTGGTGACGATCCCCGCCGGAATGCCGCGCTCCGAGAATTCGCCATCGACGTCGAGTCCCGGAGTAATCACCGTGGCCTTGATCGGATCGAGCATGTTGAAGCCCTCGGAGAGTTGCTGGAAACCGTGCCAGCGTTCGCCGGGCTTGAGCATCCACGCCTCGCGCTCCTCGATGCCTTCCTCGGAAAGATCGTCCGGCCCCCAGACCTTGAACCACCAATCGGCGCCCCATTCCTCGTCGACCTTGCGCATCGCGCGGCGAAAATCCAGCGCCTCGGCGATCGACTCCTCCACGAGCGCCGTTCCCGACGGCTCCTCCATCATCGCCGCCGCCACGTCGCACGAGGCGATGATCGAATATTGCGGCGAGGTCGAGGTGTGCATCAGGTACGCCTCGTTGAAGATATTGCGGTCGAGTTTCCGCTCCTCCGAATTCTGCACCAGGATTTGCGAGGCCTGCGAAAGCCCCGCCAGCAGCTTGTGCGTCGACTGCGTCGAAAAAATCATCGAATGCTTGCAGCGCGGGCGGTCCGCGCCGATGGCGTGGTAATCGCCGTAAAAATCGTGAAACGCCGCGTGCGGCAGCCAGGCTTCGTCGAAATGCAGGGCGTCGATCTTGCCGTCGAGTTCGTTCTTGATGTCCTCGACGTTGTACAGGATGCCGTCATAGGTCGACTGGGTGATCGTCAGCACGCGCGGCTTGGCGTTCTTGTCCGTGACGAACGGATTGGCGGCGACCTTCTTCTGGATGTTCTCCCAGGAAAATTCCGATTTCGGGATCGGCCCGATGATTCCGTAGTTGTTGCGCGTCGGCATCAGGAACACCGGCACCGCGCCGGTCATGATGATCGAATGCAGCACCGATTTGTGGCAGTTGCGGTCGACGACGACGATGTCGCCCGGCGCGACGGTGGAATGCCAGACGATTTTGTTCGAGGTCGACGTGCCGTTGGTCACGAAGTAGAGATGATCGCAGTTGAAAATGCGGGCGGCATTGCGCTCGGAAGCCGCCACCGGCCCGGTGTGATCGAGCAGCTGGCCGAGTTCCTCGACCGCGTTGCACACGTCGGCGCGCAGCATGTTTTCGCCGAAAAACTGGTGGAACATCTGGCCGACCGGCGATTTCAGGAAAGCCACGCCGCCCGAATGTCCAGGGCAATGCCAGGAGTAGGAGCCGTTCGCGGCGTAGTGCGTCAGCGCGCGGAAGAAGGGCGGTGGCAGCGAATCGAGGTAATCCTTGGCCTCGCGCTTGATGCTGCGCGCGATGAATTCCGGCGTGTCCTCGTACATGTGGATGAAGCCGTGCAGCTCGCGCAGCACGTCGTTCGGGATGTGGCGCGAGGTGCGCGTCTCGCCGTACAGAAAGATCGGAATGTCGCGGTTGCGGTGGCGGATTTCGGCGACGAAGGCGCGCAGCTCGGCCAGCGTCTCCTCGGGTTCGAGCGCCAGTTCCTCGTCGTCGACCGAGAGGATGAAGGCGCTCGCCCGCGATTGCTGCTGCGCGAACGAGGCCATGTCGCCGTAACTGGTGACGCCGAGGACGTCCATGCCTTCCTTCTCGATGGCCTCGGCCAGCGCGCGGATTCCCAGGCCGCTGGCGTTCTCCGAACGGAAGTCCTCGTCGATGATGATGATCGGTAAGTTGAATCGCATGGCTGGGCCTCAAGCTGAAAACCTTTTGACCGGAAGATCCCCTGTCGCGTCAAAACGGCGGCAACCGCTTCGCGGAATGCCTGGATACGGATTCTCCACTGGTCGCTCTGGAATGGATCGGACGGGGAAATCAAATTTTCGGCAACGTCACCCCGACCTGCCCCTGGTATTTACCGCCGCGATCCTTGTACGAGGTTTCGCAGACTTCGTCGGATTCGAAGAACAGCACCTGCGCGCAGCCTTCGCCCGCATAAATCTTTGCCGGCAAGGGCGTGGTGTTGGAAAATTCGAGCGTCACGTAGCCCTCCCATTCAGGCTCGAAAGGCGTGACGTTGACGATGATTCCGCAGCGCGCGTAGGTGCTCTTTCCCAGGCAAACGGTCAGCACGCTGCGCGGGATGCGGAAATACTCGACGGTGCGCGCCAGGGCGAAGGAATTCGGCGGAATCACGCAATGCCCCCTGCCCGACACCTCGACGAAAGACTGCGGATCGAAAGCCTTGGGGTCGACGATCGTCGAATTGATATTGGTGAAAACCCGGAATTCGTCCGCGCAACGAATGTCGTAGCCATAGCTCGACGTACCGTAGGAGACGATCTTGCGGCCGTCGACCTCGCGCACCAGGGCCGGCTCGAAAGGCTCGATCATGCCATGCTCCCGCGCCATGCGGCGGATCCACTTGTCGGACTTGATGGACATCGTAAACACTCTGGAAAGCGTTGAAAGAAGGCGGGTATTTTACGGTTTCCCGCCCCCCGTGGGGAAATGCCCCGGCGGCCTTTCCCGCGCGCCCCGCGGCGCGGCCGACGCGCCACGGTTCCGCCGGCCGGCGACGTCCTTCACGGACTGGCGGAATCCCGGCGGGAAAGCGGTCTCCACATACAAAACCCGCCGCCCAAAAACCGCAACGCTGGGCCGGGCTGAAATCTAGGGCGTGCACTCTGGCGCGAAACGCCGCAAGCCAAGCCTCCCTCAAGAGGAAGGCGCGACGGAGGGAGTTGGGCGGTGGAAATCCCGGATGTGGATAAACAGGAACCCGTCATTCCCGCTTTTGCGGGAATGACGGGACCTTCTTTGTTTTTCGCCGCGCCCGGCGTGGTTGAAAATTTCCGCCGCTACGCCCAGGCCAGACCGACGACTCCGGCCAGCATGATCGCCGCGCCGGCGATTTGCGATGGTTTCACTTCTTCGTGCAGCAGACTGGCGCCGAAGAAAGCGCCGAGCAGCATCGATATTTCGCGCACCGGGGCGACATAGCTCAACGGCGCGCGTTGCAGGGCGAACAGCACGAGGCTGTAGGCCGCGGGCGAGAGCAGGCCGATGGTGAGGATCGCCGCGCGTTTCGCGCGCCACTCGCGGCGCAGCTCGCCGGGCCGGCGCAGGGAGAACGGCGCTTGCAGCAACATGCGGATGAACAGGCAGGCCGCGTAGAAGAGGATGGGAACCATGCCCAGCGTCTTGATGGCCCAGCCGTCCAGCACCGTGTAGGCGGCGATGAACGCGCCGGTGGTCATGCCCCAAAGCAGGCCAAGGCGGCGTCTTTCCGCGCCGCCGCGCCAGATGCCGGCGCCTCCCGCCGAAACGAACAGGCCCATCAGGATGGCGCCGACGGACAGCCAGCCGACGAGGCTCGGCCTTTCCGTGAACAGCAAGATGGCGATCAGCACCGACAGCATCGGCCCCGTGCCGCGCGCCACCGGGTAGACCACCGCGAAATCCGCTTCCCTGTAGGATTTTTGCAACACCAGGGCGTAAAACGTGTGGATCAGCGCGCTGGCCGCCGCCGCGAACCACATCGCGCCGCTGAAGTGCTGCGGCCATCGCGTCCATGCCCAGATCGTGACGGGAACGTAGGCCGCGACGCTGACCGCGTTGAACAGAAAGACGAAGGCCGCGCCGCCGCCGGCTTTCTTGGCGGCGACGTTCCACAGGGCGTGGCAGACGGCGCCCGCCAGGACCAGCGCCAGCGCGAGGCCGCTCATGCGGCGTCCTCCGCGCGTTTCCGTGGCGGGGAAGGCATCGGCGGAAATCCGCGCGTTATCCGAGGTGTTCCCGAACCGAGTCTTTCGTTAGAATAGCTTCCTGAAATTTTCCGCATCGCTTTTTTTTCATTTTTCAACGAAAGGATTATAACCATGGATCGTGTATTCAATTTCAGCGCCGGTCCCGCCGCGCTTCCGCTGGAGGTCCTGCAACAGGCGCAGGCCGAGCTGACGAACTGGCATGGCAGCGGCATGTCGGTGATGGAAATGTCGCATCGCGGCAAGGAGTACATGAGCATCCAGGCCGAGGCCGAGGCCGACCTGCGCGAGCTGATGGGCATTCCGGCCGGCTACAAGGTGCTCTTTTTGCAGGGCGGCGCGTCGCTGCAATTCGCCATGACGCCGATGAACCTGCTGCGCGGCAAGGCTTCCGCCGATTACCTGAATACCGGCGAATGGTCGAAGAAGGCGATCAAGGAAGCGAAGAAGTACGGCGCGGTCAACGTCGTCGCGTCGTCGGAGGATCGCAATTTTTCCTATGCCCCGCCACGGGCGCAATGGAAGCTCGACCCGGACGCGGCCTACGTGCACATCACGCAGAACGAGACGATCGGCGGCGTGGAGATTTTCGGCGCGCCGGATACCGGCAATGCGCCGCTCGTCGCGGACATGTCGTCCATGATCCTGTCGCGGCCGGTCGACGTATCCCGGTACGGGCTGATCTATGCCGGCGCGCAGAAGAACATCGGCCCGGCGGGTCTCACGATCGTCATCGCGCGCGAGGACCTGCTCGGCCAGCCCGTCGCCGGCACGCCGACGATGATGGATTACAAGATCCTGGCCGACAACGATTCGATGTACAACACGCCGCCGACCTACGCCGTCTACATCGCCGGCCTGGTGTTCAAGATGCTCAAGGCCAGGGGCGGCCTCGCGGCGATGGAGAAGGTGAACCGCGCCAAGGCGCAGATACTCTACGACGCGCTCGACGCTTCGAGCTTCTTCGGTTCGCCGGTGGCGAAGGAAAACCGCTCGCTGATGAACATTCCGTTTACCCTGAAGAATCCGGAACTCGACGAGGAATTCCTCAAGGGCGCCAAGGCGCGCGGCATGATCCAGCTGAAGGGCCACCGGTCGGTCGGCGGAATGCGCGCCTCGATCTACAACGCCATGCCGATCGAGGGGGTGCGGGCGCTCGCCGATTACATGAAGGAATTCGAGAAAACGAAAGCCTGAACCGGATACGGAGAAAACCATGACATACAAGATAAAGACGCTCAACGCGATTTCCAAACAGGGATTGGCCCGCCTGCCGGACGCTTACGTGGTCGGCAACGACGTGGCCGACCCCGACGCCATCCTGCTGCGCTCGGCCGACATGCACAAGCTGGAAATTCCGCCCGGCCTGCTGGCCGTCGGGCGCGCCGGAGCGGGCACCAACAACATCCCGGTCAAGGCCATGAGCGAAAAGGGCATCGTCGTGTTCAACACGCCGGGGGCCAACGCCAACGCCGTCAAGGAACTGGTCATCGCCGGCATGTTGATCGGCGTGCGCAACATCGTGCCGGCGATGAATTTCGCCAACGGCCTCCAGGGCAGCGACGACGATCTGCACAAGCAGGTCGAAAGCGGGAAGAAGCAGTTCGTCGGCCATGAACTGCGCGGCGGCACGCTGGGCATCGTCGGCCTCGGCGCGATCGGCTCGCTCCTAGCCGAATCCGCGCTCGCGCTCGGCATGAAGGTCATCGGCATCGACCCCGAACTCACCGTCGAGGCCGCCTGGCGGCTGCCTTCGCAGGTCAGGAGAGCCGCCAGCATCGAGGAACTCCTGAAACACTCGGATTTCGTCAGCCTGCACGTTCCGCTGCTGCCGGCGACGAAAAACATGATCGACGCCGAGCGCGTGAAGATCATGAAAAAGGGCTGCGTGCTGCTCAACTTCTCGCGCGAGGGCATCGTCGACACGCCGGCGGTGATCGACGGGCTGAACGCCAACCGCCTGCAAGCCTACCTCTGCGATTTTCCGAGCAACGATCTCATACGCCGGCATCCGCGCGCGCTGGCCATCCCGCACCTGGGCGCCTCGACCGAGGAGGCCGAGGAGAACTGCGCGATGATGGTCGCCGATCAGCTCGCCGATTACCTGCGGAACGGCAACATCCTCAACTCGGTCAACTTCCCGAACATCGCCATGCCGCGCGGCTCGCGCTACCGCCTGGCGATCGCCAACGCCAACGTGCCGAACATGCTCGGGCAAATCTCGACCGCGCTGGCCGAAGCGGGGCTGAACATCAACAACATGATGAACAAATCGCGCGGCGAACTGGCGTTTACGCTGGTCGACGTGGAAACCGAGGCCCCACGGGCGGTGATCGACCGGATCACGGCCATCCAGGGCGTGCTGCGCGTACGCTACCTGCTGGACGATT
>JAIRPF010000010.1 GCA_031257115.1 Accumulibacter sp.
GGGTTTGCACCCCTCCCAAGTAGCTACGGTCGAAACCCCGGCCTTCCAGGCCGGGGTTCCAGCCTTCGCACCGCCCTAAAGGGCGGGGTTTCAAACCGGAGTCAGTTTTACGATGAAAACCGCCGCCAGCCACTTTCAGATTTTTGAGAACAGTTTTACGACAAGGAGGAAAAACCATGGATAGCATCAATGTCATCATCCTGTGGATCATGATGATCTTCATGAGCCTCGCGGCGCTCGACCGCGTCTTCGACCAGTTCGGCGGCGCCGAGGAAGTGCTGGGCAAGATCGGCCTGGGGAGCGTCGGCCGCGCCATCGGCGGCGCGGGCAAGCAGTTCGAGGAAGGCTTCATGGCGATGGGCGCGTTGGCCTTGGCCATGGTCGGGGTCATGGCGCTCGCCCCGGTCCTGGCGAAAATCCTGGGCGCGGTCATCACGCCGCTCTACACGGCCCTGGGCGCGAATCCGGCCATGTTCGCCACCACCCTGCTGGCCCTGGACATGGGCGGTTTCCCGCTCGCCAAGGAAATGGCCGGCGGCGACCTCGCGGCCTGGATGTACGCCGGCGTGATCCTCGGCTCCATGATGGGTCCCACCATCGTGTTTTCGATCCCGGTGGGGCTGGGCATCATCGACAAGGAAGACCGCCGCTTCCTGGCCATGGGCATCCTGGCCGGCATCGTGACCATTCCGCTGGGCTGCATCGCCGGCGGCCTGGTGGCGATGGCCTCCGGCGTGGTCATCGACGGGCAGCCGGTCAATTTCACCCTGTCCATGATCTTCGTGAACATGATTCCGGTGATCATCGTGGCGGTGCTGATCGCCGCCGGCCTGAAGCTGATGCCGGAAAAACTGATTTCCGGGTTCCAGATTTTCGCCAAGATACTGGTCGGCATCATCACCGTCGCCCTGGCCGCCGCCGTGTTCGAGGATCAGTTGGGCGTCGCCCTGATTCCGGGCATGGACCCGATCTTCTCCGACCCGAAGATCGCCGTGGGCGACATCCGGGCCATCGAGGTCATCGGCAAGATCGCCTGCGTTCTCCTGGGCGCGTATCCCATGGTCTTCCTGGTGACGCGCTGGTTCGGCAAGCCGCTGATGAAGGTCGGCGCGCTGCTGAAAATGAACGAAGCCTCCGCCGCGGGCATGGTCGCCTCGCTGGCCAACAACATCCCCATGTTCGGGATGATGAGCAAGATGGACGACCGCGGCAAGGTGCTGAACGTGGCCTTCTGCGTATCGGCGGCCTTCACCTTCGGCGACCACCTGGGCTTCGTGGCGGCGGTGGCTTCGCCGATGATCTTCCCCATGATCGTCGGCAAGCTGGTGGGCGGCGTCACGGCGGTCTTCTTCGCCATGATGATCGCGCCCAAGCCGGCGGCGGGGCGGTGACGGCAGGCTTGGGCGCCGCCCGTTCCGCGCGATCATCCGGAACGGGCGGCGCGGAGCGCGGAACGCTTCGATGAATCCGGCGGCGAATTCCTGGCGGATACACAGCGTCGGCATCGACATCGGCACGACGACCTCGCAGGTGATTTTTTCCCGCCTGGAGGTCGTCAACCGCGCCGCCGTGTCGCAGGTTCCCGCCTACGAGTTTTCCCGGCGCGAGATTCTCTACGTCAGCCCCGCGGTATCGACCCCGATCGACGACGACGGGCACGTGCATGAGGACGAGCTGCGCGATTTCGTCCTGGCGCAATACGCCGCCGCCGGATTCGACACGCGGCGGATCGCTTCCGGCGCGATCATCATCACCGGCGAGACATCCAAGGCGCGCAACGCGCGGGCGGCGATCATGGGCCTGGCGGAACGGCTGGGGGATTTCGTCGTCGCCACCGCCGGGCCGCACCTGGAATCCGTGATCGCCGGGCAAGGCTCCGGCGCGGCGGAAATGTCGCGCCAGGGCAACAGCCGCGTGCTCAACATCGACATCGGCGGCGGCACGTCGAACTACGCGGTGTTCGAGGCCGGACGGGTGGTCGACACGGCCTGCCTGAACGTCGGCGGACACCTGCTCGAACTCGGAAGCGACGGCCGCGTCCGCCGCCTGCACGCGCCGGCGCGCGCCGTTTGCGACGAACTGTTCGGCGCGGGATTCCAGGAAAGCATCATCGACCTGCAAAAAGCCGAGCGCCTGGCGCGGCGCATGGCGGAACTGGTATACGAAATCTGCGTCGGCGCGCCGTCCGTCCTCGCGCAAAAACTGCTGATGACGCCGTCCCTGCGCGCCGGCCACCGCTACGACGCCGTCTGCGTTTCCGGCGGCGTCGGCGCGTGCTTCTACCATCCGGAAACGGCGGCCTCCCCGCTGGCCTTCGGCGACATCGGCCCGATGCTGGCGGAGGCGCTGCGGCAACACGCGGGGCTGCGCGCGCTGCCGCTCGCCGAGCCGAAACACACCCTGCGCGCGACCGTGATCGGCGCCGGCGTCTACAGCCTGTCGCTGTCCGGCAGCACGATCTGGCTCGACAACGGGCAATTGCCGATACGCAACGTGCCGGTGGCCCATCCGGCGGATTCCTGGCGGGAATGCGCCGCCGCCGGCGAAGGCCGGCTCGCCGCCGCCTGGTCGCTCGCGCTGCGGCGGATGGACATTTCCCCGGAAACGGACAGCTACGCCCTGGCCCTGCCGGACGACACGCCGGTCGCGTATCGCGGCGTCGAATATTGCGCCGGAGAACTGGCGCGATTCGCCGGCGGCCATCCCGCCGGAGCGCGCCCGCTGCTCGTCGTGGCGCGGCAGGACATCGGCAAGGCGCTCGGCATGTTGCTGCAACCGCGCCTGCCCGGCCGGGAAATCGCCGTGATCGACGAAGTTTTCACGCGCGAAGGCGACTACATCGACATCGGCAAACCGTTCCTCGGCGGCGAAATCGTCCCGCTGACGATCAAATCGCTGGCGTTCCCTTCCTGACGATCCCCGTTCCGGGCGCCAGCCTGCCGTCCGGGTCGATCCGGTTGCGTTCGCGGGTGAGTGGGGGGTAGCATTCCGGGGTATCGTTCATGAAGGGGAGATCATGAAAAAGATCGTCGCCGGTCTGGTTTTTGCCCTTGTTTCTTTCGCGGCTCATGCCGCCACCCCAGACAAGGATGCCGAGCTTTTCCAAAAAGCCTGTGATGGCGGGAATGCGGGAAGCTGTTACTTTCTGGGCCGCCTGTACGCGAACGGCAAGGGCGTCGAACAGAATTATTTCAGGGCGGCCGAACTCCACCAAAAAGCCTGTGATGGCGGGGTTGCGAGAGGCTGTTCCAATCTGGGCTTCCTGTACGTGAACGGCAGGGGCGTCAAACGGAATGATTCCAGGGCGGCTGAGCTTTTCCAAAAAGCCTGTGATGGCGGGGATGCGTTAGGCTGTTCCAATCTGGGCTTCCTGTACGTGAACGGCAAGGACGTCAAACAGAATTATTTCAGGGCGGCCGAACTCCACCAAAAAGCCTGTGATGGCGGGGATGCGTTAGGCTGTTCCCTTCTGGGCCTCCTGTACGCGAACGGCAGGGGCGTCAAGCAAAGCTGGGAAGAGGCGCTCAAATATTTTGGCAGGGCCTGTGATTTGGGAGATCAAGATGGCTGCGATAGATACAAGAAAGCGACGGAAAGAATTTCCGCCTCACCCTAACCCTCGTCCGGCCTCCCTCTCCGCTGAATTGGGCGCGCCAGGGGCGGGGATGGCGGAACGCCACTCGCTTTCCGGATGGCGCCGCCCCGTTTCAGGCGTACACGCCGATCGTCTTTCCGTCGCCGGGCCGCGCCGGCGGCGCGGCCGTGGGGGCGGGATCATTCCTGCCGCCATCCCAGCCATGCCAGGGCGCGGACGAGGAATTCCGGTACCACGCTGAAGATGTAGACCGTGACGACGGCATGGAGTCCGGCCGCCAGCAGGAACAGGCGCGGGATGCCGTGACCGTTGCCAAGGAACAGGCTGGCGCCCAGGGCGGCCAGCACCATGAACAGGGCGTTGAGGATGTTGTTGGCGGCGATGATCCGCGCCCGGCATTCGACCGCGCCGCGCTGCTGCACGAGCGCGTAGAGCGGCACGCAGTAGACGCCGCCGGAGACGCCGAGCATCACCAGGTCGGCGAGGACGCGCCAGACGCCACCCTGGCCCAGGACGCCGGCCAGCGGCAAGACCGCGCCGGGGGTTCCTCCCGGCGAGGCGAGCGCCAGGTCGATGCCGAAAATGACCATTCCGAGCGCGCCGATGGGCACCAGCCCCGGTTCCACCGGCTTGCCGCGCCGGTGGGTGAGCCGTTCGCACAGCAGCGAACCCGCGCCGATTCCGACCGAGAACACCGCGAGCAGCACGGTCACGAGGCTTTCGTCGCCGCCGAGCACGTCCTTGGTGTAGGCCGGAAACTGCGCCAGCAGCAGCGCGCCGTAGGCCCAGAACCACGAGATTCCCAGAATGGAGAGGAACACGCTGCGCTCCCGGCGCGCGAAGCCGATACAGCGCCATGTCTCGCTCAGCGGATTGGCGGCGATTTTCAGTTCCGGCGCGGGCGCGGGCGCTTCGGGAATGCGGCGGCTCGCCCAGTAGCCGCCGATCGCCACCGCGAGGCAGATGGCGACGATCCAGCCGACGCCGCCGTCGAGTCCGGCCAGCAGGCCGCCGGTGAGCGTGCCGAGCAGGATGGAAACGAAAGTCCCCGCTTCCACCAGCGCGTTGCCGCCGACGAGTTCGCCGGGGGCGAGGTGCTGCGGCAGAATGGCGTATTTCACCGGGCCGAACAGCGTCGATTGCAGCCCAAGCAGGAAGAGCGCCGCGAGCAGCACGGACAGGCTGTGCCACCAGAAGCCCAGGCCGGCGAGCGCGACGATGAAAATTTCCAGCGCCTTGGTCGCGCGCGCGAGAAGCGCCTTGTCGAACTTGTCCGCCAGTTGCCCGGCGGTGGCGGAAAAGAGGAAGAACGGCAGGATGAACAGACCCGCCGCCACGTTGGCGAGCACTTCCGGCGGCATGGCCGTCCAGGCGGCGGCGCCGAAGGTGAGCAACACGACCAGCGCGTTCTTGTAGGCATTGTCGTTGAACGCGCCCAGGAACTGGGTGACGAACAGCGGCCAGAAGCGGCGTTCGCGGAGCAGCGCGAACTGGGAACGCCGTCCGGCCTCGCCAGGGGATGTCTCATTCATTCGTGTGTCTTTCAAAAAAGGCGCGGGTGGCAAAGACCCGCGCCGGAAAGGATTTGCCGTTCCACGACAGGGCGCGTTTCAAGGCCAGATCGAAGAGGAGCGGATTGTGTTCGCGCAAGGTTTGCAGGTCGGCGACGGCCGCCCTCGGCAAAAGACCGCGGGAAGCCAGCGCGGCGGGCGAAACCAGCGGCAGGATGCCGGGCAGCGGATAGTCGGAGCCGTTGAGCAGGCGGTCGTGCCAGTCGTCGTGTTCGAGCAGGGCGCGAATGACCACGGGCTTGCGGTTGCGCAGCGCGATGGCGGAAATGTCGCCGAAAAGGCGATCCTTCCATTCCGGCCGATCCATGAGGCGGGCGAACAGTTCGAAGCTCGCGCGCCGCGTGCCGGGCCGGTCGAGGTCTTCGTCCGCGCCCAGTGTGGCGCAGTGCGCCACCACCACCCGCGCCCCCGCGTCCAGGGCGCGACGCAGGCGCAGGGGATTGCCGAGGTGTTCCAGGCTCGCGTTTTGCGCCGCCTTTTCCGCGCCGCAGTGGGTAATCAAGGGCACGCGCAGGCGGGCAAGCGCGGCGAAGAACGCCTCGCAGCGTTTCGACGCGGGATCGATGTTCTGCGCCGCCGGCAGCCATTTCACCGCCTTCGCTCCCCGCGCCACGGCGGCTTCGAGCCGGTCCACGGCGTCGGGGGCGTAGGGATGGATCGAGGCCGCCCATTCGAACACGTCCGGCCGCGCCGCCGCCACGCGGCGGGCGTAGTCGTCGGGCACGTGGAACGTGCTCCGCCTTGCGTCGGGGCGGCCGTCGGCGCCGCGATACCAGTCGAAGGCGAAAAGCAGCGCCTTGAAGCCGGGCGCGGTGTTTTGCGCGAGCAGGGCGAGGCGGCGCGCGTAGTTTTCGTCGACGCTGCCGGGTTCGGTCGAAACGCAGCCGGCGTTGAGATAAAACAGGCGCTGGCCGTAGAGCACGGGATGCCACAGGCTCCGCAACTGCCGCCCGATTTCGAGACCGTTGCCGCTGTCGCCGACGCCCGCCAGATGCGCGTGGCAATCCCAAACCTCTCCGGGATCGAGTCCGTCCCAGACCCTGGCGAGCCACGGGCTTTCCGCGAGCGCGTCGAGCGCGGGGTCGCGGCAGGGATTGACGAGCCGGGGCCGGGCCAGGCCGTATCCGCCCAGCCCCGCGCCCAGTGCCAGCAGCCCGGCCTTGAGGAACCGGCGGCGCGGGACTACGGATTTTTCAGTCATTTTTGGAGTCTCGATTGTTCATTGCGTTAAATCCGGATTGTTCATTGGCCGAAAGATGAAAGCGGCGCGGAGGCAAGGCGGCGGTTTCGTCATTCCCATGCCTTGAAAGCCCGCCGTCATTCCCGCGAAGGCGGGAATCCAGCGTGTTCATTCCAAGCCGAAGGCTTGCAAGAAAATGCGGCGCGGCGTACCGGGAAATACGTCCTGGATTCCCGCTTTCGCGGGAATGACGGAGGGTTTTACCCGCGCGTGGATGACGGAGGGGGTCACATGCGCGATGATGACGGAGGATTTCACCCGCGCGGGAATGATGACATCGGGGCCTGAATGTCTCCGTGGTAAAAAAATCCTTCAACCAAAAGGCGGCGGTTTCGTCATTTCCATGCCTTGAAAGCTCTCCGTCATTCCCGCGAAGGCGGGAATCCAGCGCGTTTACTCCAAGCCGAAGGCTTGCAAGAAAATGCGGCGCGGCG
>JAIRPF010000077.1 GCA_031257115.1 Accumulibacter sp.
CGAGCTGAAAACGCTCGGCGAGCTGGCCGGCGTCGCCAGGGCGCACGATTGCCAGGTTTTCATCGAAGGCCCCGGCCACGTGCCGATGCACCTTATCAGGGAAAACATGGACTTGCAGCTCGAATACTGCAAGGAAGCGCCGTTCTACACGCTGGGGCCGCTGACCACCGACGTCGCGCCGGGCTACGATCACATCACCAGCGGCATCGGCGCGGCGATGATCGGCTGGTACGGCGCGGCGATGCTCTGCTACGTGACGCCGAAGGAACATCTCGGCCTGCCGGACAAGGACGACGTCAAGGAAGGCATCATCGCCTACAAGCTCGCCGCGCACGCCGCCGACCTCGCCAAGGGCCATCCCGGCGCGCAAATCCGCGACAACGCGATGAGCAAGGCGCGCTTCGAATTTCGCTGGGACGACCAGTTCAACCTCGGCCTCGACCCGGACCGGGCGCGCGCCTTCCACGACGAGACGCTGCCCCGCGAATCGGCCAGGACGGCGCACTTTTGCTCGATGTGCGGGCCGCGCTTCTGCGCGATGAAGATCACCCAGGAAGTGCGCGACTTCGCCGCGGCGCAAGGCGTGAGCGAGAGCGAAGCTCTCGCCAGGGGCATGGAGGAGAAATCGGCGGAGTTCGCGCGGAGCGGCGCGGAGGTCTACCGCGAACGCTGATACGTGTTCCGCATGGTCAGCCGCGAAGCCGAGGAGCGTGATTTCATGGATTTGCGCACGCGGAAAATCCACGGAGAACGATTGGAGTAAACATGAGCGCCTCCCGAATCATCAACGCGCCTTCGCTGGCCAATTGCGACCTCCTCGAACTTGGCCGGGAGGCCGATGAGCTGGCGCGGGGCGGCGCGCATTGGTTTCACGTCGATGTCATGGACGGGCACTATGTGCCGAATATCGGGCTTCCCGTCCGGCTGGCCGGCGAGCTGAAGCAAAAATACCCGGCGATCGAGACCGACGTCCATCTCATGGTCACCGATCCGATGAGTTACCTGCCGCTGCTCGAGGCCAACCGGGCGGATTGGGTCAGCTTCCACATGGACGCGACGAATTTCTCGCGCCGCGTGCTCGCCACGATCCGCGAAATGGGAATGAAGGCCGGCGTGGTCATCAACCCCAGCCAGCCCGTCGCCGCCGTCGAACCCGTCATCCATTTCGTCGACTACGTGGTGCTGATGACGGTCGAACCCGGTTATGCGGGCCAGAAATTCATGGTCGACAGCCTCCCACGCGTTTCCGAACTCGTGGCCCTGCGCGAGCGGCACAACCTGGATTTCCTGATCTCCATCGACGGCGGCGTCGATTATCCAAACGCGATCGAATGCGCCCGCCGGGGCGCCGAAGTGTACGTCACCGGCATATTCACCGTCTTCCGGCAAGCGGACGGCATCGCCGAGGCGTGCCGGCGCTTCCAGCGCGCGCTCGAAACCGAGGCCGGTCTCTGATTCCATTTCCAATTCCATTTTCGCGCCGATGATGAAAGACGCCTCCCGCGTTTTGTGAAAGGCGCCTCCACGTTTTCTCCGTCATGCCGGCGCAGGCCCGGATTCCGGCTTTCACCGATACGACCGAAATCAGATTTCGCCGACGGCGAAAAGCCGCCGGTGTTCCTTCATCGCGTAGCGGTCGGTCATTCCGGCGATGTAGTCGGCGACCCGGCGCGGTTGCTCGCTGTCGCTGCGATACGCCGGCGGAAGCATGCGCGGATCGTCGATAAACGCCGAAAACAGATCGCCGACGATGCGCCGCGCTTTCAGCGTCATGCGCAGCACTTCATGGTGCTGGTACAAATTCTTTCTGAGAAATTGCTTCATTTCGCGCTGCGCGTCGCGCATTTCCCCGGAAAAATCCACGAGCGCCCCGGCTTGCCGGACGTCGTCGAGCGTCCGCGGCGCGCAGCGGGCGATGTTGGACTTCGTCGTCTCCACCAGATCGCACACCAGCGCGTTGATCATCCGCCTGACGGTCTCGTGAATCAGCCGCTGCCCCTCCGCCGCGCCGTGGGCGTTTCTCACCAGCGCCCGGTTGCGCTCGAACAGCGAGACTTCTTCCAGCTGGCCGAGCGACAGCAGCCCGGAACGCAGGCCGTCGTCGATGTCGTGATTGTTGTAGGCGACCTCGTCCGCCAGATTGCATATCTGCGCTTCCAGCGAAGGTTGCGCGTGGCGGAGGAAGCGTTCGCCGAGATCGCCGAGCCGGGCCGCCGTCTCGGCGGGACAGTGCTTCAGGATGCCTTCGCGCGTTTCGAAGCACAGGTTGAGGCCGTCGAAGGACGCATAATGCTGTTCCAGCGCATCGACGATGCGCAGGCTTTGCAGGTTGTGCTCGAAGCCCCCGAAACCGGCCATGCGCTCATTCAGCGCGTCCTGCCCGGCGTGCCCGAACGGCGTGTGCCCCAGGTCGTGGGCCAGCGAGATGGCCTCCGTCAGATCCTCGTTCAGGCCAAGCTCGCGCGCCATCCCGCGGGCAATCTGCGCCACTTCCAGGCTGTGCGTCAGACGGGTGCGGAAATGATCGCCTTCGTGATTGACGAAAACCTGCGTCTTGTATTCGAGTCTGCGAAAGGCGGTCGAGTGGACGATCCGGTCACGATCCCGCTGGAATTCGCTCCGATAGGCGGGAAGCGGCTCGTGGAAACGCCGCCCGCGCGAATTGGCCGCCGAAACGGCGTAAGGCATCAAAGGCGTTCCCATCGTTCCGACAACTCCTTGAGCAAGCATTGAAGGATTCCCTGGGCGCCCGTTTTCCCGCCGTTCACGACGAAGTCCGCCACCTCCCGGTACAGCGGATCACGCGCGACGAAAAGCTGATTCAGTTTCGACAGCGGATCGTCGACCTGGAGCAGGGGCCTGTTCTTGCCGTAGCGCGTTCTCTCCCAGAGCGTCCGCGGCGGGACGTTGAGATAGACGACGAATCCGCTGGCCCGCATTCCGGCCCGGTTTTCCTCGCGCAGCACACCGCCGCCGCCGGTCGCCACCACCCAGCCCTTCTTTTTGGCGATCTCCGCCATGACGCAGGATTCACGCCTGCGGAAACCCTCGTCGCCCTCGATTTCGAAAATCGTCGGAATGTTCACGCCCGTGCGCGATTCGATTTCCCTGTCCGTATCGACGAAACCCAAGCCCAGACGCCTGGCCAGCGACCGGCCGACCGTCGTTTTACCCGCGCCCATCAGGCCGACCAGATAGACATTTTCCGAGAACTTATCCACCGCCCCATTCTACCGCAGCGCCCAGGCAAAAATAAGCGCAAGAACCGGCTAGGGCCGCCGGCGCGAAGCGCCGCAAGACAAGCCGTGGAAATGGAATGACTACAGAACGCGCCTGATGCCGTATACGGTCCCGATGCCGGCGAACGTCATGATGATCGAACCCGCCACGTGGCCGGCGATCGCGCTGGCGGCCAGGAACGGCCGTCCCTGTTGCAGGAGGGCGGTGATTTCCGCCGAGAACGCCGAGAACGTCGTCAATCCGCCGCAAAAGCCGGTGACGATCAGCAAGCGCCATTCCGGCGAAATGGCCGGATGGGAAGAAAAAAAGGCCACGGCCAGCCCGATGACATACGCGCCGATCAGGTTCGCCGCCAGCGTTCCGGGGGGAATGGCGGGGAACAGGGCGTTCAGGCGGCCGCCCAGATGCCAGCGCAGCAGCGCGCCCAGCGCCGCGCCGGCGGAGATGGCGACGATCGATTTCCACATGGTTCGGGGTCTGTTCCGATGATTCCGGTGAATGTCGCGGATCGCGCCTTCCGCCGCCGGACGCGCGATCGAACGGCGACGACTATATCACCGCGCCGCCGTTCGCGCCGCGACCATCGCGTCGGCGGGCCACGGCCATGCGCTGGCGGTTGGCGTCGGTAAGCGCCCGGTTTCGCCGCCCGGCGGATCGCGCGTTCTCGATCGGGGCGGGCGGCGGCGGATTGGCCGGACGCCGCGTCACGCTTCGTCTCTTCGCATCCCATTTCCAGATCGATCGCGCCGCGAAAACGAGGCGCGGGCAATCCGGAATTGGAATCACACGGCCCAGCACGAGCAACCGAGCGCGCCGAAGAAACTTTTGAGATCGGCCGCCGGCGCGTTCGCGGCCCAGGCCCGCGCGTGCGCATGGCCGTGCAGGGCACAGGCGTGACCGCAGGCGCACGGGGCGGCGGCGCGGTAGTTCAGGGAGCGGCGTCCCGCTCCGTCCGGTTCGCCCCAGGCCGCGTAGCCCTTGAACGCGCGTACCGGCGACCACTCCGGCATGGCGGGCGGCGGCGGATCGCCGTCGAGCGCGGCAAAATCGCCCGCGCCGTAGACCACGCGGCCGCCGACCACGGTGAGATCGGACGTCAGGAAAGGAATGTCTTCCTCGGCGCAGGCGAAGAAGTCCTTGTCCGGCACGATCAGGTCGGCGAACTGTCCCGCCTCGATACGCCCGCGCTGGCCTTCCTCGTCCGTGAACCAGGCGACTTTCTCGGTCCACATGCGCAACGCCGTTTCCCGATCCAGGCAGTTGCGACGCGGATACAGCGTCAGGCCGCCGACCGTCCGTCCCGCGATCATCCAGTAGAGCGACACCCACGGGTTGTAGGAGGCGACGCGCGTGGCGTCGGTGCCCGCCGAAACCTCGACGCCCCTTGCCAACATGCGGGCGATCGGCGGCGTGGCCTCGGCGGCGGCCGCGCCGTAGCGTTCGACGAAGTATTCACCCTGGTAGGCCATGCGATGCTGCACGGCGACGCCGCCGCCCAGCGCCGCGACGCGGTCGATGGAACGTTCGGAGATGGTTTCGGCGTGGTCGAAGAACCAGTGGATTCCCGCCAGCGGCGTATCCCGGTTCACCTTTTCGAACACGTCGAGCGCGCGCGAAATGGTTTCGTCATACGTCGCGTGCAGCCGCCAGGGCCAGCGGTTCTGGGCAAGGATGCGCACGACCTCTTCCAGTTCGCCCTCCATTTCCGGCGGCATGTCCGGGCGCGGCTGGCGGAAATCCTCGAAATCCGCCGCCGAGAACACCAGCATTTCACCGGCGCCGTTGTGGCGGAAATAGTCGTCGCCCTGCTTGTACCTGACCGAGGCCGTCCATTTGAGGAAGTCCTCTTTCTCCTGCCGGGGCTTTTGCGTGAACAGGTTGTAGGCCAGGCGTACCGTCATCTGACCCGCGTCGGCCAGTTTCTGGATCACCGCGTAGTCCTCCGGATAGTTCTGGAAACCGCCGCCGGCGTCGATCACGCCGGTCACGCCCAGGCGATTGAGTTCGCGCATGAAGTGGCGCGTGGAGTTGACCTGGTACTCGAAAGGCAGCTTCGGCCCCTTGGCCAGCGTCGCGTAAAGAATGCTGGCGTTGGGCCGGGCGAGCAGCAGGCCCGTCGGGTTGCCGTGGGCGTCGCGGATAATCTCGCCGCCGGGCGGTTCGGGCGTGTCGCGGGTGTAGCCGACGACGCGCAGGGCGGCGGCGTTGAGCAGCGCCCGGTCGTAGAGGTGGAGCAGGAACACCGGAGTATCGGGCGCGACGGCGTTGATTTCTTCGAGGGTGGGCAAGCGTTTTTCGGCGAACTGGTGTTCGGTGAAACCGCCGACGACGCGCACCCACTGCGGCGGCGGGGTGATCGCCACCTGGCGCTTCAGCATGTCCATGGCGTCGGCGAGCGAACGCACGCCGTCCCAACGCAGTTCCATATTGAAGTTGAGGCCGCCGCGCACCACGTGAGTATGGTTGTCGATCAGCCCCGGCAACGCGGCGCGTCCCTTGAGATCGACGACCTGGGTGGCCGGTCCGGCCAGCGCCATGATTTCCTTTTCCTCGCCCACGGCGAGGAATCTGCCGTCCCTGACGGCAACGGCGCTGGCGACGGGTCTGCTCCGGTCCAGGGTGATAAAGCGGCCATGACGCAGAATGAGATCGGCGGGGGTGTGAGGATTCATGAGAGCATTATTCCATTTTGGGGTTTAGGGGCTGGGGCGAGGGTTTGGAGCGGGTTTGAATCACATGCCTGAAAATTTCCGTCATTCAGAGGTAAATGTCTCTGTCTCCTTATTCTAGTTTGGAATGTCGTGATGAGCGGGAATCCGGGAACGTACATTCCGGCGCGAAGCCCGCAAGTCAAATCTCCCTCCTGAGGGAGGTGTCACGCCGAAGGCGTGACGGAAGGAGTTCGGCGGCTGAGTTCTCAAACGCGGATGAACAGAAAACCCTCATTCCCTCGATCGCCGAAATCCAGTCCGTTCATCAAACATTCGCGCCTGAAATTCAAGCGCCGAACTCCCTCCAACCCGCCTTCGGCGCGCTCCCCCCAAGAGGGATGCTTGCCTTGACGGCGTGGCGGTTCGGGCCGTTTGAAGCCACGACGGGCGAGGCAGCGCCGCCGTCCCCGCGAAAACTTCGCGCGGGAATTTCCGGGGAAACCGAAAATGCCTAGACCGGGCGGTCTTCCTCCGGGTACAGATGGACCGCCAGCCAGACGGCGCCCGCCGATACGCGCTCGACGGCGTGGGGCGTTCCGGCGGGCAGGAAGACGTGATCGCCCGACGCGAGCGCGATCGTTTTTCCGGCCACTTGCAGCACGGCCTCGCCGCGAACCATCAGGACCCATTCGTCCTGAATCTGCTCGTATCGCCGCGAGACGATCGCCGGCGAGCTGACGATGCGCTCGATCACCAGGTTCCGGCGGCGGAGAATCGTATCGAAACGCTCGCCCTGGCGGGGCGGAACGGCGTCGCCGAACAGGCTGGCCGCGCCCGCCATCCGCGCGTCCGGGCGATCCGCCGGCCGGCTCTCAAGGCGGATGGCTTCGAGTGCCGTCCGCAGCTTTTCGGGAATCGCGGCCCTGCCCTGCTTTTGGGGGTCGTAGCCGATGAGCGTCGCTTCCGCTTCCGCGACGATGGCTTCGTCGGATTTCCGGATGACCCGGTAGGATGTGAGGAATTTGTCCTCGTCGATCGCGTCGATCCGCACGCCGGTGACGGCGGTGTCGCCGAAGCCCAGCGCGGATTTGAACCGGCAGCCGATCGACCCGACGACGATCGTGACGCCGCCGGCCGCTTCGGGGTCGTATTTGCCGATGCGCTGGTACAGCGCGACGCGCGCGTTTTCGATGTAGCGGAAATACCAGATGTTGTTCACGTGCCCGTTGGGGTCCAGTTCCCCCCAGGCCACCGCCTGTTCGACTGTGATCGGATAACCGGAAAGCGCCGTTTGCATCGCTGCTCCCTTCGAGATCGCCGGCACAAGGATCGCGGTTCGCGCTACAGTAGCGCCGCTGGAACGCCAGATTCCGCCCGGCGGATTCTACCCGGTTTCCCATCGGCGATTCCGGTCATCGGCCAATCGACACACCCACGGGAGCTTCTCATGATCGACCTCTATTACTGGACCACGCCCAACGGCCACAAAATCACGATTTTCCTGGAAGAGACGGGGATTCCCTACCGGATCGTTCCGGTCAACATTTCCAAGGGCGAGCAGTTCGCGCCGGATTTCCTGAAAATTTCGCCGAACAACCGCATTCCGGCGATCGTAGATCACGCGCCGGCCGGCGGCGGAGCGCCGATCCCGCTTTTCGAATCGGGGGCGATCCTGCTCTATCTGGCCGAAAAGACGGGCCGTTTCATCCCGTCCGATCCACGAGGGCGCGCGGAGACGCTGCAATGGCTTTTCTGGCAGATGGCCGGACTCGGCCCGATGGCCGGGCAAAACCATCATTTCGGCGTGTACGCCCCCGAAAAAATACCCTACGCGATCGACCGCTACGTGAAGGAAACGAACCGGCTGTACGGCGTGCTGGACAAACGCCTGGCCGACCGCGAATTCATCGCCGGCGACTATTCGATCGCCGACATGGCGGCGTATCCCTGGATCGTTCCGTGGCAGCGGCAGCAGCAGGATCTGGAAGAATTCCCCCGCCTGAAACGCTGGTTCGAAACGATCCGGGCGCGTCCGGCGGTGGGCGCGGCGTATCGCCGGGCCGACGAGATCAATACCGCGCCGACCGTGACCGAAGCCTCCAAAGCGTTGCTTTTCGGACAAAGCGCGTCCTCCATCGGAAGCGGGAAATGACTTCGCGCCTCCTGTATGAACTGGCCGGCGAGGACGCCAGCCTGCGCTTTTCCCCGTACTGCTGGCGCTCGCGCATGGCGCTGCTGCACAAGGGACTGGAATTCACGACGCTTCCCTGGCGTTTCACCGAAAAGGAAGCGATCGCCTTTTCGGGGCAAGGACAGGTGCCCGTCCTGGTCGACGGCGAAACGGTCGTCTTCGATTCGTGGGCGATCGCCGAGCATCTGGAGCGCGCCCATCCCGACGCGCCGTCCCTGTTCGGCGGAGCCGCCGGTCAGGCGGTGACGCGCTTCGTCAACGAATTCACGGACACCGTCGTCAACGCCGGCCTGTCGCGGCTGCTCGTCTCGGACATCTATCCGCTCCTGCACGAAAAGGATCGCGCCTACTTCCGCGCGAGCCGCGAACGGCGCTTCGGCAAACCGCTGGAAGAAGTCACCGCGAACCGGGACGCCGACCTCGCGCGCTTCCGCCAGTCGCTCGATCCGTTCCGGCGAACGCTTGCCCATCAGCCCTTCCTGGGCGGGTCGGCGCCCCTGTATGCCGACTACATCCTTTTCGGCTCCCTGCAATGGGCGCGATGCGTGAGCGCGCTCGAAGTACTGGCGAACGACGACGCGCTCCTTGCCTGGCGCGAGCGTTTGCTGGACGCCTTCGACGGACACGCGCGCCGCGCAACGCGCCATCACGCGCCGTGAATTCGCGGGTTTACCCGGAAAAAGCGGATAAGCGCGACGGACGCGGCGGAAAGCGAAAATCTTTTCAATCACGGCGGACACGGCAAGCGCGGCGAAAATCAAAAGATCGTCACCGCCTCGATAAACGGGAACACAGTCCGCCGCTGCCTTCGCCAGTTCCATCGCCACCGTCATTCCCGCGCAAGCGGGAATCCAGCGCGTACTTTCCGGCGCGCAGCGCCGCATTCTTTGAATTGGCAGTCCTTCGGACTGGAAGCATGGAACTGGATTCCCGCGTTCGCGGGAATGACGGAAGGAAGTATGTAGGCAAATCTTTTCAATCACGACGGGCGCGGCGAAAATCAAAAGATCGTCACTGCCTCGATAAACTGGAACCCAATCCGCCGTTGCCTTCGCCAGTTCCACCTCCACCGTCATTCCCGCGCAAGCGGGAATCCAGCGCGTACTTTCCGGCGCGCAGCGCCGCATTCTTTGAATTGGCGGCCCTCCGGACTGTCCTGGCCGGGAAGCCGAATGTCGAATTTTCATCCAAGATTTCGATTGCTCAAGGAGTTTCCTCATTGGCCGCTTCCCTGGCTTCGTCTGGCTCCGCCGGTCGCGCCTTTCATACATCACGGCAACCCAATCCGACTTCTTGAACAGGTCAGTCCCAAAGTAAAATACATGCGTTCATTTTCCGCAAGATGCCAATCGATTCACGAAGCCGCCCGATTTTCGTTCCATGTCCATGAAATTTCCGCGCACGCCCAGGGGAGTTTTCCTGTCCCCGCCGCCGCTCGCCGAGATCATCGTCATCGCGCCGATGGAAAATTTCTTCGCCCGCGCAAGACTCGCCATCGGATGACAAACGCGCCCATCGCCCTCGGTCTCGACCGCCTGCTCGCCGACGCCGATCTGCGGCGGCCGCTGATCGGCCGCCGCGTCGCCCTGCTGGCGCATCCGGCGTCGGTCGCCGCCGATCTGACGCACGCGCTCGACGCGCTCGCGGCGCTTCCCGGCCTGAAGTTGACGGCGGCTTTCGGTCCGCAGCACGGCCTGCGCGGCGACAAGCAGGACAACATGGCCGAATCGCCGGATTTCATCGATCCCCGGCGCGGCATCCCGGTCTTCAGCCTGTACGGCGACGCGCGGCGGCCGACCGAGGCGATGCTCGACGCTTTCGACGTCCTGCTGGTCGACTTGCAGGATCTCGGCTGCCGCATCTACACCTTCATCACCACGCTGCGCTACATGCTCGAAGCCGCCGCGCGGCGCGGCAAGGCGGTCTGGGTGCTCGACCGCCCCAACCCGGCGGGCCGGCCGGTCGAGGGCCTGACGCTGCGGCCCGGATGGGAGAGTTTCGTCGGCGCGGGGCCGCTGCCGATGCGCCACGGCCTCACGCTCGGCGAACTTTCGCGCTGGTTCGTCGCCGAGTTCCGACTGGACGTCGACTGCCGGGTGATCCCCATGCGGGGCTGGCGGCCGGACGGCGCTCCCGGCTTCGGCTGGCCGCTCGGCGAACGCGCCTGGGTGAATCCCAGCCCGAACGCGCCGAACCTCTTCATGGCGCGCTGCTACGCCGGCACGGTGATGCTCGAAGGCACGACGCTCTCGGAAGGCCGCGGCACGACGCGCCCGCTCGAACTCTTCGGCGCGCCGGACATCGACGCGCGCGCGGTGATCGCCGAAATGCGGCGGCTTGCGCCCGGCTGGCTCGCCGGCTGCCGGCTACGCGACGTCTGGTTCGAGCCAACGTTCCACAAGCACACCGGAAAACCGTGCAACGGCGCGCAGATCCACGTCGAGGACGGCGGCTACCGGCACCGCGAATTCCGTCCCTGGCGGCTGATGGCGCTGGTCTTCAAGGCCATCCGCCGGCTCCATCCGGACTATCCGCTCTGGCGCGATTTCGTCTACGAATACGAGCGTGACCGCCTGGCCATCGACCTGATCAACGGCAGCGATCTGCTGCGCGCCTGGGTCGACGACCCGGCCGCGACGCCCGCCGACCTCGACCGCCTGGCCGCGCGCGACGAAGCCGACTGGCTGGAGGCGCGGCGGGAGCACTTGCTGTACTGAAAGGTTGGCCGCGCCCCGCGATCCCGGCCGTATTCCGCCCCGCCGGGATCGCGCGCGCCGGACAAACCGCCGGCGCACGGGGCGTCGGTTTGGCGGACGGCCGCGCGGGCGCGGTTCGCTTCGATGGACGGACTTCGCCGCTTGAGTTTGGCCCATGCGCGCGCGTCATCGATGAATCCGGGGAGGATTACGTGTTTCCGGCCAGTCCGTTCCAGCAAATCGCCATCGAGGAATCGCTGGAGAAGCAACTGTTGGCGGCCTGGGTTTCAGAGCGCCAGTTGCCACTCGTCGTTGACTGACATGAACCTTTTTTCAGCCTTTCGTTACGTTACCGCCCGGTGTTTTTCCAGCTCTTGCCGAAGTTTTCAGCGAAATTTCGACGCGGTCCCCGTGGATAGGCGGGATTGGCGGCGGTGTTTCATTTCATTACATCGGTTGCCATGATTACTTCTCATTTCCCTTGAGCCTTCTTCACCTCTATCTTTTTGTCGAAGTCTTCTTTGGTCAGTGGTTTAAGTGGGATAGCTTTACGTGACGACCATATAAGTGCATTGGCGGCTTTTGTGGCGTTTATACAGTTGGGCGTCTTGGCAAGTTCGCCTAGGTTATTCTCGCATTTCTTGACCATTGCCATACGTTCTTCGTTGTGCTCTTTGTACCAGTCTACCGTTTGCACGGGTTCGGGTTTTTCTCCGCAGCCGCTCAATCCAAGCGCGACGAAAGGATAGATCAACAGTATGGACAGCTTTTTCATGTGTTCTCCAGTCATTCAGATGTCAGTGGGGTAAGCGGGATGCCGCTTCGCCGGTCTCGGCCCTGATCGTGTCGAGCCGGGCGGCATCATCCGCGCCGCCGGACGGAACGGCCCGTCCGTCGCCGAGACCGGCCAAGGGTTTTACCATGGCCGGATGATGGCCTTGCTCGACGGGAAACGCGCGTGAATCTCCGTTGAACATGCGGACGACGCCGTATTCGGCTTCCGCGAGCCTGAAGCCGTCGACGTGGCCGCCGTGGCCGGCCCACGGGTTGGCGGAGAGAGAGGCCGTAGGGGCGCGATTCATCGCGCCCCCTACAACGTCACCTGCGCCCCCAGCTCGACGACGCGGTGGGTCGGGATTTTGTAGAAGCTCATCGCGCTGCTGGCGTTTTTATACATGAACACGAACAGCTTTTCCCGCCAGTACGTCATTTCCGACCCGACCCTGGGGATCAGCGTGGCGCGGCCGAGGAAGAACGAGGTCTCCATCATGTCGATCTCCAGGCCCCGCGCCGCGCCCAGCGCCAGCGCCGCCGGAATGTCCGGCTCGTCCTTGAAGCCGTAGCGCACGCTCACCCGGTAGAAGCCGCCCCTGAGCGCCGCGATCTCGATCCGATCGGCTTCCGGCACGTAGGGCGCGTCGGACACCCGCACCGAGAGCACCAGCACCCGCTCGTGCAACACCTTGTTGTGCATCAGGTTGTGCAGCATGGCGTTGGGCACCCGCTCGTTGTCCGAGGTCATGAACACCGCCGTGCCGGCGACGCGCACGGGTTCCGAGACGAACAGGGCGTCGATGAAGGCGTCCAGATCGACGGCCTCGCCGCTGGTGCGCCCGGTCAGCAGTCGCGCGCCCCGCTTCCAGGTGCTCATGAGCAGGAAGATCAGCGCGCCGGCCGCCAGCGGGAACCAGCCGCCGTCCGGAATTTTCAGGACGTTGGCCGCGAAGAAGGCGATCTCGACCAGCAGGAACAGCGCGAACAGGGCAATCGCCCTGCCCCACCCCCAGCCCCAGGTTTTTACCGCGACGAACGCGGCCAGGCACGAGGTGATCACCATGTCGCCCGTGACCGCGATGCCGTAGGCGGCGGCGATGTCGGAACTGGAGCCGAAGCCGATGACGAGAACCGCCACAGCGCAGAAAAGGCCCCAATTGACGCCCGGCAGGTAAACCTGGCCCTGTTCGCTGTCCGACGTGTGCCTGACCTCGGAGCGCGGCAGGAAACCGAGCTGCATGGCCTGCCGCGACACCGAGAACGCGCCGGAGATCACCGCCTGCGAGGCGATCACGGTCGCCATCGTGGAGAGTCCGACCAGGGGATAGAGCATCCACGCGGGCGCCAGGTGGTAGAAAGGATTGGCGACGGCGGAGGGATCGGCCAGGATCAGCGCGCCCTGGCCGAAATAATTGAGCATCAGCGACGGCAGGACGACGAAAAACCACGCTTGCCGGATCGGTTTGGCGCCGAAATGGCCCATGTCGGCGTAGAGCGCCTCGGCCCCGGTGACCGCCAGGACGACCGCGCCCATGGCGACGAGCGCCAAGCCGCGGTTTTCGGCGAGAAAACGCAGGCCATGCAGCGGATTGACCGCGCCGAGGACCTGGGGATTGCGCGCGACGCCGGAAATGCCGAACAGCGCCAGCGACACGAACCAGAGCAGCATGACCGGGCCGAAGAACCGGCCGATCGAACCGGCTCCGTGGCGCTGAAAAAAGAACAGCAGGAACAGCACCGCCAGCGTCATCGGCAGCACGTAGGGCGCCAGCAGCGGCGTGGCCACTTCCAGCCCTTCCAGCGCGGAGAGCACCGAGATCGCCGGCGTGATCATGCCGTCGCCGTAAAACATGCCGGCGCCCAGCAGGCCCGCCGCCAGCACGAGCCTTTCGCGCCGGGCGTCGCCGCGCGCCGAATGCAGCGCCAGCGCGATCATGGCCATCACGCCGCCTTCGCCACGGTTGTCGGCGCGCATGATGAACACCACGTACTTGATCGAAACGACGACGATCAGCGCCCACAGCACCAAGGAAAGGACGCCCAGGACGTTGGCCTGGGACAGCGGAATCGGGCGCGCGCCGCCGAACACTTCCTTGATCGTATAAAGCGGACTGGTGCCGATGTCGCCATAGACCACGCCCAGCGCGGCCAGCGCCAGCGCCGCCCGGCGCGGCGGCGCTCCCGTCATGTCCTGCCGCATTTCACACCCTCCCATTCACGTCGATGGATGAAAGCAATGACCACGAAGAAACACGGAAGGCACGGAGGAAACCCGTTCAGAATGCGGTTTCCCGCATCTCGAACACGGGATTTTCGCGGGGCGGACAACACCCGCCCGCCGTGACCGCCGGGATCAAAGTGGGTGACAGAACTTTGTCTTTTCCCTGTGTTTTAAGTTCCTCCACGGCGAAAAGACCCCGCGCCGATTCACCCGACCCGATCCGGCGCGAGGCACGGGCCAAAAATGGCGCGCGGACGGGACGCCCGCCTCGTTCGCTTTTTAACGGAAAACGCCCGCGCTTCGATCAAGGCCTTCCTCTTGAGAGAGACAGCCCGTGGCAAGGCCGTGGAGCGGTGGGAATGTGGGAATTGGCGGTCGAGCGCGGCGGATTTCTCCTCGCCGCTTCAGACGGGGTTCCAATCCCGATCCCCGTTTTTCGCGGGGACGGCGGCATGGCGGTCCGTTCACGGCGGATGTCAACCCGTGGGAAAGACACTGGACATTATTAACATATTCGTTATTATTCGCGTCATGGAATACACCATTGGCTACTACAGCGAAGCGGTTAAAGCGGACATTGAATCACTGCCCTTGACCCTGCGCGCGCGTTATGCCGCGCTGACGCTTCGCATGGCTGAAACAGGCGCGAATCTGGGCGCGCCGCATACCGAAGCCTTCGGCGGCGGCTTGTTCGAGCTGCGGCTCAAAGGCGCGGAAGGAATCGCCCGCGTGTTTTATTGCGCACAGGAAGGCCGCCGGATCGTGATGCTGCACAGTTTCATCAAGAAAACCCGGAAAACCCCCGCGAATGAACGGCGAATCGCCGAATTGCGACTGAAGGAGATCAAAAATGCTACCCGCTGACACCCATGAAAAGATGCTGGCCGAATGGATGAAAGACCCTGCTTTTCGCGCCGAATACGAGCGTATCGAGCGCGAGGAAATGCCAATGCTCGACGCCATCTTGAAGGCGCGGCGCGAGGCGGGGCTGACGCAGGCGGAAGTCGCCGAGCGCATGGGCACGAAGGCCCCCGCCGTGGCGCGGCTCGAAAACGCGCTGATCACGGGGAAACCTTCGCCATCGCTCGCCACGCTGAAAAAATACGCGGCGGCTCTCGGAAAGCGCCTGGAAATCCGGTTCGCGTAGAAAGGCGCGCCGAACCAGGTGTCGCGCGATCCGGCGGCGGCGCGGTTCATTCGCCCTCCTCGTCGACGGGCGCTTTCGCCCGGTTCGCCATGCGCTCGCGGCGCGCTTCGATCATCGCTTCGCGCGTGACCGCGTCGCTGGGCGATTCCCTGGCAAGCCGTGGAACGCCTTCGGGAAACATCACGCGCCCGGCGGTGATCGCCGCCATCGGCGCCGCCATTTCGGTTGCCTCATCGCTTGTCAACGAGCCTTGACACGATCGCCCTGGCGGATGCGAGGCTCTTTCGACGGGCGGGCGATTTTATTGGTATCATTGGCGCGGCCTTTGAACATATGGCCATGCGCTGTTCAAAATCAAAGAGTTGCGATCAACTCCCCGGCATGGATCGAAGGACCGGATCAATCATCTGATTTTCATTTTTTCATGAGCCGTTTATGAAATTTTCTGAATCCTGGCTGCGCGGCTTCGTCAACCCGGTGGTTTCGGGTGACGATTTGTCCCGCCTCCTGACGATGGCCGGCCTCGAAGTCGAGGCCGAGGAGGCCGTCGCCCCCGCTTTCTCCGGCGTCGTCGTCGCCGAGGTGCTGGAAGTCGCCCGGCATCCCGGCGCCGACCGGCTGAACGTCTGTCGCGTCGACGCCGGCGACGGCCAGATACGGCAGATCGTCTGCGGAGCGCCCAACGCCGCGGCGGGGCTGAAGGTTCCCTGCGCCTTGCCGGGCGCGCGCCTGCCGGGCGGTCTCGAAATCGGGATCGCCAGGGTTCGCGGCGTCGAATCCCTGGGGATGCTTTGTTCGGCCAGGGAACTGGGGGTTTCCGACGATGCTTCCGGCCTGCTCGCGCTTGCCGCCGACGCGCCCGTTGGCCGGGACATCCGCGAATACCTGGATCTCGACGACAGGCTGCTGACCCTGAAACTCACGCCGAACCGCGCCGATTGCCTGTCGCTCGCCGGGATCGCCCGCGAGGTTTCGGCGCTGACCGGCGCGCCGGCGGTCTATCCGTTTGCCGCGCCCGTCCCGGTGAACGCGGAAGCGCGCCGCGAGATCGTTCTCGACGCGCCGGACGCCTGCCCGCTCTACTGCGGCCGGGTTTTCACGGGCGTCGACGCCAGGGCGCCGACGCCGGACTGGATGAAGCGCCGGCTGGAGCGCAGCGGCATCCGCTCGATTTCGGCGCTGGTCGACATCACCAATTACGTGATGCTCGAATGGGGGCAGCCCCTGCACGCTTTCGACAACAGAAAGCTCGAAGGCGCGATCCACGCCCGCATGGCCCGGCCCGGCGAGAAAATCCTGCTGCTCAACGGGCAGACGCTCGAACTCGCGGACGACGTTCTGCTGATCGCCGACGACCGGCGGCCGGTGGCCGTGGCCGGCGTCATGGGCGGCGAGGAGACCGGGATCGGCCTCGACACGACGGAAATGTTCCTCGAATCGGCGTTTTTCGCGCCCAGGGCGGTGGCCGGGCGCGCCCGGCGCCACGGTTTCGATTCCGACGCCTCCTACCGTTTTGAGCGCGGCGTCGATTTCGGCGCCAGCCGCCAGGCGCTGGAGCGCGCCAGTCAGTTGATTCTCGAAATCTGCGGCGGCGAGGCCGGTCCGCCGTGCGAGGCCGAAGCCCAGGCATCCCTGCCCGCCCGTCCGCCCGTCCGCCTGCGCCAGCGGCGCGTCGGCAAGGTGCTGGGCATCGCGCTGGACGCCGCCCGCATCGCCGAACTCCTTGCCCGCCTGGGATTCGCGTTCTCGCGGGACGGCGACGATTTCATCGTCACCCCGCCGACCTGGCGCTTCGACATCGAGATCGAGGAAGATCTGATCGAGGAGATCGCCCGCCTGCACGGCTACGACGAAATTCCCGCGCGCCCTCCACGGGCCGGCCTCTCGATGCAGCCGCGGCCGGAAGAGACGCGCCCACTGTGGCGAATTCGCCAGATACTGACCGACCGCGGCTTCCAGGAAGTGGTCAACTTCGCTTTCGTCGAGGAATCCTGGGAATCCGATTTCAGCGCCAACACCGCGCCGATCCGCCTCGCCAACCCGATCGCCAGTCCGATGAGCGTCATGCGCTCGACCCTGATCGGCGGGCTGATCGCCAACGTGGCGACCAACCTCAAGCGCAAGCAGGGCCGTATCCGCCTGTTCGAAACCGGCCGCTGTTTCTTCCGCGATCCGGCGGGCCGGCCGGTCAAGGGGTTCCGCCAGCCCTGGAAACTCGCCGCGCTGGCCTACGGCGGCGCGCTGCCCGAACAGTGGGGGACGGCGGCCCGCGCCGCCGATTTCTACGACATCAAGGGCGAAGTCGAACTCCTGCTGGCGCCCTTCACGGCGCGTTTCGAAAAAACGGCGCATCCCGCCCTGCATCCCGGCCGTGGCGCGCGCATCCTGGTCGACGGGCGCGAAATCGGCATTCTCGGCGAACTGCACCCCGGATGGGCGCAAAAATACGACCTGCCGCTCGCCCCCGCCCTGTTCGAGATCGACCTCGACGCGCTGCGCAAGGCGCATCTCCCAGGCCACGCCGAGGTTTCCAGATTTCCCGCCGCCTTCCGCGATCTGGCCATCGTCGTCGACCAGAAACTGGAACTCCAGGCCATCCTGGACGGTCTTTCCAGTCATCGCCCCGCCATCGTCCAGGACATCAGGCTGTTCGACATCTATACCGGGAAAGGGATCGATCTTGGGAAAAAAAGTCTTGCATTTCGTATAGTTATGCAAGATACTCAAAGAACTTTGCAAGACGCCGAAGTCGATGCCGCGTTTCAACGGCTCGTCGAATATTTGCGCCAGGCCTTCGCGGCTCAACTTCGTGTCTGACGGGAATCGAAATGACGCTCACCAAAGCAGAACTCGCGGATTTGCTGTTTGAAAAAGTCGGCCTCAACAAACGCGAAGCCAAGGACATGGTCGAGGCTTTCTTCGACGAAATCCGGGATGCCCTGGAACGCGGAAACGGCGTCAAGCTCTCCGGGTTCGGCAATTTCCAGTTGCGCGACAAACCGCAGCGGCCGGGACGCAATCCCAAGACCGGAGAGGAAATCCCGATCACCGCGCGGCGCGTCGTCACTTTCCATGCCAGCCAGAAGCTGAAGGGCGAAGTGGAGCTATCCTACGATGGAACACAATCCTAAGGACGCTTCGAGGGATCCGCTGCCCCCCATCCCGGCGAAGCGTTATTTCACCATCGGAGAAGTCAGCGAGCTGTGCGGCGTGAAGCCTCACGTGCTGCGCTACTGGGAACAGGAATTCACCCAGCTCAAGCCGGTCAAGCGGCGCGGGAACCGCCGCTATTACCAGCACCACGAGGTTCTCCTGGTGCGGCGCATCCGCGAGTTGCTCTACAGCCAGGGATTCACCATCAGCGGCGCGCGCAACCGCCTGGAAGAGACCACGGAAAAAAAGCACGGCGACCTGACGCCCGAAACCCTCCGTCTCGAACTGCTCGACATCGCGGAAATGCTCCGGATTTGAACGCAAGACACCGATGCTGGGTTATAATTCCAATTCGTCGGGGCGTAGCGCAGCCTGGTAGCGCACTTGCATGGGGTGCAAGGGGTCGCGAGTTCGAATCCCGCCGCCCCGACCAATGAAATCAGGCACTTGGGCCAATCGAAGGATTGGCCTTTTTGCTTTCTTGGGGCAAAATTGAAAAAAAGTGCCCAACAAAAACTTTGGTTTGGAAACCCGGATATTGATCCTTTTCCGGTGGATCCCTTGCCCCTTGTGTCCCGTTCCCGTTTCCTCCGCGCCTTTTCCGTCGGCGGCGCCTGAAGGCAAGTATCGGTCATCAAGGACGTGAAAGGCAAAAATCGCCGGCACTGACACGATAGAATGCCGGGGGACACGTCAGTCTTGATCCGGATGCGCTTATTTCCCCCAACGACAATCAGAATCGCCATGAACGACAACCTTTTCACCATCTGTGAGCCACGTCAGGACGTGCTTCAGGGGACGCTGACGCAGAGCGACTTCGCCGCCGATCTTTCTCAAGTGCTTCGTGGAGACGGCCCGGAAGAATACAAAAATCCCGTCTCTTTCTTCGCCAACACTTATCCGACCAAGGGCTTGAAAAATGTACTCAAGCTGGTGGCGGCGCGCGTTCTCGGCAAGCCGGAGCAAACCGGCGCAGTCTTTCGGCTGGATACACAGTTCGGCGGCGGCAAGACGCATACCCTGATCGCGCTGGCTCACGCCATGCGCGGGATGGATAACGTCCCCAACGCGGACGAATTTCTGGAGCCGGCGCTTCGTCCCGGCAGGCCAATTCGCGTCGCCGCTTTCGACGGAGAAAACGCCGATCCCGCCAACGGCCACCGGTTGAGCGATGCCATTCGCGCTTTCACTCCCCGGGGGAGCTTGCATTTGCGTTGTCCGGCGAGACCGGTTATCGGCTCGTCGAACAAAGCGACAGGGAAGACATCGCGCCCGGCGCGGATACCTTGCGTGAACTTCTGGGCGATGAACCGGCGCTCATTCTCATCGACGAAATGGCGCCGTACCTGCGCAAAGCCTCGGGACGGAATATGCAGCGCGCCGGTGAGCAACTGTTGACTTTCATGACATCGCTGATGAAGGCAGCAGAAAGCACGCCCAATGTGGCACTGGTGTTCACGCTCGCCGTCGGCCGCGACGGCAAGGCCGTCGATGCCTACAGCCGCGAAACGCAAGACATTGCCGCATTCTTCGTCGAAGCCGAAAGCGTCGCGGCGCGCAAGGCCACGGTCATCGACCCCACGGAGGATGACGAAACGGTCAAGGTCGTCTGTCGCCGTCTGTTTTCCCGTATCGACGAAACCAAGGTCCGGCAGACCGTTGCCGCCTACAAAGTCTTATGGAACGCGAACCGCGAATCGCTGCCCATACCGCCGGCACAGGATCACCGCATGGAAGAATTCGAGACGGGTTATCCACTGCATCCAGAACTGGTGAAGCTGCTGACACAAAAAACCGGCACACTCGGCAACTTTCAGCGCGTGCGCGGCATGTTGCGGTTGCTGGCGCGCACCGTGGAGCGTCTTTGGCGTATCCGGCCCGCCGATGCGTTCGCCGTGCACACGCATCACATCGATCCGGGCTTCGAGCCGATTCGCCTGGAACTCGTCACGAGACTCAAACAGGAGATCTATGTGCCGGCCATTTCAGGAACCTGCCGACCTACGCCTCCTACACCGCCCGTACCGTATTCATGCACACACTGGCTTTCAACGAGGCATTGCGCGGCCTGAATGCCGAAGAACTGCGCTATGCAATCCTCGGCCCGAAAACCGACATCGCTTTCATCGACGACGCGCGAAAACGCTTCGTCACCGACTCTCACGGCGGCAATACCGTTTTGTTCGCCAAGGAACGGAACTTGATCCAGGCGTTGTGTTCCGCGGGTTTCAGGCGAGTGTCGCGCGGCAGCGCATCGGGGATGAACACGCCGGGGGGTTGGGATTCGGGATCGGACATGATGGGACTCCGTAAGAATCGGTCAAACCGAAGGAGCCGTCATGTCACTTCAAGAAGATTTTCAAAACAGCAAACAATAGGAAACGCGCGCGCCGCATTCTTATTGATTTGCCGAATTCTTGAGAAAGCGTCCACTGACAGTCACTCTGTCCAGACAGTCATACTGTCCATATGGTGACTTATATTTCCTTGCTTTTTGCGCGCAATGCTGCTTTCATGCGCTCCCCTTTTTCAGTCAGACGATAGCGCTGAAACCGGCTTTGCGGTTTGTCAGGGAGTGTCATTTCGACCATGCCGGCCTCAATGGCCGGCTTTAGATACACTTTACGGAAGTAATCTTCATGCTTGAGCGCCAACGCTTCCTGGATCTCCCGCCGTGACACTTCGCCCTTGAAGACTTGCAGTAGCCGCCCGACTTCCCCGGTGACTTCCCCGGTGACTTCCCTGGTGACTTCCCCGATAGCCCGCGATACGTCCGGTAAAAACATCTCGAACGCCTTGTGCGCTCGGTCGTTTTCATATACGGGCACGGCATGTCCCAACGCCTGCCATTCCCGTTGCATCATTCGCAGACCGGTGCCTGCCTGCTCGCACATGGCGATTCGGCGCAAAGCCATCGCTATCGCCGGATTGCGCGCCTCCTTCTCTCCCGGTTCCATCAGACGGTCGGCGCTGCCGAAAACGTCGCCGGGGTTCCACAGGCTGATGCCGTCCGAGAAAAACTGGATGACCGCCTTGCGCGAATGATCGCCGTAATCCTGGTGAATCAACAGGATCACCGCCGCCTCACGGAAAACCCTGAAACCGGGCGGGGCGTCGCGGCGCTCCAGCGTGGCCGGGTCGATGTCCTTGAATGGCTTGGGCATGAAGAAAAGATACTTGGCGAGCAACTGTTGCCAGCTTTGGAGAATGTTGCCCTCGCAGACCAGCCGGTCGATCCAGCGCGTTTCCGGCTTTTCCTCCTTGCTGCCATAGCCCAGAAACCGCACATCGAGAATCGGGCGCGGCAACAGATTGCGCACCGCTCGCAGTGAGCCGAACAAGGTAATGCCAGCGCGGGTGGGCAGCAAAACACCGCCTTCCTTGACGACATAGCCCCAGTCATATAGGAAATCGAGGTCGGGCTGGCGCTCGTCGAACCCTTGGTTGTTGGCATGAAAACGGTTGCGATACCACCTGAGGCTGGAAGGATCAAGCGCCTCTTCAAGCGCGACTCGCGTAAAGATTTCGCCGTCCCAGCGATCGGCGGCGGAGTCGCGCAACATGCGTTCGATGTCCGCCTGCTGCGCCCGGTAGTCGCCGCTGCCCTTGCGGATAAAGGTACGGCGAATGTCGCCGTCGAGGTATACCGGCTTGCGTGTGCGCTGATTCTCGGCGATATGAAAGGCCAGCACGGTTTTGCCGTCGTGCTGTTGGCGATGCTCGGTCACTTCCACATCGTGATTCACCTTGCCATCGGCGTGGAGCACGGAGAGAAAATCGTTTTGCAGTTTGTCCGGATTGCTAACGCCGCAGACTTCAAAGTCCTTGCCATGTTGAGCGATCCCCAGCACCAGCCAGCCTCCTTTTGTGTTGGCAAAAGCGGAAACCGTCTCGAACGCTGATTTTGGCAAAGCGCCGCGCGCGGCCTTGAATTCCGTATCGGCCCATTCGCCGGAGCCGAGAAGGGAAGTCAGGGAAGGAAATAGATTTGTCATGCCTTGCTTGCCTCCAATCCAGTCCACGATTCTTTCAGGCTTCGGGCGCTGCGCTTCTGCCGACGCAGGGTTACCATGTTGTCATTGTCTCGTGTCAGCAAATCAAGCTTCCCTAAAAAAGTGCCCAACAAATTTCAAGGCTTGCGCTAGATTATGGTGGATAATACCGGAAGGTCAAAATTATTATTTTATTGTAAATCAGCTAGTTATCAAATTCAGCGAACAGTGATGGACGTCGAGAAACATTGAATTACCGGCATGGGGTGCAAGGGGTCGCGAGTTCGAATCCCGCCGCCCCGACCAATGAAATCAGGCACTTGGACCAATTGAAGGATTGGCCTTTTTGCTTTTGCGTTCCAGGGGCCGGCAGGGGTATCGCGGAATACAGGGCGAGCGTCCGGATCGAGCGCCAAACGCTTTCGCTGGATTCCGGCGCTCATAGTCCGGGATCGACCGGCTCGCTTTCCATCGCCGGGATGCCGAGCGCGAATTCGTCCGGCGCGAGCGCGCGTTTCCTGCCCAGGCCGCGTGCCTTCAAGCGTTCCGGATTGCCTTTCCGAAATCCTTGGCCGACGCAGAACATCGTCGATGTCGAGCGTGTCGTCGCCGTCGCGCGCGGGAGCCAGGGGTTTCTCCGGCCGGTCATCTTTTGCTCCGAGACTCCCGGATAAAAACGCAGGCCCTGCCGTGGCTCGGATTGAAAACCCGCGGCCGCGCCGGATTCTTGCGGAACAGGAAACCGATGTCCGGTGTATTCCGGCCGGCATGGGTGATCGTCAAAAGCATGATGCGTTACCGATACGTTGGGTTGGAAAGCGCCGGCCGGAGCATTCCACGTTCAGGTAACGGCGATTACCCTTCCCGCGAGCGGCGTTTCGCGCCGGAAGGCGCGTTCCTGGATTCCCGCTTGCGCGGGAATGACGGGAATTCGCAGGCATTCGATTCAAAAATTCTCCGGCCGGGAACCCGGCAATCGTCAATCAGGATTCGTGGCGTTTCGCGCCGGCGGATTTGGCGGGGAGCGAATATCGCCCGCTCCGCATGGCGTTTGCTTTTTTCGCCTTTCATGACGCGCGGGGCCAAATTTGCCGCGCCGCCGCGCCCGGCGTAGTCAATCCCGGGCAAAATGCTCTAGACTTTCCCGATGCGGTCATACGGATGAATGAACAGGAGCGTGCGATGGAGAGCGGCGGATCGGGCAGGGCGGAAAAAATCGGGCGCTTGGCGGCGTGTTTCGGGGCGGGCGATTTCGCGGGCGCTGAGGAGATCGCGCGGCAGCTGGTCGCGGCCGACGGCCAGGACGAGGAGGCGCTGCATCTGCTCGCGCAGATCCTTTTCAAGGAAAATCAGGCGCCGGAAGCCGTCGAGCTAATGCGTTCGGTGCTGGAGATCGATCCGGCCCGCGTTTCCTACAACAACGATTACGGCACGATGCTCGCCGCGATCGGGCGTTGGGACGAGGCGGCGGCGGCCCACGGAATGGCGGCGGCGCTCGATCCGGGCAATTTCGACGCGCGTTTCAACCTGGCGCTGGCGCTTTCTCGCATGGGGGAAAAGGAACGCGCGCGCGTCGAGCTGGACCGGGCGCTGGCGATGCGGCCCGGCCTGCCGGAAGCCCTGGAACTCGACGGCGAATTGTTGCGCGCGGAAGGCGAGCCGGACAAGGCGGTCGAAGCGTTCAGGAAGGCCATCGCGGGCGGGCTGGAGACGCCGGGCGTCTACGTCAATCTGGGCCTGACGCTGAAGAAGCTGGGCCGCGACGAGGAGGCGTTCGAGGCCCTGCGGACGGCCGAAGGGATGGGCGAGGTCGATGCGATGACGTGCTTTCAACTGGGCGACTTCCACCGCGAAAAGGGGAATAAGGCGGAGGCCGAGCGGTTTTTCCGCCGGGCGCTGGCCCTGCGCCCCGGCTTCGCGGAAGCGTACAACCAGTTGGGAGTGCTGTTGAAGGACAATGAAGAGATGACGCAGGCCGCGATGTGCTACGCGCACGCGCTGGCGAGCGATCCGCGCCTGACGGCGGTGTACGTCAACCTGGGCGGCATGGATCTGCGCGAGGGCTGGCTGGAGAGCGCCATTCACATTCTCGAACGCGCGGTGGAAATCGATCCGCGCGCGGTGTCGGGATGGAACAACCTCGGCCTCGCGCTGTTCAACGCGACGCGCCTGGACGAAGCCGAGGAAGCGTTTCGCCGCGCGCTGGAAATCCTGCCGGACTCCACCGAAACCGGTTTCAACCTGGGGCTTTTGCTGCTCGCGCACGGCCGGCTCGCCGAGGGCTGGCCGCTTTACGAAAACCGCTGGCGGACGCCGGGCAAGGAAAAGGCGCGGCCGCAATTCAGCCAGCCGGAGTGGGACGGCGGCGCGCTCGGCGAGCGGACGCTTTTGATCTACTGCGAGCAGGGTCTGGGCGACAACCTGCAATTCGCGCGCTATCTGCCGCTTTTGCGCGAACGCCATCCGCAAGCCAGGCTTTATTTCTTCTGCCCGCCGCCGCTCGGCCGGCTGTTCGCCGCGCACGCCCCGTCCTGGTGCGTCGAGGTGTTCCCGCAGATGATCGTGGGGGAAACGACCCTGGGCACCCTGCCGCCGTTCGACGTCCAGGTCGCCCTGCTGTCGCTGCCCGGAAAGATGGGCACGACGCTGGAGAACATTCCGGCCGGCGTTCCGTACATCGTTCCGCCGCCGGAACTGGCGGAAAAATGGGCGGCGCGCCTCGCGCCGCTGCCCGGCAGGAAAGTGGGCCTCGTCTGGTCCGGCGGCGATCTTTACAAGAAGCAGAAATTCCGCTCCCTGCGCCTGAAACTGCTCGAACCCCTGCTCGGCGTCGGCGGCATCAACT
The DNA here is from genome assembly GCA_031257115.1 of Accumulibacter sp. Lineage (GTDB taxonomy): Bacteria > Pseudomonadota > Gammaproteobacteria > Burkholderiales > Rhodocyclaceae > Propionivibrio. The sequence goes on from JAIRPF010000077.1 coordinate 24,911, forward strand.
GGGTCTCGCTGCAAAAGGGCAAGGCCGCCGGGCAGATCGCGGAAGAAGGCTGGACGGACAAAATTCTCGATTTGATGGACGAGGCCGAGGATTTCGCCGATACCGCGGCGATCGTTGCCAACCTCGATCTGGTCATCAGCGTCGACACCTCGGTGCTGCACCTCGCGGGCGCGATGGGCAAGCCCGCGTGGCTGCTCAACCGTTTCGACACGGACTGGCGCTGGCTGCTCGAACGCGAGGACAGCCCGTGGTATCCGACGATGCGGATTTTCCGGCAGACGGCCTTCGGCGACTGGGATTCCGTCGTTCCGCGCATGGCCGGGGCGCTGGCCGAATGGGTGGCGGCGGACGGCGGCAACCCGACGTGGACGCTCGCCGTGCCGGAGGCGCTGGCCGCGAGCGTGAACGAAGCGAAAAACGCCGCCGCGAAAACCCAGGCGCTTGCCGGGCAGGTTTTCGGCGACGACCGTCTGCCCTACAAAATCGTCCGCGCCCGGCACGGCTGGATGCTGGCGAACCCGAACGACCTCTACGTGGGCCAGGCGCTGCTGGAGTACGGCGAATACGGCGAGCTTGAGGCCAGGGTCATCCACCGCTGCCTGTTCAAGCCGGGCCGCATCGTCGAGGTCGGCGCCAACATGGGCGGCCATACCGTCGGCCTGGCGAAGCTCGCGGCGGCCAGGGGCGAGGAGATGGTGGTCTTCGAGCCGCAGCCGGCCGTCTTTCAGAACCTGTGCGCCAACCTCGCGCTGAACGGCTTGCGGAACGTGCGCGCCTGGCCCTTCGCCTGCGGCGACGAGACGGGAATGGTGACTTTCGCCGAACAGAATTATGGCCGTCCGGGAAATTTCGGCGCGGTGACGATGAACCGCGCGGCGGAAGAAAAGGAGGGCGAGGCGCGCGTGCTGGCGCCTTGCGTCCGCCTCGACGATTTTCTTGGCGAGGGCGCGGTGGCGCTCATCAAGATCGACGTCGAGGGATTCGAGCTGGCGGTCCTGCGCGGCGCGGACGAAACCTTGCGCCTCTGGCGGCCGGTGCTCTACGTCGAAAACGACCGCGCTGACCAATCGAAAGCGCTGATCGAATGGCTGTGGTCGCGCGATTACCGCCTGTTCTGGCATACGCCGTGGCTGTTCAACCCGGAGAATTTCTTCGGCAAGGCGGCGAACCATTACGGCAACACGGCGTCGATCAACATGATCTGCATGCCGCGTGAGCTTTACGGAGGCGGCGCGCCGGGGATGGAGGAAATCACCGATTCGTCGAAGCATCCGGTCTTTAGGCCGGACGACGAAAAACCCGCGAATCATGAGCGCGAATAAAAAGCGCGAAGCCTTGCGGCTTTTTGCCGATGGACTGGCGCACCAGCGGGCGGGGCGGCTGGCCGAGGCTCGCCGGTGTTACGAGCGTGGGCTGAAATACGACCCCGGCAACCCCGACGCGCTGTTTCTGTTCGGGCAGGCGCTGTTCGACGGCGGCGACCCCGCCGGCGAGCGCAAGATGCGCGCGGCGATCTCGGCGCGGCCGCGCGCCGTCCACTACCACACGGGACTGGCTTCGTCGCTGTGCGCCGCCGGCCGCGCGGGCGAGGCGGCGGCGGCGCTCGATCTCGCCGCGCGCGCCATTCCGGACGACCCGGCGCTGTGGCGCGGGTTAGCGACGAGCGCGGCGCAGGCCGGGCAACTGGACAGGTCGCTGGAAGCCGTGGCGCAATGGCTGCGGCTCGCGCCGGACGACGCCGACGCGGCCCGGCTGCGCGACAAACTCCACGCCCGGCGGCATTTCGACCTCGGCATGGCGCTCGCGGCGCGGGACGAAATCGAGGCGGCGATCGGCGAATACGAGGCCGCCCGGCGCTTCGACGAAACCGCGCCGTCGACCCTCACCAACCTCGCCAACCTGTACTCCCGGCGCGAACGCGAGGACGAGGCGCGGGAGCTGTATGAACAGGCCATCGCGCTCGCGCCGGAATACGCGCCGGCGCATTTCAACCTCGCCATGCTGCATCTCGACGCCAGCCGCCGCTTCGACGCGACGGCCGCGCTGGAGCGGGCGGCGGCGTGCGCGCCGGACGACGGGCTGATCGCCTCGCATCTTTTGTTCCAGAGGATGCACCTGTGCCGCTGGGACGGTCTCGACGAACTCGCCCGGCGCGTTCGCGCGGCGGTCGAGAACGACACGGCGGACGTTTCGCCGTTCGTCGTCCTGTCGATGCCGGGCACGACGCCCGCGCTGCAACGCCGCTGCGCCGAAAACCACGCCGCCCGGATGGGCGCGGAACAGCCCGCGCGGGCGCGGGAAAAACGCGACGGCCGCCGGCGCGTCGGCTACCTTTCCTCGGATTTCAAGAATCACGCGACCTCCTATCTGATGGTCGACATGCTCGAAGCGCACGACCGCTCGCGTTTCGAGATTTTCGCGCTCTCCTACGGCGCGGACGACGGGAGCGCGATGCGCCGGCGCGTCGAAGCCGGCGTCGAGCATTTCGTCGAACTCGCCGGACTGCCGGCGCGCGAGGCGGTCGAACGCATCGCCGGACTCGGTCTCGACGCGCTCATCGACCTCAAGGGCTACACCGAGGGCAACCACAGCGAATGGCTGCGCCACCGCCTCGCGCCGGCGCAAATCAACTGGCTCGGCTATCCCGGCACACTCGGCGCGCCGTGGGCCGACTTCCTGATCGCCGACGAAGTCGTCGCGCCGATGGAACACCAGTGGATGTTCGGCGAGCGCCTGCTGCACCTGCCCGGCGGCTACCAGCCGAATTGCCGCGAGCGCGAATGCGGCCCCCGCCCCTCGCGCGCCGCCGAGGGGTTACCGGAGGACGCCCTCGTCCTGTGCTCGTTCAACCAGATGTACAAGATCACGCCGGAAATGTTCGCTCTCTGGCTCGACGCGTTGCGCGAGGCATCCGAGGCCGTGCTCTGGCTCTGGGCGTCCAACCCGTGGGCCGAGGACGAGCTGCGGCGCGTGGCCGCGCGGGCCGGCGTCGCGCCCGAACGCCTCGTTTTCGCCGAGGGCCGTCCGCAGGCGGAACATCTGGCGCGCCTGCCGCTCGCCGATCTGGCGCTCGACACCTTCCCATGCAACGGCCACACGACGACTTCCGACGCGCTGTGGGCCGGCGTGCCGGTGGTGACGCTCATGGGCGAAGCCTTCGCCGCGCGTGTGGCGGGCAGCCTGCTGACGACGGCGGGACTGACCGAACTGATCGCCGGCACGCCCGAAGCCTACCGCGAGCGCGTCCTCGCGTTCTGCCGCGACGCCGGCCACCGGAAGGAACTGCGGCAAAAGACCGAGGCGCTCCGGGAATCCTCCAGCCTGTTCAACGGCGCGGCCTTCGCGCGCAAGATCGAGACGCTGCTGGAAAGGCTTTGACCACGGCGACGCGGCGGAGGGCGAAAACCATTGGCCACGGCGAACACGACGGGCACGACGAAAAGCGAAGAAAGCCCCGTCATTCCCGCGTTCGCGGGAATGACGAGATAATTCGACAGTCTGGTTCCTGATACTTGATCCCCGGCCGCCCAACTCCCTCCGTCACGTCTTTGGCGTGACGGAGGGAGTTGGGCGATGGAATTATCAAACGCGGATGAACAGAAAAATTTTGAGTTTGACCTCGGAGTACGCGAAGAAAATCTTTTTAACCACGGTGGGCACGGTGGAAGGCGGGAATTTTTTGAAGCGTTTTTGAACCAACCGCCAACCAATTCCCGTCATTCCCGCGAAAGTGGGAATCCAGAAACGTATTTTCCGGCGCGAAGCGCCGCAAACAAAACCTCCCTTCCGAGAAAGGTATCACGCCGAAGGCAGGACGAAGGGAGTTTGGCGGTTGAACCCTCTTCCCCAGCCAAGGGCAACCAGTAAGGTCCATAAGGGATTGAAAGCCATTGATTTTCATGTTTTTTCGATCCACCGGA
>JAIRPF010000078.1 GCA_031257115.1 Accumulibacter sp.
CCGACTTCGCCGCCGAGACCGCCTCGCTCACCCGCGCTCAGATCCTCCAGCAGGCCGGTATCGCCATGGTCTCCCAGGCCAATTCCATCCCGCAGAACGTGCTCTCGCTCTTGCGGTAAGCGCCTCGCGGGCCATCCGTTCCCCGGCACGGGCCGCGCGCCCGCGCCGGGTTTCGCACAGCAGTTTCAGCGATAGAAGGTGATTGTCATGAACATCAACGAAATCGTCAGTCATGCCGCCACGGCGTCCCTGCCGCCAAGACAGGCGCCGGTCAATCCCGCGGCGAATCCGAATCGGCAGGCCGTTCCCGGAACGGCGTGGCCGGGCGAGGTGGCGGCGTCTTCGCAGACCGTTCAGGCACAAGCCGTCGCGGTCACCGATCCGTCCGCCGGCAACGGCGCGGGATTCGAGGAGGAACTCGACGAGGCCACCGAAAAAATACAGGAATTTGTCAATACCGTCGCCAGTGAGATAAAGTTCTCGATCGACGAGGATTCCGGACGAACCGTGGTCAAGGTGATCGACCGCTCGACGCAGGAAGTCATCCGGCAGATTCCGTCCCAGGAAGTGCTCGATCTCGCGCAGGCGCTCGATAAGCTGCAAGGCCTGCTGATCCGGCAAAAGGCTTAAAGGAAAGGAGCAAAACATGGCAACTTCGGTTTCGGGCATCGTTTCCGGTCTGGATACCGCCAGTCTCATCAAGGCGTCGATGGCGCTCGAACGGCTGCCGCTCGAACGCATGCAGAAGCAGCTTTCTTCCACGCAGAGCAAAATTTCCGCGATGGGCCAGGTAAAAAGCGCCATCGCCGGCCTGCAGGAGGCGGCAAAGGCCATCGCGGACGCCGGCGGTCTCTATTCGTACAAGGCTTCGCTGTCCAACGCCGATGTCGCCACGGTCACGGCGAACGGCAAGGCCGCGCAGGGCAGCTATCAGATCGAGGTCGAGCGGCTGGCGAGCAGCCATAAACTGGCCTCGGCGGGCGGCGTCGACCCCTCGGCGGGCGGTTCGCTGACGATCGAGCTGGGCAGCGTGGCGGGCGGCAGTTTCACCGCCAAGGCCGGAAGTTCGCCAGTGACCGTGAACGTCGCCGCCGGCGCTTCGCTCTCCGACGTCGCCAAGGCGATCAACGGTTCCGACGCGGGCGTTTCGGCGACCGTCATCAATGGCGAGAACGGCCCGCAGCTCATGCTCACGAGCAAGGAAACGGGCGAAATCAACCAGATGAAGATCACCGGGGGGGGCGGCCTTTCCGGCATCGGCCTCGACTTCGATCCCGCCGCCTCGCATCCGGTCTTCGATCCCAACAATCCGCAGTTTTCCACCAGCGGCATGACGCAGACGGACGCGGCGCAGAACGCCATCGTCAAGATCGACGGCATCACGCTCGCCAACACGACGTCGAACACGATCACCGACGCGGTCACGGGCATCGACCTGACGCTGAAAGCGACCAACGCGGGCAAGCCGGCGCAGCTCACCGTCAGCAACGATATTTCCGATTTCGAGACCAAGGTGAAAACCTTCGTCGACGCCTACAACAAGGCGCGCGACACGATGAAGAATCTCTCCAAATTTGACGTCGAGGGCAAGGGCGCGAATTCCGGCGTCCTCAACGGCAACGGCACGGTGAGCAGCGCCCTGAGCGAACTGCGCGGCGTCCTGTCCACGGTTCCGGCGGACGCGAGCGGCGCGTTCCCGACGCTCGCGTCCCTCGGCATCGAGACTTCCGCCAGCGGAACGCTGAGCTTCAACGCGGACAAGCTCAAGGCGGCCGCGCAGTCCGATTTCGCGTCGGCGGCCAAGACCATCGCCGCCTACGGCACGGCCTTCGATGCGGTGACGAAGCGGATGAACGAGAGCGACGGCCTCATCACCCGCCAGATCGACGGACTCAACGCCACCACCACCCGGCTCAACGACAGCATCAGCGCCCAGGAAAGGCGTCTGGCGATCGTCCAGACGAGCTACGAAAAGCAGTTCGCCAACCTGGAAACCCTGTTGTCGTCGATGAACAGATCCAGCGGTTACATTACTCAGCTCGTTTCGTCGAACAGCGGCTCCTGATGTCTGAACCCGGAGGGTATTTCAATGTTTGGAACCAAAGTCAACCCGATCAGCGCCTACAGTGACGTGGGGGTCGACACGGCCGTATCCACGGCCAACCCCCACCAGTTGATCGTGCTCCTTTTCGAGGGCGCGTGCCAAGCCGTCGTCGTGGCCCGCGCCGGCATCGAGGCGGGCGATGTTTCCCAGAAGGGCGCGGCCATCGCCAAGGCCATCGACATCATCCTCAACGGCCTGCGTGCCAGCCTCGACCTCGAACAGGGCGGCAATCTGGCGCAGAATCTCTACGCGCTCTACGATTACATGGCCCGTCGTCTGCTGCACGCCAACCTGCACAACGACAAGGCGGCGCTCGACGAGGTGCTGAACCTGTTGAACGAGATTCATGGCGCGTGGGTCAGCATCGGCGGCCCGGCGGTCGAATCCGCCGGCGAATCTCCGGCCGCCGGGCAATGAACGACGACCTGGCCCTGCTCGGCCGCATCGGCGAAGCCCATCGGCGAATGGCCGAAATGGCCGACGCGCTCGATTGGGACGGGATCGTCGAAGAATGGGAAAGCGTCTACCCGGCGATCACCGAACTGCGGCAGGTTTCCCTTGATCGGATGACGGGCGGAGAACGCGACCAGGCCACCCGGCAAATCGCCGAATTGGTCGAGTTACAGAAACGGATTTCGGCGCGAATCACCCCCTGGATGGAACAAGTGCGCCCCCTGCTGGAAACCTTCCGGAAATACCCGCTCGGAGGCGACTGAACCCGGCGCGGCGAAAGGCGAAGTCTTTTCAACCACGGAGGGCGCGGAGAAAAACAAAACTTGAACATGGCGGGCGCGGCGAAAGGTGGGAGTCTTTTTCTTGACCACGACAGACACGGCGAAAAGCTGGTTAACCACGGTAAACGCGGCGGGCACGGTGGAAGGCGGAAATCCTTTAACCGCGACGGGCGGCGATGAAAAGCGGGGAAAGGAGCCGTCATGCCGGCGAAAGTTGGTATCCAGGACGGCGATGAAGAAGCCGCCTGGCTTTCTGGATTCCAGTTTTCGCGGGAGAGTCGGGGAATTTTTCATGGCTTTGTTTTTCGTTGTGTTCAGAGCGTTTTCGATTCAGGCAATGACCGTTTCCTTTCCTCGTCATTCCAAGGGACGCGGGAATCCAGTTTGCCACTGCCTCCGCCGCTTCCGTCGCCGTCGTCATTCCCGCGCAAGCGAGAATCCAGCGCGTACACTCCGGCGCGCAGCGCCGCATCTTTCGAATTGGCAGCCCTTCGGGCTGAAAGTCACGAACTGGATTCCCGCTTTCGCGGGAATGACGGGAGTGTGCAGGCACTGGATTACCGACTATGCGGGAATGACGGAAATGCGCGGGCGCTGGATTCACGCCTGCGCGAAAATGACGGAAAGACGCGGGCACTGGATTCACGCCCGCGCGGGAACAACGGGAATTTGCGGGCGTCTGATTCAAGAGCGTTCCAACGGTTTTCCTGCTGCCGTCCTGGAGACCGGCAAGCAAAGGCATGACGGATTCTTTCTTCGTCTCTCGCCGTATCCGCCGTGCTCAAGGTTTTCCGTCCTTGCCGGTTTTACACCGGCGCGAAGCGCCGCAAGCCAAGCCTCCTTCTTGAGGGAGATGTCGCGCCAAAGGCGTGACGGAAGGCGTTGGGCGGTCGGGTTTCCAAACGCGGCCGGGGAAAATCGCCGCCGCGACTCCTTCCGTCTCGCGCTAACGCGCGAGCCACCTCCATCGAGAGGGAGGCTCATCCTTGCGGGAGTCTACGCGCGGAATTTCCGTTTCCACGGGAATGACGGGGATTTTCTTTCGCTTTTTGCTCTTTGCCGTGTCCGTCGTGATTAAATGATTTTCGTCTTTCTCCGTTAACCTTTTCAGGAGCGCGGCCATGATTCCTCCTGACCTTGCCAGCCGTCTGCAAGCCAATTCCGACTTGGCGCTCCGGCCTGTCGCCCCGATCCAGGAGATCGCCGACAAGCTCTCCGGCCTCACCGTCGGCCAGCGGCTGATGGCGGAAGTGCAGGCGCTGCTTCCGAACGGGACGTACCGCGCGCTGATAAACCAGCGCAGCGTCACGCTCGCCCTGCCGTTCTCGGCCAAGAGCGGCGACACGCTGGAACTCGTGGTCACCGGGTCGGACGGCCGGCTTGCCCTGGCGCTCGCCTCGCAACGCGGCGCCAACGCGGGCGGGGAATCCGTCTCGGCGACGCTCTCCCGCGCCGGGCAACTGATCGGCCGCCTTTTTTCCGGCGCGGACGGCGCGGAAGGCGAGGGCAAGGCGCTCCCGCTCAACGGCAACCGGCCCGTCGCCGAAACGCCGCCGGGCGGCGCGCGGGACATCCTGCCGCTGCTCAAGGAAGCCATCGTCAAAAGCGGCATGTTCTACGAATCGCACCAGGCGGAATGGATCGAAGGGCGCTTCGCCAAGGCGGAACTGCTGCGGGAGCCGCAAGGAAAACTCTCGCCGTCCGCCACGGAAACGGCGGCAAATCCCCCCGCCGCGCCGCCCTCCCACGCGCCCGCCGGCGCGCCGGCGGAACAGGCCGCGCAATCCGCCGCCCAAGCGCGGGCCGAGCCAGCGCCAGGCCAGAAAACGGCGGGAGAAGCCAGCCCGCGAGTCGGCGGGCAAATCGCGGAAATCGTGGCGCCGCAGGTTCGGAGCCTCGTGCACCAGCAGTTGACGGCCCTGGCCGACCAAGCCTTCGTCTGGCAAGGCCAAATCTGGCCCGGCCAGGAGATGCGCTGGGAAATCGAGGAAGACGGCCGGAAAGACGGCGAACCGGACGACGCGCCGCCGGGCTGGCGCACCCGCCTCGACCTCTCTTTCCCCGGACTGGGGAGCGTCAGCGCCAAACTCCAGCTGCATGGCAACCAGATCGCGCTCTCGCTCGACGTCGCCGACGAGGCTTCGCTCGGCATCCTGCGCGCCGATGCGGAGACCTTGCGCCGGCAACTGGAAGACGCCGGACTCACTTTGGCGTCGCTGGGCATCGCCCAGGAGCCGCGATGAACCCGTCCGGTCGCGACCCCATGAAAAGCGCGGTCGCGCTGGCCTACTCGGAGACCGACGCCGCGCCGCGCGTCGTGGCCAAGGGGCGCGGCGTCCTGGCCGAACGGATCATTTCCCGCGCCAGGGACGCCGGCGTCTATGTTCACGAATCCCCCGAACTCGTCTCGCTGCTCATGCAGATCGACCTGGACCAGCGCATCCCGCCGCAACTCTACGTCGCCGTCGCCGAATTGCTGGCCTGGCTCTACCACCTGGAAAGCGGCCACCCCGCCGAAAGGCAAAAGCGAGAAGCATTGACCACGACGAACACGGCAGACACGACGAAAAGCAAGAACGAAAAACGATAACCACGACGAGCACGGCGAGAAGCGGAAAAACTCGTCATGCCGGCGCAAGCCGGTATTCAGGGCGGCGGCGGGGAAATGGAGGATTCGGCGGAACGAATGGACGGCGGATGGTTTTGCGGGCGTTGACGGTTCGCGCGGAAGCTTCTCTCTTGAGGGAGGTGTCGCGCCGAAGGCGGGACGGAGGGATTGGGGCGGTGGAATTCCCGGACGCGATCGAAAAAACCACCGCCCGACTCCTTCCGCCCCGCGGCTTCGCCACAGGCCGCCTCCCGCAAAGGGGATGCTGATTCAGGGCGCTTGCCCCCGCGGTTTTCCGAAAAACCACTTTCCAGTAAAATCAGTAGGATAGATGGGGGAACCGTGGCAGAATAATAGGTTTCTGTTAAACTTGCCATGTGGTTAAAGAAAAGCTAACCAACAATCGTTGGCGAGGCAGGGCGGCGGGATTCACCAGGACGTCCGAGCGAGCCGTTTTTTGTTGTTTTATCCGTTGACTGGGGTAGCTATGTCGAATAAATCTGTTTACGTGTTCGGTCCGTCGCGGACCGACGGCGCCGCCGATATGAGAAACATTCTGGGCGGCAAGGGCGCCAATCTGGCCGAAATGTGCCGCCTGGGCATTTCCGTGCCACCGGGGCTGACCATCAGCGCCGAAATCTGCACCGTCTATACCGAGCAGGGCGCCGACGCCGCGCGCAAGCGGATCGAGGCGGAAGTCCTCGAAGGCGTCGCCTTCATCGAGAAGGAACTGGGCAAGAAATTCGGCAACGCCGCCGATCCGCTGCTGGTCTCCGTGCGCTCCGGATCGCGCGCGTCGATGCCGGGCATGATGGACACCATTCTCAACCTCGGACTCAACGAGGAAGCCGTCCAGGGGCTGGCCGCCAAATCGGGCAACGCGCGTTTCGCCTGGGATTCCTACCGTCGCTTCATCCAGATGTACGGCGACGTGGTCATGGGCCTGAAGCCAGTGTCGAAGGAAGATCACGATCCCTTCGAGGAGATCATCGACGAAATCAAGGCGAAGAAGGGCGTCGAACTCGATACGCAGCTCGGCGTCGAGGAGCTGAAGCTGCTGGTGTCCGAATTCAAGGCCCTGATCGGCAAGCGCCTGGGGCGCGAATTCCCGACCGATCCGTGGGAGCAGTTGTGGGGCGCGATCATGGCCGTGTTCGAAAGCTGGAACAACGACCGCGCCAAGCTCTACCGCAAGATGAACGACATCCCCGATTCCTGGGGCACGGCGGTCAATGTGCAATCGATGGTGTTCGGCAACCTCGGCGACAGGAGCGGCACGGGCGTCGCCTTCACGCGCGACGCCGCGTCGGGCGAGGACATCTTCAACGGCGAATTCCTGGTCAACGCCCAGGGCGAGGACGTCGTCGCCGGCATCCGCACGCCGCAGCAGATCACCCTGGAAGGCTCGCGCCGCTGGGCCAGCCTGGCGCAGGTGAGCGAGGAGGACCGCCGCGCCAGATATCCGTCGATGGAAGAGCTGATGCCGGAAATCCACCAACAGCTCCTGAAGACGGAAACGACGCTGGAAAACCACTACAAGGACATGCAGGACATCGAGTTCACCATCCAGGAAGGCAAGCTGTGGATGCTGCAAACGCGCTCGGCCAAGCGCACCGGCGCGGCCATGGTGCGCGTGGCGATGGAAATGCTCGCACAGGGCATGATCGATGAAAAGACCGCCGTGCTGCGCGTCACGCCCGACCGGCTCAACGAACTGCTGCATCCGGTGTTCGACCGCGCCGCGCTGAAGAGCGCGCGCGGCATCGCCAACGGCCTGCCGGCCTCGCCCGGCGCGTCGACCGGACAGATCGTGTTCTTCGCCGACGAGGCCGAACAATGGGTGCAGAACGGACTCGACGTCATCCTGGTGCGTCAGGAAACCTCGCCGGAAGACCTGCGCGGCATGGCCGCGGCCAAGGGCATCCTCACCGCGCGCGGCGGCATGACCTCGCACGCCGCCGTGGTGGCGCGCGGCATGGGCAAGTGCTGCGTTTCGGGCGCCGGAGCGATCCGCGTCGACCCGAAGGCGCGCACGATGACCGTCGGCGACAAGGTCTACAAGGAAGGCGACTGGATTTCGCTCGACGGATCGACCGGCCTCGTCTATGAAGGCAAGGTGCCGACCAGCGACGCCGACCTTTCGGGCGACTTCGGCAAGCTGATGGACATCGCCGAACGCTACAAGAAGCTCGCCGTGCGCGCCAACGCCGACACGCCGGAAGACGCCCGCGTGGCGCGCAACTTCGGCGCCGTCGGCATCGGCCTGTGCCGCACCGAGCACATGTTCTTCGAAGGCGACCGCATCAAGGCCGTGCGCGAAATGATCCTGGCCAGGGACGAAGCGGGACGCCGCCGCGCGCTCATCAAGCTGCTGCCGATGCAGCGCGGCGACTTCGAAGGCATCTTCACGGCCATGGACGGCCTGCCCGTGACCATCCGCCTCCTCGACCCGCCGCTGCACGAATTCCTGCCGCACGACGACGCCAACCAGCGCGAGATGGCTATCGAAATGGGCCTGACCTACGACAGCATCAAGCATCGCGTCGACGACCTGCACGAAGCCAACCCGATGATGGGGCATCGCGGCTGCCGCCTGGGCATCACCTATCCGGAAATCACCGAAATGCAGGCGCGCGCCATCTTCGAAGCGGCGCTCAACGTCAAGGCGCGGGGCATCAGCCCGAAGGTCGAGATCATGATCCCGCTGGTCGGCACGGCGCGCGAGTTCAACTCTCAGGCCAAGGTGATCCGCGACACGGCGGAAGCCGTATTCACCGAACGCGGCGCGACCGTCGAATTCATGATCGGCACCATGATCGAGACGCCGCGCGGCGCGCTCGTGGCCGACAGCATCGGCAAGCAGGCCGAATTCTTCTCGTTCGGCACCAACGACCTCACGCAGATGACGCTCGGCTTCTCGCGCGACGACGTGGGCAAATTCCTGCCGCATTACCTGAAGGCCGGCATGTACGAGCAGGATCCCTTCCAGTCGATCGACCAGAAAGGCGTCGGTCAGCTGGTCAGGATAGCCGTCGACAAGGGCCGATCGGTACGCCCGGCCATCAAGCTCGGCGTCTGCGGCGAACACGGCGGCGACCCGGCCTCGGTGGAATTCTTCCACCGCGCCGGACTCGACTACGTGAGCTGCTCGCCGTTCCGCGTCCCCATCGCGCGCCTGTCCGCCGCGCAAGCCGCCATCACCAACGCCGGATGAGCGGAATCGGCGAAAGGAAGAACCCGTCATTCCGGTATTCGCCAGCATGACGGGTTTCTTGTTTTATCCGCACTTGAAATCCGATCGCCCGACTCCTTCCGTCACGCTTTCGCCGCGGCGCCTCCCTTGAGAAGGCGGCTTGGCTTGCGGCGCTTCGCGCCGGAAGGGACGTTCCTGGATTCCCGCTTTCGCGGGAATGACGGGGAAGGGAAGGCGGCGAAAGGAAGCGGCGAGGGAAAGCGGTGAGGGAAAGCGGCAAAGGCAACGGCGAACCGGGTTCCCGCTTGTCAAGGAAATGACGGGAATTCATGGCCATTCCCCTTGAGATCATCCGATCCGCGATGAAACACCCCGTCCGTCATTGCGAGCGAAGCGAAGCAATCCCGTCCTCGCCACGGTCGAAACCCCGGCCTTCAGGCCGGGGTTCCAGCCTTCGCGCCGCCCTGAAGGGCGGGGGTTCAAACCGGAGCCGGTTTTACGATGAAAAAAGGCCGCTCGCGAGCGGCCTTGGCGTGACGTTCGACGAGGGACTCAGGCGGCTTTGAACCTGGCTTCGAGTTTGTCGCGGATGGCGGCGAGTCTGGCGGGCAGCTTGGCGCCCATCTTGCCGAACCATTCCTTGACGCCTTCGAGTTCGGCGAGCCAGGCCTCCTTGTCGAGCCGGGTGACGGCCTCGAAGCGTTCCCTGGAGAAGTCGATGCCGCTCCAGTCGATTTCTTCGTACCGGGGCACGATGCCGAGCGCCGATTCCTTGCCGGGGACGCGGTTTTCGCAGCGGTCGATGATCCACTTGAGCACGCGGGCGTTCTCGCCGTAACCTGGCCAGGCGAATTCGCCCTTCTCGTTCAGGCGGAACCAGTTGACCATGAAGATCGGCACCGGCTTGCCCGGCACGGAACCCATCTTCAGCCAGTGGTTGTAGTAATCGGCCATGTGGTAGCCGCAGAACGGCAGCATGGCGAACGGGTCGCGGCGGACGACGCCCTGGGCACCGAAGGCGGCGGCCGTGGTCTCCGAACCGAGGGTGGCGGCGGTATAGACGCCGTGTTCCCAATCGGCGGCCTGGCAGACCAGCGGCACGGTGGAAGCGCGGCGGCCGCCGAAGAGGAAGGCCGAAATGGGCACGCCGTCAGCGTTTTCCCAATCTCCGTCGATGCAGGGGCACTGCGACGCGGGAGCCGTGAAGCGCGAATTCGGGTGCGCGGCCTTGACCTTCTTGCCGTCCTTGTCCACCGTATCGGGCGTCCAGTCCTTGCCCTGCCAGTCGATGGCGTGGGCGGGCGCCGGCCCCATGCCTTCCCACCATACGTCGCCGTCGTCGGTCAGCGCGACGTTGGTGAAAATGGTGTTTTTGGCCAGCGAGGCCATGGCGTTGGGATTGGTCTTGTCGTTGGTGCCCGGCGCGACGCCGAAGAAGCCGGCTTCCGGATTGATGGCGTACAGGCGGGTGACGCCATCCTTGCCCTTGCGCGGCTTGATCCAGGCGATGTCGTCGCCGATGGTGGTGATTTTCCAGCCCTTGAGTTCGCCGGGCGGAATCAGCATGGCGAAATTGGTTTTGCCGCAGGCCGACGGGAAGGCGGCGGAGACGTAATGCTTCTCGCCGTTCGGCGATTCGACGCCGAGGATCAGCATGTGCTCGGCCATCCAGCCGTCATCGCGCGCCATGTTCGAGGCGATGCGCAGGGCGAGGCACTTCTTGCCGAGCAGCGCGTTGCCGCCGTAGCCGGAACCGTAGGACCAGATTTCGCGCGTTTCGGGGTAATGCACGATGTATTTCGTCGTCGGATTGCACGGCCAGCGCGGGTCTTTCTGGCCCGGCTCCTTCGGCGCGCCGATCGAATGGATGCACGGAACGAAGACGCCGTCCGCGCCGAGCACCGGGAAAACGGCCTTGCCCATGCGCGTCATGATGCGCATGTTGACCACGACGTAGGCCGAATCGGTGATCTCGAAACCGATCTGGGCGATCGGGGAGCCGATCGGCCCCATCGAGAACGGGATGACGTACATCGTGCGGCCCTTCATGGAACCCTTGAACAGCCCGCCCAGGATCTCGCGCATTTTGTCGGGGTCTTCCCAGTTGTTCGTCGGGCCGGCGTCCTCCTTCTTTTTCGAGCAGATGAAGGTGCGATCCTCGACGCGCGCGACGTCCGACGGATCGGAGAACGCCAGGAAGGAATTCTCGCGCTTCCTGAGCTTGATGAACGTGCCGGCGTCGACCAGTTCCTGACACAGGCGGTCGTACTCTTCCTGCGAGCCGTCGCACCAGACGACGCGCTCCGGCGTCGTCAGGGCGGCGATTTCGGCAACCCATTTCTTGACGCCTTCGTGCTTGACGTAATCGGGGGCATTGATTGATACGGTTTGAGTCATGGCTTTACTCACCTTGATAGGACAGTTGAAAAAACTTTCGGCCCATCGCGCGGCGCGCGGGAACCGGGCAAATCCGCAAACGGGTTCATGGAAGATGAAAACGGGGGACGAGTCTACCATCATTTTGCCGGACCGGCGGGCCGCGCCCGCGCGGAACGATCCAGACGCGGCCCGGCGTCGCAAGGCAAGCCTCCCTCTTGAGGAGGCTTTTCGCGCGGCGCTGTGTGTTGGTGGCTTTGACGGAAACGAATATCGTCCGCCCTGCATACCGTTCGCTTTTTTCGCCCCGATACTCGCCCGCTATTGACCGGCGGCTCGAATGGTATTAGTTTCTCCGCCGCGCCAGAAGAGAATTATCAGGAAAAGCCGCCGAACGATGTCCGGCGCCGCTTCATTGCATGATTTTCGGATGAGGCCGCCAGAAGAGGCGAGAGGTGCGGGATTCCCGCGAGACTTTCCATTCGGTAGAAACGCGCGGCATGGTATGCGTTTTGCTGTGGAAAATCCTTGCGGGACGCCGGCGGGGCATGACGGCCGGGGCCTGTTCGTGACGCTTCTTTTTTCATTCCACCTGGAGAGGAAACACAACCCCATGAAAACACGGTACATTTTCCAGCTTTCCCCGCTTCTTCTGGCCATTTTTCTGGCCAGCTGCGGCGGCGGTAGTTCTCATACCCCCTCCACCGTCAGTGAGCTTATCGTCGACGACGATCCCGATAGCTGCTCGGTCATCGCCGATAGCGGCTCGCCGGTCATCGTCGGTTCGGGCGTTCCGGGCGATCCCACGCTGCCCGAGCTGAATTCGGGTTATCGCCTGGGCTACAAGGCCAAGCATTCGAGCAAGTACATGATCGTCGCCAACACGCCGCTGGCCTCGATGGCCGGCTGCAAGGTCCTCAAGGCCGGCGGCAGCGCCGTCGACGCGGCGGTGGCGGTGCAGGCCGTGCTGGGCCTGTCCGAGCCGCAATCCTCCGGTATCGGCGGCGGCGCGTTCATGATGTATTACGACGCCAAGACCAAGAAGGTGTATTCCTTCGACGGACGCGAAACCGCGCCCGCCGCGGCCAACAATTATTACCTGCGGTGCAAGGATCAGAACAATCCGGGCAATCCCGTCAATTGTGACTGGCCGGTGCCGAATGTAAGTTATGGCAGTACGGCTTTTGTGCAAGGCAGCGGTCGCTCCATCGGCGTGCCGGGCGTGATGCGGATGCTCGACATGGCGCACAAGGAATACGGCAAGCTGCCCTGGAACAAGCTGTTCGACTCCGGCATCGAGCTGGCCGCCAACGGCTTCAAGGTGCCGGCGCGCATGGCCAATGCCATCGCCAGCGCGCGCAACAACCTCGCGCGCGACGCCAACGCCGTGTCCACCTATTTTCATGACGGTGATATAGACAGGCCGTACCTCATGGGCGAGGTCATGACCAACGTGGCCTACGCGAATACCCTCAGAACCCTGGCGGAGGAAGGCGCCGACGCGCTGTATACGGGGCCGCTGGCGGAAAGACTGGTGGCCAAGGCCCAGCAGGCGATGGGCGACGGCACCGTGCAGACGGAGATCACGCCCAGTCTGATGACGCTCGAAGACGTGGCCAACTATCAGGCCAAGAAGCGCACGCCGGCCTGCTCGGTCTACCGCGACAAGTATTACGTGTGCTCGATGTCGCCGCCGTCGTCGGGCGGCATCGCCATCGCGCAGACCTTCGGCATCCTGAACAACTTCGATCTGAGCCTTTATCCGCCGAGCAACCCGGAAAACGAAGGCGGCATTCCGCATGTGATGGGGGTGCACCTGATTTCCGAGGCCGAGCGCCTGGCCTATGCCGACCGCGACAAGTACGTCGCCGACACCGACTACGTCGCGCTGCCCGGCAAGGGCATGGCCTCGATGCTCGATCCGGAGTACCTGAAGGCGCGCGCCCTGCTCATTTCGCCGACCACGAGCATGGGCACGGCGAAGGCGGGCGATCTCGACGAGCTGCCGCTGGGCATCGACACCACCGAGGAGCACGGCACGACGCACTTCTCGATCGTCGACGCCTACGGCAACGTCGTGTCGATGACCACCACGGTCGAATCGGGCATGGGTTCATTCCACATGGTCGACGGCTACATCCTGAACAACCAGTTGACCGACTTTTCGGCGAACCCGACAGACGCCACCGGCGCCAAGGTGGCCAACCGGGTATCCGGCGGCAAGCGGCCGCGCAGTTCGATGTCGCCGACCATCGTCTTCCGCGGCACCGAGCCGGGCGATTTCATCCTGGCCACCGGCTCGCCGGGCGGCAGTAACATCCCCTGGTATACCATCAAGACGCTGATCGGCGCGCTGGACTGGGGGCTTGACGCCCAGCAGGCGACCTCGCTGGTCGATTTCGGCAACACCAACAGCGCGACGACCAACATAGACGGCTCCAACATCACGATCGCCACGGAACTCGCGCAGTTGAGAACCGCCCTGCAAGCGATGGGACATGGTACCAGCAGCACAGCCCAATCCAGCGGCATCGCGACGATCATGCGCGTCGAGAAGGACGGCAAGAAGGTGCTCCAGGGCGGCGCGGATCCGCGCCGCGAAGGCATCGCCCTCGGCGACGGCGCGATGTAATCGCGCGCTTCGGGAGCGCGATCGGGCGGCTTTCCCCTGGGAACGCGCGCCCCGATCGCTTCCGCGATGACCCTCATGGCCGGAGTATCCGCCGACGATGGCGACGCCCCGGCCGTTTTTTGGCCCACGCCCGGCAAATCTTTTCCGGAGCATTCCATTCCGGATTGCCCGCGCCTTTGTCGACCGCGCGGCATGAACGAGCCATTCGATGGCGACTTCAAAAGCGCGCCGTTTTCGCGAATCAAAGGCCATGACAAAGAAAACGCGGGGATGCCTTTCATCGTGGAAACCGACTCCGGTTTGAAACCCCGCCTTTCAGGGCGGCGCGAAGGTTGAAATCCCTGGCCTGGAAAGCAGGGGCTCAACCGTGGTAAAGGGGCGCAACCCCCTCCAGGTTCGTTGACCGCGACAGGCATGAACGCCTGTCGCCAATGGGTTGCTCGATACGAAAATGGAATCAGGCCGGAAATCCGCGCCCCGAACTTTTTTCGCGGACGGAACTTCGAACCAGAGCGGGTTTTGCGGTAATCTTCCCGATTTTTCAGGGCGCGCGGACGCCGATCCGGGCGCTCGCGACGCAAAAAGGAACGCGGAACGATGAGTCTCGATGACAGATCGCTCACGGTGGCGGCGCTGATGTTGCCCGCCCAGGCCAACCCGCGCGGCAACGTGCACGGTGGCGAGATCATGAAGATGATGGACAACGCGGCCGGCTGCGCCGCGGCAAAGTACGCCAGAACCAACGTCGTCACCGCGCGGGTGGACGGAATGCAGTTTCTCGAACCGGTGCGCATCAGCGACTTCGTGACCTGCACCGCGAGGGTCGTCCACGTGGGCACCACGTCGATGGACATCTACGTGACCGTGGACGTCGAAAATCTCCGCAGCGGAACCGGCAAGCGCCGCGCGCTCGAATCGTATTTCACGCTCGTCGCCCTGGACGAGAACGACCACCCGACGCCGGTACCCCCCTACGCGCCCGAAACCGCCGAGGACAAATACCATTGGGAAATCGCCCGCGCCCGCCGCGCCGCCATCCGCAAGCCCAAGCCCTGATTCCGTTCATGGAGCGGTTTTGAATCAAACGCCCGCGAACTTTCGTCATTTCCTTGAGAAGCGGAGATCCGGCGCCCACGCATTCCCGTCATTCCCCTGATAGGCGGGAATCCAGTCCTTCGGCGCGACACCTCCCTCGAGAGTGAGGCTTCTCGCGCGGCGCTTCGAGCCGGCTTTTTCGCAAAACGCCGGGGTGCCCTGTTTGAACCGGAAACGCTCCGGTGCTTTGCGTGGCCTCAGAGCACGATCTTCACCGCCGGATGGGCGCTCAGTTCGCGGTAGAGGGCGTCGAGTTGCGCCTTGGAGGTGGCGGTGATGGTGCAGGTGAGGCTCATGTATTTGCCGCCGGACGAGACGCGCGTTTCCACGGTGGCGGCGTCGAAATCCGGCGCGTGCCGCCGCACGATTCCGGTCGCGGCCCGCGTCAGCGCGTCGCCGGCCTGGCCCATGATCTTCAGCGGGAAGGCGCAGGGAAAATCGAACGGCGTATCTTCCCGCTCAGCCACGGCCGCGCCTCATGACCTCGTCGCGGTACGCGCGGAACCATTCGTGCATCCGGCGGGTCACCGGCCCCGGCTTGCCGGCGCGCTCGCCCTTGCCGACCGGGCGGCCGTCGAGCGTCGTCACGGCGAGGACTTCCTTCGCCGACGAAGTGAGCCAGAGTTCGTCGGCCTCGCGCACTTCCTCCTCGCCGACCGGCCGGACTTCGAACGGCGCGCGGCGCGCGGCGGCGAGTTCCAGCACGAGCGTGCTGGTGACGCCGGGCAGGATCAGGCGATCCTGCGGCGGCGTCAGGATCACGCCGTCGCGCACGGCGAAAACGTTGGACGACGAGCCTTCGGTGAGCAGGCCGCCACGGAACATGATCGCCTCGGCGCAGCCCGCGTCGGCGGCGAGCTGGCGGGCCAGGACGTTGGGCAGCAGGCTGACCGTCTTGAGGTCGCAGCGCCCCCAGCGGATGTCCTCGACGGTGATGGCGGCGACGCCCGTTTCGCGCTGCCCGGCGGTTGGCGCGACGAGCGGCGCGGTAAACGAGAACACCGTCGGCGCGACGCCGGGGGGAAAGCACGGATCGCGCTTGTCGTCGGCGCCCCGCGTGATCTGGATGTAGACGGCCTGGTCCTCGTGGGCGCTTTCCGCGATCAGGCGCTGGACGATCGCCTTCCATCGCGCGCCGTCGTGCGGGTTGGCCAGCCGGATGCCGTCGAGCGAGCATTGCAGGCGGCGCAGGTGCTCGTCGACGCGGAACGGGTGGCGGGAATAGACCGGGATCACTTCATACGCGCCGTCGGCGTAGAGAAAACCCCGGTCGAGCGGCGAGACGCGCGCCTCGGAAAGCGGCAGGAAGCGTCCGTTCAGATAGGCCGTCATGGGGATCGCCTCAGTTGAACCACAGCCGGACGGTGTCGATCATGCGCCCGAAAATCCCGGCGACCGGCACGGTTTCGACGGCGACCACCGGATAGTCGCCGTAGGGCTTGCCGTCGAGCGAGAGCTTCAGCGTACCGATGACCTGTCCGGCGCTCACCGGGGCCATCAGCGGCTGTTGCGACGACAGTTCGGTCTTGAGGCGCGACGAGAAGCCCTTGGGCACGGCAACCACGAAATCGCTCTGGAAACCGGCCTTGACCGTCGGCGCGGCGCCTTTCCACACTCGCAGGTCCGATACCGGCTGATTCTTGGCGTAGAGCCGGACGGCGTCGTAGGACTGGAAACCCCAGTTGAGCAGCTTGAGCGATTCGCGTGTGCGCACGGCGTCCGAGGCGGCGCCGAGGACGATCGACAGCAGGCGGCGGTCGCCGCGTTTGGACGAGGCGATCAGGCAGTACCCGGCGGCGTCGGTGTGGCCGGTCTTGATGCCGTCCACGGTCGGATCGAGCCAGAGCAGGCGGTTGCGGTTGGGCTGGCTGATGTTGTTGTAGCGGAATTCCTTCAGCGAATAATACCTGGCGTACTCGTTCGGGAAGTCGCGGATCAGCGCGTCGGCCAGGACGGCCAGATCGCGCGCCGTCGTATAGAGCCGCGGATCGGGCAGCCCCGAGGCGTTGCCGAAGCTGGTGTCCTTCATGCCTAGGCGCTGCGCCTCGCGGTTCATCATCTGCACGAAATTGTCCTCGCTGCCGGCGATCGCCTCGGCGAGCGCCACGCAGGCGTCGTTGCCGGACTGGACGATCACGCCCTTGATGAGGTCTTCCACCGGCACCTGGGCGTTGACCTTGATGAACATCCGCGATCCTTGTATCCGCCAGGCTTTTTCCGACACCTGCACGGTTTGTTCCAGCTTGATCGCGCCCTGCTTGAGCGCGGCGAAAGTCAGGTACGCCGTCATCAGCTTGGTCAGCGAGGCCGGTTCGATGCGCTCGTCGGCGCCCTGGGCGGCGAGCTGTTGCCCGGAGGGTAATTCCACGAGCAGCCAGGATTTGGCGGCCAGCGCCGGCGGAACGGGCATCTGCTGGGCGCACGCCAGCAACGGAAAAAACGCCAGGATCGGGAGCAGCGAGCGGAACTTGAGCATGGGAAACGGGAGTCCAAATGAAGTCGCGGAGACGGAATTATAGCAATCGCTTTTCCGGCGGCTCCTTCGTATCCGTCGACGTTTTTGTAACCGCGCAAAACCACCAAGGATGGAATCAGTGTATTATTTTCGTGCCACCCCGCGTGGCGGAGAGATATGATCGATACGGAACCCCCGTGACACGGGGGTTCCGCGATTCCAAAAACGGTCGACAGGGCAATACGATGAAAACTAATAATTTTTTTCGGACTTCGTGGGCTATCCTTTTGGCGTTTCTTTCAGCCCCGGCCTTTGCCGCCGAGCATCTCGACGGCGCGACGCTGGGCGGATGGTGGGCGCTGCCCTTTGCCGGCATGTTGCTGTCCATCGCCGTGATGCCGCTGGTCGCGGGGCATTTCTGGGAGCACCACCAGGGAAAAATCGCCTTTCTCTGGGCGCTGCTCATCGCCGTGCCGCTGTTCATCTTGAAAGGCATCGGCACCGCCGTCTACGAGATCGCCCACATCATGCTCGTGGACTACGTCCCGTTCATCGTGCTGCTGCTGGCCCTGTTCACCGTGGCCGGCGGAATCGTGATCCGGGGCAACCTGCACGGCACGCCGAGAATCAACGCCGCGATCCTGACCGTCGGCACGCTCCTGGCGAGCTGCATCGGCACGACCGGCGCCGCCATGGTGATGATCCGTCCGGTGATGCGCGCCAACGATAACCGCAAGCACTGCGCGCACGTCATCATCTTCTTCATATTCCTGGTAGCCAACATCGGCGGTTCCCTCACGCCCCTGGGCGATCCACCGCTGTTCCTCGGCTTCCTGCACGGCATCAACTTTTTCTGGACGACGACCCATCTGATCTGGGAAACCTTCTTTACCGCCGCCGTCCTTCTCAATGTCTTCTACGCGGTGGATGTCTACATGTACCGCAAGGAAGGGGTGCGCCCGGTCGATCCGACGCCGGACAAGCGCATCCAGATCGTCGGCGGCGTGAATTTCGTCCTGGTCGCCGTCATCATCGGGCTTATCCTGATGAGCGCCTCCTTCGACATCGGCTCCTTCGAGGTGCTGGGCGTCCATATCGCCCTGATCAACGTCGCGCGCGATTTCGGCCTGCTGGCGGTGGTGCTGGTCTCCCTCATGCTGACGCCCAAGGAATCCCGCGCCGAAAACACCTTCAGCTGGGGGCCGATCGTCGAGGTCGGAAAGCTCTTCGCCGGCATTTTCGTTACCATCATTCCGGTATTGGCGATCCTGAAAGCCGGCACCCACGGCGCGCTGGCGTCCGTGGTGGGTCTGGTGACTTCCAGCGACGGCGCGCCCATCAACCCGGCCTATTTCTGGATGACCGGCCTCCTGTCCTCGTTCCTGGACAACGCCCCGACCTATCTGGTGTTCTTCGAAATGGCGGGCGGCGATCCGCAGCATCTGATGACGGCGGGCGCCTCCACCCTGGCCGCCATTTCCGCCGGCGCGGTCTACATGGGCGCCAACACTTACATCGGCAATGCCCCGAACTTCATGGTCTATGCCATCGCCCGTTCGGGCGGCGTCAAGATGCCGGGGTTCTTCGGCTACATGCTGTGGTCGGGCCTGATCTTGGTGCCGATGTTCGCGCTGCTCACGCTCGTCTTCTTCCTGTAGAACCGTCGCCGGCGAAGAAGCGCGCCCGCCGCCCGAACGGATGATGCGCCGGCCGGGCCGTCCGGAAAGAGGGCGGCCCAACCGGCGGGGGCGTCGGCATGGCCCTCGCCGCTTTTTCGCCAACCCGGCGGTCGCGTCGTTCATCATGGCCACAACGGACGCGGCGAGCGCGGCGAGCGCGGCGAAGAGCCAAGGATTCCTTGCCCTTGCTTCCCGGCGTGCTCGCGTCACCGGGCAAAGCGCCGCAAATCAAGCTCCCCTTTCCGGTGCCTGTGCATCCCCGTCATTCCCGCGCAAGCGGGAATCCAGTTCGTGACCCCCGGCCCGAAGGGCCGCCAATCAAAGGATGCGGCGCTGCGCGCCGGAGGGTACGTTTCTGGATTCCCGCGTTCGCGGGAATGACGGGGGTTTGCGGGCGGTTGATTTGAAAACGCGCCGTTGCGCGGGCCGCCTCTCTCAGGAGGGGCTTGTCCAGGACAATAGGCTGGAGTTCGCCTGGCTCGCCCCAACCCATGCGCGCCTCCCCCTCGTCATTCCCGCGCAAGCGGGAATCCAGTTCGTGACCTCCGGCCCGAAGGGCCGCCAATCCAAAGGATGCGGCGCTTCGCGCCGGAAAGTACGTTCCTGGATTCCCGCGTTCGCGGGAATGACGACATATCTGGGCGGCATCGGGCACGGCGGCGCGCCCGTCGGACTTGTTCCGTTTTCAGGGTATTTCTGAATCAGGCGTCTACAAAATTCCCTTGACCATCTACAAAATTCCCTTGACCGCCTACAAATTCCCTTGACCGCCTACAAATTCCCTTGACCGCCTACAAATTTCCGTCGTTCCCGCGCAAGCGGGAATCCAGCGATCACACATCCTCGTCATTTCCACTTTCGCGGGAATGACGAGGGTGATGGAACCGGCGAAGGCCGTGGCGAACTGAATTCCGCTTGCCAAGGTTTCCCACGCCGCGCCGGAACCCCGAACCGCTCGCGAAGAACTTTACCGCCTTGCCGGCCTCCAAACGGGGACGCTGGATGACGACGGATGGATTTCCGTTTTCCATCGATCACGCGAACCTGCCGGATACCGGCAAATGTCACCGGATTTCGTGGCGCCGATTGCGGGTTTCCACAATTGCCGGCCTTTTCCCGGATGGCGATAGTGTCCGCCATGCGGAGCCGTGGTCGGAGAGCCATGCTCCGGCACGGGTTCATCGTCAAAAACCACTTTCAAAATGGAGGTCCCCATGGATCTTTCTCCCGCAACAATCACGCTTCTCGTCCTCGCGGTCATGGCCGTGTTTTTCGTCACGGAGATGATTCCCCTGGCGGTGACGGCCATGGCCGGAGCCGTGGTGCTCGGACTGCTTGGGGTCATCAAACCCAACCAGGTTTTCACCGGCTTGTCCAATTCCACCGTGGTGCTGTTCGCGGCCATGTTCGTCATCGGCTCGGCCATGTTCCACACGGGTCTGGCGCAATTCATCGGTATCAAGGTCGTCAAGGCTTGCGGCACGAAGGAAGTGCCCCTGATGCTCGGCGTCGGACTCGTCACGGCGTTCCTTTCCTCCGTTTCCTCCAACACCGGCACGTGCGCCGCGCTGATGCCCGTGGTCATCGCCATCTGCGCGTCGGCGGGCATTTCTTCCGCGCGTCAGCTCATGCCGCTGGCCTTCGCGGCAAGCGCGGGCGGCACCATCACGCTGGTCGGCACGCCGCCCAACATCATCGGCAATGCCGCGCTCACCGCCGCAAAATTCGAGGGTTTCGGTTTCTTTGAATTCGCCAAGATCGGTATCCCGGTCACTATCGTGGCCTTGGTCTACATGGTTTTCCTCGGCAGGTTCCTCCTGCCCAAGGCGGGTCTGAACGAAGCGGAGGCGCTGAAGGCGGCTTCCAAGCACAAGGGAGAGGGCGAGGCGAAAACCAACGATCCGCGCAAGATGTGGATCACCGGTCTCACGCTCCTGGGCGTGGTTATTGTCATGGCGTTCGAAGACAACATCAAGAAGGCCGGCATAGGAATCAGCCTGGAAATGGCGGCGACGATTGGCGCGATCATTCTGGTGCTGACCCGCTGCCTGACCGAAAAAGAGGCTTACAGCGGCATCGACTGGGTGACCATCTTCCTTTTCGCCGGGATGATGCCCGTGGCCACGGCCATGGACAAGAGCGGCGCCGGCAAGCTCATCGCGAACTTCGTCGTCGGCATGATGGGGCAGGATCCTTCCCCCTACGTGCTGACCGCCGTGCTGTTCGCGATTTCCGCCTTCCTGACGCAGTTCATGTCCAACACGGCCTCGGCCGCGTTGCTCTGCCCCTTGGGAATATCCATCGCCAACGGGCTTGGCGCTCAGCCCCAAGCGGTCGTCATGGCCATTGCCATCGCCGCATCCTGCGCTTTCGCCACGCCGGTCGGCACACCGCCGAATACGCTTGTGCTTGGCGCGGGCGGTTACAAATTCATGGACTACGTCAAGTGCGGCGCACCGCTGGTCATCCTGGAGATGATCGTCTGTGTCGTGCTGATTCCCATGATCTGGCCGTTCTTCAAGTAACAGACCAGTAGCAGACAGCGGCCGCCAGCGTGTCGATCATCGATCCGCTGGCGGCTGTCCGCCAGGGCCGCTTGGCGGGAAAAACAAAAGAGACGTTGGGGGGCTTCCGAGGTGGTATATGAATTTGAAGAATGCGGTGGCTACGCGCCGAAGGCACGCGCTGGATTTCCGCTTTCGAGGGGATGATGGTGAGAGCTTCAGTGAAACGTTGAAACAAATGGTCTAATATCAAAAAACCTCGATGGCCTCCGCGCCGATCGTCAGGGACAGACAGGGGCATACGGCATGGGCGGTGGCGGGAATCCAGCGGAGAGAATAAACTTTGCCGGCTTTGCAATGACGGAAACGCCTGACATGCCATTCGGCAAGCCCCCCTTGGCGGCACCCCAGCCGCTGGCCACGCTCAAACAGTCCAACTGGTATTTGATCGTCCTCAAGCTGGCGGTCGGGCTGTTGCTCGTCCTGCTGATCGTCCTGTTCTGGGTATTGCACCAGAAAGAGGCGGAAGAGGAACGTTCGACGCTCATCGCCGATGTGCTGTGGCTGGGGCAAAACATCAATTTCCACCTGGAGGGGAACGCCGGGAATTTCCAGCAACTGGCGCACGACCTGTCCAGGGAAAGGGACAAAAACACGCTGTTTCGCCTGCGCGCCGAGCATCTGCTGAAAACCAATCCCGACATCCTGCAAATCGTATGGTTCGACGAGGCGGGCGCGGTGCGCGGAGCCGAACCGCGCGAACGCCTTTCCGCCCTGGCGGAAGAGGATGGCGCGATGTTCCGGCACAACGTGGACATGGCGCGCAAATTGGGAAAATCCGTCTATACGGACGCCTATTCCACGCCGGAGGGGCCGCGCTTCGAGATGTACTCGCCGGTTTTCAACGGCGGGCGCTACCAGGGGGTGCTGGTTAGCGTGTATTCCTTCGGCAACCTGCTCAAGGATATCGTCCCCTGGTGGTTCGCCGAAAAATACCAAGTACGCATCCTCGACGGCGGAGGCGGCGTGCTGGCCACCAAATCGCGGGAAGG
Source organism: Accumulibacter sp. (assembly GCA_031257115.1). Taxonomy (GTDB): domain Bacteria; phylum Pseudomonadota; class Gammaproteobacteria; order Burkholderiales; family Rhodocyclaceae; genus Propionivibrio. The sequence goes on from JAIRPF010000078.1 coordinate 22,433, forward strand.
CAACGTCATCGACATGTCGGTCAATTACGCCATTCCCCTTGATCCGCCCGGATTCGGCATGGTGCTCAAGGTCGACGTGTACCGCGACAGCGGCAACTTCGTGCAGAACCTGCTGACGGCCTCGGTCCTCGTGCTGGCCACGGCCACGCTGTTCAGCCTGCGGGTGACGCGCGCCCACATCCGGCGCCGCATCGCCGCGGAACAGGCGCAGCGGGAAGAATACGTTTTCCGCAAGGCCATGGAAGATTCCCTGACCGTCGGGATGCGCGCGCGCGACCTGCGGGGCAAGGTGATCTACGTCAATTCCTCGTTCTGCCACATGATGGGCTTCAGCGAGAGCGAGCTGCTCAATGCCTCGCCGCCGATGCCCTACTGGGCGCCCGAGGAACTGGAGCGTTCGCAGGAGATCCACGACGCGGTGATCGACGGCAAGGCGCTGAAGGAGGGCTGGGAAGTCCGGCTGATGCGCAAGGACGGAAGCCGGCTCGATACGCTGATCTACGAAGCGCCGCTGATCGGCGCCGATGGCCGGCAGGCCGGCTGGATGTCTTCGTTCGTCGACATCACCGCGCGCAAACAGGCGGAAGAACTGGCCCAGCGGCAACAGGAAAAACTGGAGGCGACCTCGCGCCTGGTGACAATGGGCGAACTGGCCTCGACGCTGGCGCACGAACTCAACCAGCCGCTGGCGGCCATCGCCAGTTATACGGCGGGATGCCTGAACAAGCTCGAATCCGGGGATTTTTCCCTGGACGAAATCAAGGCGGCGCTCGCCAAGCTGGGCGCGCAGACGCAGCGCGCCGGACGCATCGTCCGGCACGTTCACGATTTCGTGCGCAAGCGTGAGCCGAAGCTCGTGCCGTTCAGCCTGGGCGATGCGATCGACGGCAGCATCGCCCTGATCGAACCCGCCGCCAAGCTGGCCTACGTTCGCATTGAGCGCGAGATACTCGCCCATCCCCCGGAACTGATGGGAGACCAGGGGCAGATCGAGCAGGTGCTGCTCAACCTCATGCGCAACGGCATCGAAGCCATGAGCGCGATGCCATCGGAACGGCGTCGCCTGACGGTTCGGGTCAACCCGGCCGCGGATCAGGTGCGGATTTGCGTCATCGACCGGGGGCCGGGAATTCCCGAAGAACTCCGGGAGCAATTGTTTACCCCGTTCTTTTCGACCAAGGCCGACGGCATGGGCATGGGCCTCAACATCTGCCGCTCGATCATCGAATTCCATCGCGGCCGCCTGTGGATCGAGGAAAATCCCGAAGGCGGCGCCATCCTGACCATTTCGCTCCCGGTGAGGCAGACATGACTCAATTCGCATATATCGTCGATGACGACGAAGCCATCCGCGATTCGCTCGGTTGGCTGATGCAGTCGCGGGGAATTCCCTGCAAGACGTTCGCGTCCGCCGAGGCGTTCCTGGAAGCGTGGGACGCTTCCTTCGCCGGATGTATCCTGCTGGACATCCGGATGGGGGAAATGAGCGGCAACGAACTCTTCGACTACCTCATCGAACGCGGGTGCCGCCTGCCGGTGATTTTCCTGACCGGCCACGGAGAAGTGCCGCTGGCGGTCTCGACCCTGAAAAACGGCGCTTTCGATTTCGTCGAGAAGCCGTGCAACGACAACCTGCTGGCCGACCGCGTCCTGGAAGCGTTCAACCTCGACGACGAGCGCCGCAAGGCGGCCGCCCAGGCAAGCCTGGTCAAGGGGCGGCTGGCGCGGCTCACGCCGCGGGAAAAACTCGTCATGGAGCGGATTCTCGCCGGAAAACTGAACAAGGTCATCGCCTACGAACTGAACATCGGCATGAGGACGGTCGAAGTGCACCGGGCCAGCCTGTTCCAGAAAATGGGCGTCAGAACGGCCGTCGAACTGGCGCGGGTAGTGATGTCGTCGTCCGATGACCCATCCCTTGAATCGCCCGGTGGCGCCGAGAACAATTCGCGGTAAAAAAAATCCCGAGCCGGATGGCTCGGGATGAATCCCATCGTTGCGATGGGTCAGGGAGGGTCAAACATTGCCAGCGGGGGACGCTGAAGCAATGTTCGCAGTCTACGCTCCCGGCGCGGCCCCGTCCAGTGGGTTTTGTAAATGATTGTGTAACGGTCTGTGCGCCCGGCGCGACAAGGATTCCGTTTCCCCGCTTCACGCCGGGGCTGGCCGCCGGCGCGGGAAACCGGCGCGGTGTCCGTTACAATGCGGGGTCGATTCACCGGGAACCAGGCTTCATGGAAATGCTCGCCGCTTTTGTGGATGTCGCGCTGCATCTCGACAAATACCTCGCCGTCATCGTCCAGCAATACGGGGGATGGGTCTATGCGATTTTGTTCGCGATCATTTTCAGCGAGACGGGATTCGTCGTCACGCCTTTCCTGCCGGGAGACTCGCTGCTGTTCGTGGCCGGGGGCCTGGCGGCCGTGGGAGGCATGGACATTTTCATTCTCACGGCATCGCTGGTGGTGGCGGCGGCGCTGGGCAACATGCTCAATTACCAGATCGGGCGCTATATCGGGCCGAAAGTCTTCCAGTGGCGGAATTCGCGCTTTTTCAACAAGGACGCGCTCGTGAAGACGCAACTTTTCTACGAACGGCACGGCGGCAAGACGCTGGTGATCTCCCGCTTCCTGCCCCTGTTGCGCACTTTCGCGCCTTTCGTCGCCGGCGTCGGGGCGATGAACTACGCGCGCTTCGTGTCCTTCAACCTGCTCGGAGCCGTCGCCTGGGTGGCGTCCCTGACGCTGGCCGGTTATTTCTTCGCCAATCTGCCCTGGGTTCAGGAAAACCTGAGCCTGGTGATCGTCGCCATCATCCTCGTTTCACTGATTCCGGTGGCGGTCGGCGTCAGCCGGCGGGGATCGGAAAAGCCCTGATCGTTTCCACGATCCGCCCGCCCGGCCTGTACGCAACGAAACCGCTTTCGCGCGACCGCCCCCGCTCAGCGCAGTCCCAGCACGTCCTGCATGTCGAAGAGGCCATTCGCCCGGCCCGCCAGGAAACGCGCCGCGCGCAGCGCGCCGAGCGCGTAGGGCATACGGCTGCCGGCCTTGTGGGTGATTTCGACACGCTCGCCGATGCCGCAGAACATCGCGGTGTGGTCGCCCACGATGTCGCCGCCGCGGATCGCGGAGAAACCGATGGTCGCGGCATCGCGCACGCCGGTCACGCCCTCGCGGCCGTGGATGGCGCATTCCTTGAGGTCGCGCCCCAGCGCGCCGGCGATCACCTCGCCCATGCGCAGCGCCGTGCCCGACGGCGCGTCGACCTTGAGTCTGTGATGCGCCTCGACGATCTCGACGTCGTAGCCTTGCGCCAGGATGCGGGAGGCCATGTCCAGCAGCTTGAAGACGGCGTTGACGCCGACGCTCATGTTCGGCGCGAAAACCACGGGAATCTCCTTCGCCGCGTCGGCCACGGCCTGCTTGCCCGCGTCATCCAGCCCGGTCGTGCCGATGACCATGCCCACCTTGCGTCGCCGGCAGGCCGCCAGATGTCCGAGCGTTCCCGCCGGCCGCGTGAAATCGATCAGGCAGTCGACGCCGGCGATCCCGGCCTCGACGTCGGAAGTCACCGGAACGGCGCACGGCAGGCCGACCAGATCCCCGGCGGCCTGGCCGATCGCCGGATTGCCGGGCAAATCGATGGCCGCCGCCAGATCCATCGCGCCGTCCTTGAGGACCGCCTCGATGAGCATTCTCCCCATCCGCCCCGTCGCGCCCGCGACGGCAATTTTCAAGGTACCCATGTCAGAACCCCAGACTTTCCATCATTTTTCCAAAAAAGCCCTTTTCCTCGATCGGCGGCGCTTGCGTTCCTTCCGGAACCGATCCCAGATCGATTTCGCGCACCTTGTTCGGCGGCTCGGCGGACACGTCGGAAGGCTGCATGGCCGCCACGTCGCCCGATACGCGGATCAACTGGCCGCCGTCGTCGAAAAAGGTCGAAAACTTGCGCTCCTCGACCTCGCCCGTGGCGCCTTTCCGCAAGCGGTAAATGTAGTCCCAGCGGTTGGCGTGGAACATGTCCATCAGCACCGGCGTGCCCAGGATGAAACGCACCTGATCCTTGGACAGGCCAAGCTTGAGCTGCGCCACCATGTCCTGCGTCAGGACGTTGCCCTGCTGGATGTCGATCCTGTACTCGGTGAAAGGGCGTGGCACCCAGGAGCACGCGCCCACCGACAGGGCCAGGAAAACGCCCGCCGCGATCCGTCCGTTCTTCATGCCGGAAACGATCCCCGGTAAATAATCATGGAATGGCATTAAACTACGGCCTCGAAACAGAGTAAGCGCCATATCATAACCGAAAGAGCTTCCGCCGCCATGAACAGATCCAGCGAACTCAAAAGTATCGGCCTCAAAGCCACCTTTCCGCGCATGAAAATCCTCGAACTGTTCGACCGGGTGGAAGGAAGGCACCTCACGGCCGACGACGTATACCGGCTGCTGCTCGACGACAACATGGACATCGGCCTTGCGACGGTCTACCGCGCGCTGACGCAGTTCGAACAGGCCGGGCTGCTCGAACGGCACCATTTCGAATCGGGCAAGGCCGTGTTCGAAAAGAAAGCGATACGGCACCACGACCATCTCGTATGCACCCGGTGCGGCCAGGTGGAAGAATTCCACGACGAAGAAATCGAACGCCGCCAGAAACGCATCGCCAGGGAGCGCGGTTTCTCGCTCGAAGCGCACGCGATGTATCTCTACGTCGAATGCACCCGCCCGGACTGCCCGAACCGGGACAGGCAAGCGGCGCATACCGAGGAGGACGACCACGGCACCGGACAATCGAGCGATTCGATGTAAGCCGCGCCTTTTCCGTCCCGCCACGCCCTGGGCCTCCTGAGCGTTTTCGATTCAAGCGAAGGCCGTTTCTTTTCTTCGTCATTTCCGCGAACGCGGGAATCCATCGCGTATACGCGGGCGCTGGCTTCTCCGAAAACCGTGCCGCGCGCGTTCCCGTGACCTTGGCTGTCCCGGCCACGGGTTTTGCGACACCCGGTACGGTCAAGCGCGCCCTTGGCACGCGAATCGAGGATCAGCCGCCCGGCTATGCCGGCCACCCCGCGCGGCGGTTCGGGGCGGCCGACGCGGGCGCCGGATGCCTTCTCGCTGATGTCAATGTGATGTCAATGGGCGATGCCCAGGAACACCACCAGACAACGCTCGATCTCCACCAGCGCATCCGCGTCAATTCGCCCAAAGGCCGGCCCCACCTTGTCGCGCCTCACGGTCACGGCCTTATCCACCATCACTTGAGAAGGTTGTTGCAAGCCGTTCTCGGCGCTCGGCTGGACGGTGACGCGGAGCAATGGAGCGGCAACGAGCGTACTGCTGACGGGCAGCACCGTAACGCTCGCGTGCTCGCGGAACGAGTCGGCCTGAATCACCAGGGCGGGCCTTGGCTTGCCGAAATCACCTTGCATGGCGACGGTGACGAAGTCGCCGCGCATCATCCCGTCCAGCCCTCCACTTCCACCAATGCTTCATCCATGAACCGTTGCGTCGCCTCGTCGGTCATGTCCGTCCGAGCCGCCAAGCGGCACTGGCGGCGACATTCCTCCTCAAAGCCTGAACGGCGCGTGTCCGGCACCCAAATCTGAACCGGGCGGAGTCCGGCCATGCGAAGGGCGTCGCGATGTTTCTTAACCCGTAGATTGACGCTGGCATGTGGCATGTGCGCTCCTTTCGTCACATGCGGCACTTTACGTCCGTTCGTCGTTACATGCAACGGCTCGTTCCCACCGGCGAGGCCGGAGCGCTGCGTGATCGCTGGGTGATCGGGTTGCGAACCGGAATCACAACAGAACGATGTCGTATTGCTCCTGTGTATAGCTGGGTTCGGCCTTGAACGAGATCGGTTTTCCGATGAAATCCGAGAGCATCGCCAGGCCCTGCGCCTCTTCGTCGAGGAAGATGTCCGTCACGGCGACGCTGGCCAGGATGCGGAACTCGCGGGCGTTGAACTGGCGGGCTTCGCGCAGCAGTTCGCGGAGGATCTCGTAGCACACCGTGCGCGCGGTTCTGACCTCGCCGCGGCCGTTGCACGTCGGGCATTCCTCGCACAGGATGTGCGCCAGCGATTCGCGCGTGCGCTTGCGCGTCATCTCGACGAGTCCGAGCGCCGTGAAGCCGTTGACCGTCAGGCGCGTGCGGTCGCTGGCCAGCGCCTTGTTGAATTCCGCGAGCACCGCCGCCTTGTGCTCTCCGCCGTCCATGTCGATGAAGTCGATGATGATGATTCCGCCCAGGTTGCGCAGGCGCAGCTGGCGGGCGATGGTGTGCGCCGCTTCGAGGTTGGTCTTGAACACCGTCTCGTTGAAATTGCGCACGCCGACGAAACCGCCGGTATTGACGTCGATGGTCGTCATGGCCTCGGTCTGGTCGAAAATCACGTAGCCGCCGGATTTCAGATCGACGCGCCGCGCCAGCGCCTTTTCGATTTCCTGCTCGATGCCGTAGAGGTCGAACAGCGGGCGCTCGCCGATGTAATGGTTGAGCAGGGGCAGCACGGCGGGCGTGTATTCCTTGGCGAACGACGAGAGCTTCTGGAAATTCTCGCGCGAGTCGATGACGATGCGCATGGTATTGGCGTTGACGAGATCGCGCAGCACGCGCTGGCCGAGCGACAGTTCCTGGTACAGCAGGCTTGGAGGCGCGGCTTTCTTCGCCTCGGCCTCGATGTCGTACCAGAGTTTTCTCAGGTACTCAATGTCGTTGGCCAGCTCCTCGTCGCTCGCGCCCTCGGCCATCGTGCGCACGATGTAGCCGCACGGCTCGTTGCCGGGAACCAGCCGCGCGATCCGCTCGCGCAGGGTCTCGCGCTCGCCCTCGTTCTCGATGCGCTGGGAAATGCCGATGTGCTTTTCCTGAGGCAGGTGAACGAGCAGCCGCCCGGCGACCGAAATCTGCGTCGAAAGCCGCGCCCCCTTGGTGCCGATGGGATCCTTGACGACCTGCACGACGACGCTCTGCCCCTCGTGCAGGATATGTTCGATCGCCCGCGCGGACTCGCCGCCGCTGCGCGGCTCCCAGATGTCGGCGACGTGCAGGAAGGCGGTGCGTTGCAGGCCGACGTCGACGAAAGCCGACTGCATTCCCGGCAGGATGCGCACGACGCGCCCGATGTAGATGTTGCCGACGAGACCGTGGCTGGCCGTGCGTTCGATGTGCAGCTCCTGCACGACGCCCTGGTACATGACGGCGACGCGGGTTTCCTGCGGGGTGAAGTTGATCAGGATGTCTTCGGGGAAGGTTTCGGGCATGAAGGCGATGGGGCGAAAACGGTTGGAATTCCGGTTCGCCGCATTCTACCCGGAAAGCCCCGCGTTTCCCGCCGACACCGCCCGAAGCGCCCGCCCCCGCGTCTTCCACGCGCGGCGCGTTGATTGAAGGCCTTTCTCTAGGGGAGTGACTCGCGCGGCAGCGCGAGAAGCGATCGAGAAAAGAATCGGGCGCCTGAACGCGACAGGTCAGGCTGAAACGTGGCGCGCGGGCGTCACGCCTTCGGCAATGGCGCCTCCTTCGAAGAGGGAGGCTTGAAACGCCTTAGCGGTCGCCCAGCAAACGGTCGATGCCGCTCACCAGCGCGCGGATCGACGCGGTGACGATGTTGGCGTCCATTCCGACGCCGTAGCATTCGCGGCCGCCGCCCGCGAGCATGACTTCCATGAACGCGCAGGCCTTGGCGTCCTCGCCCTTGCCCATCGCTTTTTCCTCGTAGCTGCGGACCTGCACGGCGACGCCGATCGTATTGAGCGCGTGCACGGCGGCGTCGATCGGGCCGTTGCCCTTGCCGGCGAGGACGTGCTGTTCACCGTCTTTCCGCACGGTCAGGCGGATGCCCTGCGCGGCGCCGTCCTCGAACAACTGGTGCTTGACGTAGTGGATCGGGGTTTCCTTTTCGAGGTAGGTGCTGGAGAACAGCGCCCAGATGTCGGCCGCTTCCATTTCGCCGCCGTGCGCGTCGGTATGGCGCTGCACCTCGCCGGAGAATTCCACCTGCAGGCGGCGCGGCATGGCCACGCCGTACTCGGTTTCCAGCAGGTAGGCGATGCCGCCCTTGCCGGACTGGCTGTTGATGCGGATCACCGATTCGTAGGTGCGGCCGAGATCGGCCGGGTCGATCGGCAGGTAGGGCAGGTTCCACGACGCCTTGGGATGCTGCTGCGCGAAACCTTTCTTGATCGCGTCCTGGTGCGAGCCGGAGAAGGCGGTGAATACCAGATCGCCGACGTAGGGGTGGCGCGGGTGGATCGGCAGCTGGGTGCAGTGCTCGCAGTCGCGCGCCACGGCGTTGATGTCCGAAAAATCGAGGCCCGGCCATAGGCCTTGCGTGTAGAGATTGAGCGCCAGCGTGACGAGGTCGACGTTGCCGGTGCGCTCGCCGTTGCCGAACAGGCAGCCTTCGACGCGATCGGCGCCGGCCATCAGGCCGAGTTCGGCGGCGGCCACCGCGGTTCCGCGGTCGTTGTGCGGGTGCAGGCTGAGGACGACGCTGTCGCGCCGCGCGAGGCGCCGGTGCATCCATTCGATCTGGTCGGCGTAGACGTTCGGCGTGGCCATTTCCACGGTCGTCGGCAGGTTGAGGATGATTTTCCGCCCAGGCGCGGCGTCCCAGACCTCGGTGACGGCGTTGCATATTTCCAGCGCGAATTCGAGTTCGGTGGCGGTGAAGGTTTCGGGGCTGTATTCGAGCATCCATTCGGTTTCCGGGCGCTCGTCGCACAACTGGCGCACCTGCCGGACGGCCGAGACGGCCAGGGCGATGACCTCGGATTTGTCCATGCCGAAGACGATTTCGCGGAAGGGGCGCGAGGTGGCGTTGTAGATGTGCACGATGGCCCGGCGCGCGCCTTCGAGCGCCTCGAAAGTACGGTCGATCAGCTCTTCGCGCGCCGGCGCCAGCACTTCGATGGCGACGTCGCCGGGAATGTGGTTTTCCTCGATCAGCTTTCTCACGAAATCGAAGTCGGTCCGTGACGCCGACGGGAATGCCACCTCGATTTCCTTTATTCCGATGGCGCACAGGCGCTTGAACATGCGCATCTTGCGCTCGACGTTCATCGGTTCGAAAAGCGCCTGGTTGCCGTCGCGCAAATCAGTGCTCATCCAGATCGGCGCTTGGGTGATCGTGCGCCCCGGCCATTGCCGATCGTCGAGTCTGACCGGAGGAAAAGCGGTATATTTCGCGGCTGGATTCTTCAGCATCATGTTCTGTCTCAACTATCGGATGTCACGGTGGGAGCATCATAAACGAGAAGACGAGGCAGGTGCTTGCGTTTTTATGTTGAAATCCAATTGATTTTGGAATAAACATCGTATTTTCAGTAAAAAAAGGCAATTAACTGTCATCTATAAAGAAATGCGAGCAATTTAATGGAAATAGACCGTTACGATCGGCAGATTCTTCGGATTCTTCAGGAAGAGGGGCGCATCAGCAACCAGGATTTGGCCGACCGTATCGGCCTGTCGCCTTCGCCTTGCCTGCGCCGCGTGCGCGCGCTGGAGGAAGCCGGAATCGTGAGAGGGTACCGCGCCCTGCTCGAAGCCAAGGCGCTGGGCTATTCGCTGATGGCGTTGATCTACATTTCGATGGACATGCACACGCCGGAGCGTTTCAACAATTTCGAACGGGAAATCCAGGAAATTCCCGAAGTGCTGGAATGCCTGATGATTACCGGGCAGGACGCCGACTATCAGATCAAGGTCGTGGTCGAGGACATGTCCGCGTTCCAGGAATTGCTGCTCAGCCGCATCACGCGCATTCAGGGCGTCACCGGCGTGCATTCGAGCTTCGTCCTGCGCAGGGTGGTCGACACGACCGTCCTGCCGTTGCCGGGCTGACGCGGCGGTGGCGGCCCGTTTTCCGCCGCCCGCCGCGCCGTTGTGGTGAAAGCCTCGCCTTGCCCCGTTTCGGACGTGATCAGCCCACCTGGATTTCGATGCGCCGGGGCTGCGCGTGTTCGACCTTGGGAATGCGCAGCTTGAGCACGCCGTCCTTGAATTCGGCGCCGACCTTGCTCGTGTCGAGTTCGCGGGACAGGGTGAATACCCGGCGGTAGCGCGGCAGGCTGACTTCCGCGTGGCTCGGTTCCATGCCTTCCGGCAGGTCGAGGGACACTTCGCCTTCGATGGTCAGCGTGTCGGCTTCCACGTGCAGGTTGAGCTTGTCCTTCGGCACGCCCGGCAAATCGGCGTACAGCGTGATGCCGCCGGCGTCCTCGATGACGTCGGTCGGCGGCAGCAGGGCCGCCTCGTGACGGGCGTTTTCCGTGGATTTGGCGATCGTGGTGTTTTCGCTCATGGTCTCGTCTCCTTACTGAATGGCGATGCGACGCGGCTGCGCTTCCTGTTTGCGCAGGATGTGCACGCGCAATACGCCGTCGCGGTACTTGGCTTCGATGGCGTTCGGGTCGACGTCGTCGGGCAGCGAGACGACGCGCTGGAAGCGTCCGGCGAAACGTTCGTCGATGTGCCGCGTGGCCTTTTCCGGAACCGCCTCGGCTTTTCGCTCGCCGGCGATGGTGAGCATCCCCTTGACCAATTGCACGTCGAGCGTCGCCGGGTCGATGCCGGGCGCGAACGCATAGATATCCACGGCTTTCGGCGTGCCGCCGACGTTGAGCGCCGGGAAGCCGCGCGTCAGGCCCCGGATGCTCGGATTCGGGTCGATCGATTGCAGTTCGCGGTGCAACCGGTCGAACTCGGCGAACAGGTCGCGGGGAAACAGGGAACGGTAATACATGCGAATCTCCTTTCATCGAGTGGCGGGCGCTCCCGCAAGCCGCCCGGATGTCTTCTATCTAAGGGAGTCTGGCGTATTTTCAAGACCTTGATTTCATGAATCCGGCGCCCATTTAAGTTAATCGCATGAAGCGCCCGGCGGACGCGCGCCGGGCGAGTCTTCTCCGGTATACTTTCCATTCCTCGCATACGGAGAAAAATGTCATGGCGGCCTCCCACGAATCGGTCAACATCGCGATGTTCTGCGACTTCGAGAACGTCGCGCTCGGCGTGCGCGACGCCAAGTTCGACAAATTCGACATCGGGCCGGTGCTGGAACGCCTGCTGCTCAAGGGCAGCATCGTGGTGAAGAAAGCATACTGCGACTGGGAACGCTACAAGGGATTCAAGGCGGCGATGCACGAAGCCAGCTTCGAGCTGATCGAAATCCCGCACGTGCGGCAATCGGGCAAGAATTCCGCCGACATCCGCATGGTCGTCGACGCGCTCGACCTGTGTTACACCAAGGAGCACGTCGATACCTTCGTCATCGTCAGCGGCGATTCGGATTTTTCGCCGCTGGTGTCCAAACTGCGCGAAAACGCCAAGCACGTGATCGGCGTCGGCATCAAACAGTCCACATCGGACCTCCTGATCGCCAACTGCGACGAATTCATTTTCTACGACGATCTCGTGCGCGAAAACCCGCGTTCCGGGACGCGGCGCGACGCGAGGACCGCGCCGACCCTGCCCCGCCTTTCATCCGAGGAACTCGAAGCGCGCAAGACCGAGGCGATCGATCTGGCGGTGGCGACTTTCGAAGCCCTGGCCGTCGAACGCGGCGAGAACGGCAAGATCTGGTCGTCGATGCTCAAGGAGGCGATGAAGCGGCGCAAGCCGGACTTCAACGAAAGCTATTTCGGGTTCCGCAGTTTCGGCAACCTGCTCGAAGAAGCGCAGGCAAGAGGCTTGCTCGAAATCGGCCGGGACGAGAAATCGGGCATTTTCGTTTCGCGTTGCGCGATCCAGACGCTCGCCATCGAACCGCCCGTGGGGCGGCTGGAAGAACCGGGCGAGCAGCCGGAGCCGGATGCGAGCGCGGCGCCCCAGGGCGGAGGGCGCGGCAGGAATCGGGGCAAGCGGGGCGGCAAGAACAGCCGGAAAACGGAAATCGAGCCGCAAAAGGATACCGACCCGATCGCCAACAGGGATTTTCCGCCGGAATCCTCCACTTCCGCGGAGGACAAGATCGGACTCCGCAGCTTTGGCGACTCGCTCGAGGAAGCGCATACCAAGGGACTGCTGGAACCGACTGGAACGGGAAGCTGGGCGTCTTTATTCACACGTGGCGTCGTCGAACCCGAAACGCCACGGGAAGGGCAGAGCGGGAAACCGGCCGATCCCGATCCCGCCGTGAAAGCGGACGCCGCGCCGCCAACCAAGCCGCCGCGCAGCCGCAAGCCGCGCAAACCGAAAGCGGTTTCGGCCGCCGATCCCGCCGAGACAGCCGCCAAGGCAAAAGAGGATTGAACCCGAAAACAACCGCGGGACGAAACCGGCTCAGGCCGATGGAGTCTTTTTTCTGGTAAACCGGCTGGCGATCAGCAGCGCCGCCAGGCTGGCGAGAAGGCCCGGATACAACGGATCGATTCCCTTGGGGAAAGCCAGGAACCAGACGAGATTGGTCGCCGGTCCGAGAAAAGCGGCGATCACGCCGGCCGTGGGGGTGAGGTGGCGCGGGAAGAACATGGCGCCCAGGAGGGGGCAAAGGATGGTGCAGCCGCGCAAACCCATGGAGAGGAAACTCCAGCCAAGAATGAGCGATCCGGCGTTGCTCGAAGCGACGAGGGCCGAGAGAAGCACGACGACGATGATCGCAATGCGCTGGACGAGCAACGCTTCGCGCTGCGAGGCTTGTCGTCTGATGAAACGCTGGTAGATGTCGCGGGTAAACATCGTCGAGATGCCGAACAGCAGGCCGGCCCAGCCGCCGACGGCGGTGATGAGCAAGGTGGCGAGGACGACGCCGGCCAGGACGGGCGGCAGATAACCGAGAATAAAGGTGGGCAGGACTTCACTCGACGGGGTGGCGGGGAAGTTGGCCCGCATGAAGAGGCCGGCCAGGATGCCGCCGACGCCGATGGGCGGAATGAGGAGCGCGGACCACAGCGCGCCCTTGCGGGCCGCGGCGAAACTCTTTCCCGCGGCGATCGCCTGGGCGTAAGTCTGGGTGGAGAGCACCCCGACGACCAGGGAGAAACCGGCGGCGAGATCCTTTTCGACGCCCCGGCCGAAAAGGGAGAACCAGGGAAAGGCCGGGAAATTGTCCCGCAGCGCGCCGACGCCGCCAAACAGGTACAGGGCGGTGGCGCCGCAACTGATCATGGCGGCGTACAGCAGGATGAGCTTGGCGACGCCCACCAGGCCGACGCCCCAGACGCCGCCGAATAGAACGTAACAAAGGACGAAAGCGACGCCGATGGCCGCCGCGGCCGTGGAGCCGACGGAAAACACGGTGGTCATCAGGGCGATGAACGCCAACACCTGGCTGATCATGCTGAGGAACATTCCCAAAGCGCCAAATACGGTGGATACCGGGCCGATGGCCGCGCCGTAGGTTTGAACGAGATACTGGGCGATGGTCTCGGTCGAGCTTTGGTAGAACTTGCGGGCGGTGACCAGGGCTAGGGCGGCGCAGGCGAAGCCGGCCCCCAGGGTAAACCACCAGGCGGAAAAGCCGTACTGGAAAGCGAGCTGGGCGGTGCCGATGGTGGAAGCGCCGCTGACCAGCGTGCCCATGATCGCCCCTGAAATGACCGCGCTGCCCGCCTGCCGTCCCCCGGTGGCAAAATCCGCGTCCGACTTGACCTTGCTGCCGGCGTACAGGCCGACGACGATCATTACAATGAGCGTGGCGACGATACCGGCAAAATGACCCATTGTAAGAAGCATGAAAATTTCCTTTCCGAACAGGTAATCAGCCGTTGAACACGCGGAAGTCTTCCTCGCCGCGCAACACGCGCAACGCGCCAAAGGCCAACGCTTCCAATTCGTTTTCGCCAGCCGGTAAAAAGCGGAGAGTGGACAGTGGCTCCCGTGAGAACAATGACATCCGCGGCACCCTTGACGACCGTGGCCAATTCACCGATACGTCATGGCCAAGTTCGACTATTATCCCGCAACCGATGATGATCGGATTCATCTTCTTTCCGCCTTTCGGGGAAAACTCCAGGCAAGTACTCATCATGTCCAAAAACAATTGTTTACAATCGCTCCGGGCGAGATAGCCGTGGACGCGGTGGCCTGCGTCAGATCGGGGACGGCAATCGTCCACGTGCGCGACGAAAACGGCAGGAATGGCAGGAATGGCAGGAACTCATTGGCGACAGGCATTCATGCCTGTCGCAGTCAACGGACCTGGAAGGGGTTTGCCTACCTTTCAGGTTACTACGGTCGAAATTCCGGCCTGAAGGCGGGGTTTCAAACCGGAGCCAGTTTTACGATCAACGCCAGCTACGTCGCCCCGGAAGCCAGCCCGCGCCCCAGGGCCTTGTTCGATCACGTCGACAAGGGAGAACTGGGCGTCAAGACCGGCAAGGGCTTCTTCGATTACCAGGGACGCAGCGCGGCCGAAGTGTGCAAGAAGCGCGACAAATTGCTGTTCAGGGTCTTCAAGGCAACCAGGGATTTGATCGAAGAGAAAATATAGGGAAACTTGAACTTGCAATTCCCCGCGCCCTTGGCGCGGGGAGCACTTCGGGTTCTGGTTTGCATTTGCCGGTGTACGCTACTCTCGCGCCGGATATTCCGCAGTCTTGCCGTGGTGATGGGCGCGAGGCGCGCCGGGCTGTTTTGTTCCAAGATCGTCGTTGATTGTCGGTTCCGTCTTGCCGCGCCGCTTGCGCTGTCCGTGGCGCGTTTTCGCGTCAACGATGATTTGAAAATGGGATAAGGTAATGGAATGAGGTTTTTGCGGGCGGCGGCATACGGCGCTTTGTTTGGGAACGCCGTTGGGCGCGTCGTCATTTCGATACGTCTTTTCGTCAAAATCCATGTCCGGACATTTGTTCGTCGATATTTCCTCGCACGGTTTCGGCCATCTGGCGCAGGCGGCGCCGGTTCTCGATGCGCTGGCGCGGATTCGCCCCGGCCTGCGGTTGACCGTCCGCTCCGGCTTGCCGCCTGAAAAGCTGCGTTCGCGGATCGGCGCGCCGTTCGAGCATTTGCCAGGACGCAGCGATTTCGGTTTTGTCATGGTCGACGCCATGCGCGTCGACCGCGCGGCCACCGCCGAGGCCTACCGGGCCTGCCATGCCGATTGGGGAAACCGCGTCGCCGTCGAGGCGGATTTCCTGCGCGGCGCGGCGCCGGATTTGGTGTTTACCGACGTGGCCTATCTGCCGCTGGCCGGCGCGGCGCGGGCGAGGATTCCCGCGCTGTCGATGTGCTCGCTCAACTGGGCCGATCTCTTCATCCATTTCTTCGGCGGCGAAGCGTGGGCCGGGTCGATCCACGAGCAAATCCTGGAGGCGTACCGCGACGCCGAATGCTTCATCCGGCCGACGCCCGCCATGCCGATGCCCGATCTGCCGAACACGCGCGCCGTGGCGCCGGTGGCGTCCCTGGGCCGCGATTGCCGCGCGCGGCTGCGCGAAAGGATCGGCGCGGCGGCGGACGAGCGTATCGCGCTGGCCGCCTTCGGCGGCTTCGACAAGGATTTGCGCGCGGCGGCCTGGCCGGTCACGCCGGGCGTGCGCTGGCTGGTTCCGGAAAGCTGGGGCGTCGCGCGCGGCGACATGGCCGCGCTGGAACCGCTGCGCATGAATTTCACCGATCTGTTGCGCACGGTCGACGCCGTGCTCGCCAAGCCGGGCTACGGCACGTTTACCGAGGCCGCCTGCAACGGCGCGCCTGTGCTCTACGTCCGCCGCGACGATTGGCCGGAGCAGGATTGCCTGATCGAATGGCTGAAAGCGAACGCGCGTTGCCGGGAAGTATCGCTGGCGGCGCTCATGCGCGGCGAGCTGGCCGAGGATCTCGAAAACCTGTGGCGGCAGGCCAAGCGGCGGACGCCCGACGCCGGAGGCGCGGAGGAAGCCGCCCGCCTGATCGCTGGCTATCTGCCGTAGTTGAGCAGCCCGGCCTTGAGTTCCAGCAGGTCCAGCGGCGTGAAGGGGGCGAAGCGTCCTTCGCGGGTCTGGCCGTTGATTTCGACGACGCAGGTTCCGGCCGAGCACCGGACGGCCACCCCGTTGACCGAATAACGCCGCTCGGCTTCGTTCAGGAGGATGTCGAGAATCAGGGCGTCGCCTTCGCGGATGGCCGGGGCGGTTCCGTGCTCGTCCAGGCGGATGCGTATTTCGGCGTCGGAAATGTCGAGGATGGTGCAGCGCCCGGTGTAGTCGTCCGCCGGAAGGAACGCCGTCACCGGCACGTTGATCCGGGTGCGCGGCTTCTTGCGCTGGTCGGAAACCGACAGGGTATCGAACTCCGGCGTCAGCAGAACCATGTTCCTGTGCGCGTAGGGGCCGTCGCGCAGAATGACCTGCCTGGCGACCTCGGTATCGAGCGTCGAAACGCCTTTCATGCCGGCGTTCGAAATCAGCGAAATGTTGTTGCCGGCGCTGAATTGCCCGTTGCGGCTGAGCTGGGCGCGGCGCGTGTAATCGAGCTTCATCTCCAGATCCGAAGTGTCCGGAACCAGCAAATGGAAGGCGTTCAGCTTCGCGGCGGGCAGGCGTATCTTGTCCTCGTTCGCCCGGAAAACGGTCGGCGCGCCGTCCCGATCCGTTTCGATCGACTCCATCGAATAGAGGAAATAGCCGTTGACGCAGTAAGCGACGACGAGCGTATCGAGGACGATGTCCTGGTTGAATTCCGGGTAATAGCGCAGCTTCTTGCCGATCGGGAAGAACTCGATCAGCGCCCTGATCCGGTCGAGGTCGATTTTCCCCCCGCCGTGGGCGGCATAGGGGGCATCCTTGGGAGCGCCGAAGCTTTTGCCGAAAAGCTTTGTCAGCATGATTCAGATTCCAGCGGGCTGCGTTGATCCGCGTACTGTACCGGAAAACGGGCGATGCGCCTATCCGCCGCCGACGCCCGGACGACAATTTTTGGCGGACGCGGCCTGTCCGTAAACCCGACGCCGGAGGCGATCGGCGGCGCGCGAAAGCGGCGGCGATCTATGGCGGAAACCCAAAGCGTCCGAGCAGCAGGGCCGTTTCGTAGAGCGGCAGTCCCATCACGCCGCTGTAGCTTCCGGAGAGATGCTCGACGAACATTCCGGCCCGGCCCTGGATGCCGTAGGCGCCCGCCTTGTCCATCGGCTCGCCGCTCGCCACGTAGCGCCGGATGTCGGCGTCGCCGATCGCGCCGAACGTCACATCGCTGATCGAAACGGTCGATTCGATGGCGCCCTCGAACGCGACGGCGACGGCGGTCAGCACGCGATGCGTGCGGCCCGAAAGCCGGCGCAGAATATCCTGCGCGGCGTCGGCGTCGGCCGGCTTGCCGATGATCTCGCCGTTGAGTTCGACCGTGGTATCGGCGGCCAGCACCAGCCGCGGCACCAGCCGGCGTATGTCGACGACGCTCCAGCCGTGTTCCGCCTTGGCGCGGGCGATCCGTTCGACGTAACGGATCGGAAGCTCGTCGGCCCGCGCCGTTTCATCCACGCCGCCGTCATGGCGCGGCGGTTCGCGGAAGAACAGGGTATCGAACTGGATGCCCATCTGCGCGAGCAGTTCGCGGCGGCGCGGACTGCGCGACGCCAGGTAGAGCCTCGGGTTGCGCATGTCGAACGGCATGTGGCGCTAATCCTCGCGGTGATAGGGATGGCCGCGGATCGTGCTGATGGCGCGGTAGAGCTGTTCGGACAACAGCAGCCGCGCCAAGGCGTGCGGCAGGGTCAGGCTGGACAGGCGGAGGACGGCGTCGGCGCGCGCCTTGATTTCGTCGTCGATACCGTCGGCGCCGCCGATGACGAAGGCCGTGTCGCCGCCTTCCCGCATCCAGGATTCAAGCCGTTGCGCCAGTTGCCGCGTCGTCAGGTCCAGACCGCGCTCGTCGAGCGCGACGACGCGGGAGAAGCCTTGCATGGCCGCTTTCAGCCGGACTTTCTCGGCGGCCAGCAGTTGTTCACGGCTCTTCGCGCCGCGCGGTTCGGGCTTGATCTCGACGACGGCCAGCGGCAATTCACGCGGCATCCGCTTGGCGTATTCCGCGCAGCCGGCGGCGACCCAGGCGGGCGGTTTATGGCCGACGGCGAGAATGGACAGTTTCATGGGGCGGGGCCTCCGCCACGGCGGGCGCGGCGAGAAGCGAAAGTAAAAAGCATAAACCACAACGAACACGACGAAAAGCATGAACCACGGAGAACACGGAGAAAATCAAACGCGAAAAACGTTCAACCACGACGAACACGGCGGACACGGCGAAAAGCAAGGAAAGAACCCGTCATTGCCTTGATAAACCGGAACCCCGTCCGCCGTCACCTTCGCCGCTTTCATCACCCTCGTCAGAAAGTTCGTCATTCCTGCGGATGCGGGAGTCCAGGGACGTACCTTCCGGCGCGAAACGCCGCAAGCCAAGCCTCCCTTTTGAGAGAGGTGGCTGGCGCGAAAAGCGCGAGACGGAAGAAGTCGCGGCGGCGGTTTTTCCCTATCGCGTTTGAGAATCTAACCACCCAACTCCCTCCGTCACGCCTTCGGCGCGAATGTCGGGGCACGGTGGGCGGAAGCCATTCGCCCCTGTGGAATTTGCCGCGCCATTGCGGAAACTGCGGTGCATAGTACGATTAAACATAGAAAAATGTTTTCATTTTTTATTCCCCCTCAATCCTTTAGCGAGAGCGTAACCGTTACATCGCCTGACCCAAGCGCCACTTTCAATTCTTCCTGGGTAACGTCATTTATCGTTCCAAGACGGGTAAAATTCCAAGTGTTCGGCGTGTAATAAATCACTAGGGCGTTTCCCTGATACAATATCAAGTCGCCGCTTTTGGTGGTGATCCGTTCATCATTTGTAGGCAGGCTTTTTCCCAATCCGCCGACCTTTTCCATGTTTCCATAATCGCGCATTGGTATAGTGACGGGGCCTGCTTTGAGCATATCCAGCAGCGCCGCTGTTGAAGAGTTTTTTACCAGTGTCGCGGTAAACTCCCTGCCGCCTGATATTTTTATGTTCATGGTTTCTCCTCCTTCTTGCGAGGTAATATTTGCGCTGTTACCTTGAACGCATACGGAAAGCGCAAGAGAAAAGGCAAGCATAAAAAGCAAAAATAATTTTTTCATTCTGTTGCCTCCGTATATTCCGCGTCCGTTACCGGACTTAACCATTCCGCGCCGCCTTTCTGAGTGTTGGGACTAATGCCGACATGGGTAAAAGAACTATCCGGCGCGGCTCCGTGCCAATGTTCCACATCGGGTGGAATGGCGACTACATCACCTTTTTGCAAAAATTGCGCGGGTTTGCCCCGCTCCTGATAATAGCCTTTGCCATCCGTTACCAGTAAAAGTTGTCCGCCGGGGTGTTTGTGCCAGTTGTTACGCGCTTCCGCTTCAAACACCACATCATAAACCTGACAGTTGTAAACGCTGTCTTTGTCGGAAATGAGCATATTGACATACGCCGTTCCGGTGAAAACAGCCGCCGCCGCTTTTTCCCCTTTGGGGAAAATAGGAGTAGTGTTTTTCATTGTTATTTTTCCTTCGTATCTTTTAGTTTCTTTTCCGCCTCAAAAACAGCCGTGTCATAGTTCGCTATTTTGAAGTCGAGTTTGTCCAGGGCTTTTTGCAGTTCCGCTATGCGTGTAACAAGCAATTTCCGCTGTTCCGTCAAAATTTCCTTGCGGGCTTCACGGGCACTGTCTCCTTCCTGAAAAAGCGCGACATATTCAACCAACGCCTCTACCGCAACGCCAGCGCTACGCATGCATTTGATAAAATCAACCGCCCTCAAGTCCATCTCGCCATAATCCCTGTTACCGCCTTTTGTCCGCGGAACCGGGGCAAGCAAGCCGATTCGTTCATAATAACGGAGCGTATCCGTTGTCAAGCCGTATTTTTCGGCAACTTCCGCAATGGTCATTCTTTAGCCTCCAAAAAGGTGGTTTATACAAGGTTACAACCTGGAGTGAACTCCAAGTCAAGTGGGTTTTGCGTTTTTTTGAAAAGAAACTGGTTTTTGGGGGCGATGGGGCGGCGTAGCCGCTTCTCCGCCTCCTTCGGGACTTTTCAACATTTGCCGCCGTGGCACGATAGGTTGGGATGAGCGAAGCGAACCCCAGCATTTGCACTGTCGTGTTTTTCAATCATGGCGCGGTGAATTTTACAGAGCGAATATCATCCACTCGCCGTGCCCCGGCATGTGCGTCTCTTTGTCCAACCGCTCCGCGCGCTGGATAAACCTCCCCCTTGAGGGGGGTGGCTCGCGGCAAAGCTGCGGGTCGGAGGAAGCGGTAATTGTTTTTCTCAACCGTTTTCGGAAACCCGAACAGCCCAACTCCTTCCGTCACGCCTTCGGCGCGACACCTCCCTCAAGAGAGAGGTTTGGCTTGCGGCGCTTCGCGCCGGAAGATACTTTCCTGGATTCCCGCGTTCGCGGGAATGACGGGGTCTTTCTTTGCTTTTCGTTGTGTCCGTCGTACTTGCCGTGGTTAATGTTTTTCGCTCTTGTCTTTCGCCGTGTCCGATCGCCTTTTCCATCCGTCACGCGGCGGCGGGCTTGCGCGCGCGTTCCGGTCCCTTGCCGCCCCACAGTTCTTCCAGGTTGTAGTAGGCGCGGGTGGCCGGCTGCATGATGTGCACCACCACGTCGCCGAGGTCGACCAATATCCATTCGCCGGCTTCCTCGCCTTCCGTCGACAGGATTTCGAGGCCCGCCTCGCGTACCTTGTCTCCGACGTTGCGCGCCAGCGAACGGACGTGGCGGTTGGAATCGCCGCTGGCGACGATGATGCGCTCGAACAGCGGGGTGAGCTTGCGGGTGTTGATGACTTCGATGTCTTTTCCCTTGACGTCTTCAAGGGCGGCGACGACGATTTTTTCGATCCGGGCGGCTTTCATCGGCGATTCAGTTCTCCGTGTAGAGGCGGTGTTGGTGGATGTGGGCGATCACGCTTTCGGGCGTCAGGTAGCGCGGACTCGCGCCGTTCGACAGCAGGGCGCGGATGCGGGTGGCCGAGATGTCCAGCGGCGTCATGGCGAAGGGGACGACGTATCCGGCCGGGGAGGCGGCCAGGAGGGCGGGATCCCGGCGCCAGCGGCCGCGCAGCGCCGCGGCGAGTTCCGCGGGCAGGCTTTCCGGATCGACCGGGTAGCCGGGGCGGTGCGCGACGGCAACGTGCGCCAGCCCGAACAGGCGTTCCCAGCGATGCCATCCGGCCATGCCGGCGAAGGCGTCGTTTCCCACCAGCAGCACGAGGGGCCGGTCCGCGCCGCATTCGCCGGGCCGGCGCAACCGTTCGAGCGTGGGCACGGTATAGCTCGGTTCCGGCGCGTCGACTTCCGCCGGGTCGATCGTGAAGCGCGGATTGCCGGCGATGGCCAGGCGCGCCATGTCGAGCCGCTGGCGCGGGCTGGCGCGCGGCGCGTCGCGCAGGGCCGGCCGGCCGGCCGGAATCCAGCGCACGCCTTGCAAGCCGAGGAGGTCGATGGCTTCCTCGGCGAGCCGCAAATGACCGAAATGCACCGGGTCGAAGGTGCCGCCGAAAATGCCGAGCGGTTTTTGCGCGGTCTCAGGAGGCATCTCGCATACCGGCGAAGATGTCGCGGTAGCCGATATAAAAGCTGGCGTGCCAGACGATTGGCATGAAGATCAGAATGCCTGCCGCGAGCGCCGTCGTTACCGGCAACAACCCGGCGCCCTGGCCGAGCAAATCGCCGATCAGGCGCAGGGCGCATCCGCCGGCGAGCATGACGAAGAGCAACGCCAGCAGGTACAGCAGGAATGGCCGCCAGTTGCGCAGGCAGGCCACCGCGCTGAAAAACAGCGACTTTCCGGCGGGCATGTCGTGCCAGGCGGTCAGCACCGGAGCGAGTCCAAACACCAGGTTGACCGGAAAGAGCAGCGCGACGGCCAGCAGAGAGATGGTCACGTGTTCCGGCGTCTCGCCGGGCTGGACTTCGCCCACGGGCTGCACCGGGAACGATATTCCAATATCGAACAATTGGGACACGCCAAGAATCAGCAGCATGACGAGAATATAAATGGCGCCGAGCGCGAGCAAGGACGGCAAGTTGCGATGGAATCCCGAAAAGAGCACCTGCGGCGGCAAGGTTTCTTTCCGGTCGATGAGGCGGCAGGCGTTCATCAGGCTCACCGAGAAGGCCGGAAGCAGGAGAAAACCGATCCATTGGCCGAGCCACGGGACGGACCAGACGACAACCATCGACAACCAGTAACCGAGCACCAGAAAGCTGAGCAGCGCGGGTTTTTTCCGGAAGATGGCGAAACCTTCGACGAGCCAGCGCGGCCCTCGGCTGGCCGGCAGAATCAATGCTTGCATGGACTTGAAATCAGTGGACGACGAACACGTCCTGCCAGGAGGCGTAAGCCGTCCCGGCCAGCACGGGGATGAGAACGAGGAAACCCAGGCCGGCCGGCAACATGGCGAAGAAGCACAGGACGAAGACGACCAGGCCGAGGATCACGAAAGGAAGGACATTTTTCAGGCAGGCCGCGAAACTGGCCTTGCACGCTTCGACCGGGGATACGCCGCTGAACAGCACCAGCGCCGGCGCGAACCACATGGCCATCCAGAGCGGGATCGCCAGCAGCGAGGAAAGCAGCAGGGCGAGGATCGATCCGCCCAGCATGAGGCCAAGCCCGGCGGCGCCCGACAGCATCAATCCGCCGGCCACGGAACCGCCGAACAGGGCGACGGCGACCAGCTCGATGGCGAGCGACGCGAGCATGAAGATCACGCCCAGGAGCATCAGCGGCGCGGCGCGCCCCGTGAAACCTTCCATCAGGTCGGACAGGGCGAGCCTTTTCTCGTCCGCGGCCTTGCGGCACATGCCGAGCAGCCCGGCCGCCAGGACGGGGGCCAGCAGCCCCGCCAGCAGCGGCCCGATCAGCCACACGAACATCAGCGCGAGAAAACCGGCGATCAGGATCGCCGCGCTCGCCGCCCACAGTCCGGGGCTTGCCATGAACACGTTCCAGCCAAAGCGCAGCCAGGCAAAGACGGCCCCGGCGGCGACGGCGCGACCGCGGCCGTCGAAGGCCGGCGCGGGGATCGGGAAGGAATTCATGGTTATCTGGTTTCCTGGCGGAAATCCGTCGGCGTCAGAACGTGCCGATGACCCACTGCGGAACGCTCAGTCCGGGCGTTCCCGGCCCTTCCTGGGGAACGAAGGAACCGTCGCCGCGATGGTCGACGAGGATGTACGGCTCGCCGCGCTGCGGGATGACCCGGATCTTGTACAGCCGGCCATTCATGCGATATTCCTCGACGATCTCGCCGTCGCGCTGGCGGATGGTGATCTGCGGTTCCACGGAATCGTCCAGCGGCGCCAGCGCGGGCGGCCTCTCATCGGGCGGCGCGGGAGGCTCCCCGGCGGGTTGCGCCCAGGCCGGGGCGCGGGCAAGGGAGAGCAGGGCGAAAAGAAGAAGATGAAGGCGGCGCATGGAAAGGGCGTCCAAAAGACATCCGAAAGGCATCCCGGGGCATCCGGGCAAACGATCGGCCCCGATTGTATTACAGATTGAGCCACTTCTCCCGTTCCGCCAGCAGCGGAGCGAAACCTCTGTGCTCATAGTGTTTGAAAATGGCATCGACCACTTTCTCCGGCGCGTCGATGAGCTGGATCAGGTCGAGGTCTTCCGGGTTGATCATTTTCTCCTCGACCAGCCGCGCCCTGAACCAGTCGACCAGCCCGCGCCAGAACGGCTCGTGAACCAGGATGATCGGGATTTTCTGGCTCTTGCCGGTCTGCACCAGCGTCAAGGCTTCGAGCAACTCGTCGAGCGTGCCGAAGCCTCCGGGCATGACCACGTAGGCGCTGGCGAAACGCACGAACATGTATTTGCGCGCGAAAAAATGGCGGAAAGTCTGCGAGATGTTCTGGTAGCCGTTGGTGCGCTGCTCGTGCGGCAGCTGGATGTTCAGCCCGACGCTCGGAGAGCGGCCGTGCCAGGCCCCCTTGTTGGCCGCCTCCATGATGCCGGGGCCGCCGCCCGAAATGACCGAGAAACCCGCGTCCGAAAGCTGCCGGGCGATCGTTTCGGCGAGCTGGTAATAGGGCGTGCCGGGCGCGATGCGCGCGCTGCCGAAGATCGACACCGCCGGAGAAATTTCCGAGAGCCGCTGCGCGGCCTCGACGAACTCCGACATGATGCCGAGCACCCGCCAGGCCTCGTGCGAGGCCATGAATTTCGGGGCGTCAGGGACCGCCGGCCGGGGAATCTTTCCGTTCATCGCTCGCTTCTTTTCATGTCTCGAACGAGTGATTATACGCGGAGCGCCGCTGAATAAGCCTCCATCGAGAGGGAGGCCAGATCGTGGCGCTTCGCGTGGGTTGGGACTACCGCGCGAGCTGCTTTTCCCAGGAATGCCGTTATTCACGCGAAAGAGGGAATCCAGCGTGTACCTATCGGCGCGGAGCGCCGCAAAAATAAGCCTCTCTCTTGAGGGGGGCTCGCGCGATAGCGTGGGTCGGAAGGAGTCAGGCGGTTGAATAATCACCAAACGCCGACAAACGGCAACCGCGGACAAACAAGAAAAATCCGTCATTCCCGCGTTCGCGGGAATGACGGATTTTTCTTTCGCCTTTTGTCGTGCCCGTTGTGGTTAAAAGGATTTTGTTTTTCTCCGTATCCGCAATGCTCGCCGTAATCAAGGCTTTTCGTTCTTGTTTTTCGTCGTGCTCGTCGTGGTTGATGACTTTGCTTTTCGCCGCCTTCGTCAGGTTTCGCCGAGGTAGGCCTTGCGCACCCGGTCGTCGATCAGCAGGTCCTTGCCGCCGCCGGAGAAGGCGATGGTTCCCGTTTCCATGACGTAGCCGGTGTCGGCGACTTCCAGGGCGGCCTTGGCGTTTTGTTCGACGAGCAGCACGGTGACGCCGGCGGCGTTGATCTGGCGGATGATGTCGAAGATCATGCCGACGAAAAGCGGCGCCAGGCCCAGCGACGGTTCGTCCATCATCAGCACGGAGGGCCGGGACATCAGCGCGCGGCCGACGGCCAGCATTTGCTGTTCCCCGCCCGAAAACGTGCCGGCCTTCTGCTGGCGGCGTTCCTTCAGGCGCGGGAAGAGGGCGAAGACGCGCTCGCGGTCGGCTTCCACGCCGGCCTTGTCCGAGCGCGCGTAGGCGCCCAGGCTCAGGTTTTCGTCGACGGTCAGATTGGGGAAGACGCGGCGGCCTTCCGGCACCAGCACGAGGCCCGATTCGACGATGCGCCGGGTCGGGACGCCGAGGATTTCCTTTCCGTTCCATTTGACCGAGCCGCCGGCCTTGACGAGGCCCATGATCGAGTTGAGCGTCGTGCTCTTGCCGGCGCCGTTGGCGCCGATCAGGGTGACGATTCCGCCTGCCGGAACGTCGAGACTGATGCCGCGCAGGGCGTGGATGCCGCCGTAGTGAACGGAGAGATTCTTGATCGACAGCATGTCATTCCACTCCCAGATAGGCCTCGATGACCTTGGGATCGTTCCGGATTTCATCGGGCGATCCGTGCGCGATGGTCACGCCGTAGTCGAGCACGTACATGCGCTTGCACACGCCCATGACGACCTGCATGTGGTGTTCGATGAGCACGATGGTGAGCCGGAACTGGTCGCGGATTTTCAGGATGAATTCCATCAGGTCGACCGATTCCTGCGGGTTCATGCCGGCGGCCGGCTCGTCGAGGAACAGGAGCTTCGGCTCCGTGGCCAGCGCGCGGGCGATCTCCAGGCGGCGCTGCTTGCCGTAGGGCAGACTGGTGGCCCTGGCCCGTTCGTGCTCGGCAAGCCCCACCTCGGCGAGCAGCGCGCGGGCGCGTTCGTGGATGCGTTTCTCTTTCCTCAGGTACGAGGGCAGGCGCAGCGTGGCTTCGAACAGGTTGGCGCCCATGCGCATGTGCTGCGCCACGAGCACGTTTTCGAGCACGCTCATGTCCTTGAACAGGCGGATGTTCTGGAAGGTCCGCGCGACGCCGAGGCGGGTGATGGCGTGCGGCTTCAGGCCGGTGATGTCGCGCCCGTCGAAAAGTATCTGGCCGCCGGTCGGCTTGTAGACCCCGGTGATGAGGTTGAACGAGGTGGTTTTGCCCGCGCCGTTCGGGCCGATCAGCCCGACGATCTCGCCAGACTCGACGCTCATGTTGAGCGCGGTGACGGCGGAGAGTCCGCCGAAGCGCTTGGTGACGTCGAGGGTTTGCAGCAGGGCGCCCATCATTCGATCCCCGTTCCGGGCTTCGCGCCGCGCCGGGGCAGCAGGCCGATGCGGGCGAGGGCGTCCCAGCTGAATTCGGAGGTGCCCATCAGCCCCTGCTGGCGAAAGATAACGACGATCATCAGGAGCGCCGAGAAGAACACCATGCGCAGGCCGGGAATGCCCTGCGTGACCATGAAGCCCAAGTTGAGCGGCCCGTCGAGGAAACGCAGCACCTCCATCGAGAGGGTCACGGCGATGGCCGCGACGATCGAGCCGGTGATCGAGCCGACGCCGCCGAGCACGACGATCAGCAGGATGTCGAAGGTTTTCAGGAAAATGAACTGCTTCGGGTCGATGGTCGTCAGGTAATGCGCCAGCAGGCCGCCGGCGATGCCCGCGAGGAAACTGGAGATGGTGAAGGAGAGGACTTTCATGCCGAAGACGTCGATGCCCATGGCCTCGGCGGCGATCTCGTTGTCGCGGATCGACTTGAACGCCCGGCCGTAGCTCGACCGGATCAGCAGCACGAGGAAAACGGTGACGGCGATGGCCGCGCCCCAGGCCCACCACATGGTGGTGTAGCGCGGCAGCCCCTTCAAGCCGAGCGAGCCGTTGGTGATCGGCTGCGCGTTGGTCAGCACCACGCGGATGATTTCCGAGAAACCCAGCGTGGCGATGGCGAGATAATCGTCGCGCAGGCGCAGGGCGACGACGCCGAGCAGCCAGCCGATGAATCCGGCGAAGAGGCCGGCGATGAGCAGCGCGGGCAGGAAGGGCAGGTGGACGTCGGCCAGCCAGGGAACGATCGGTTGCAGGATGAAATTGGCCGTCTTTTGCGCCGGCGTCATCGCCAGGATCGCGCAGGTATACGCGCCCACCGCCATGAAGCCGGCGTGCCCCAGGCTGAAGAGGCCGGTGAAGCCGTTGATGAGGTTGAGCGACAGGGCCAGGATGACGTTGATCGCGCAGAGCTTGAAGATCTGCATGGTGAAGGGATCGAAGGTCGCCTCGAAAACGAAGAGCAGACCGAGGCCGGCGATCGAGGCGGCGAGGGTCAGCGCGGCGTTCCGGCTCATGGGGTTTTTGCGTGGATTATCCATCGATGCCATCCGCTACTCGCAAGTCAGTGATTCCCCGGCCAGTGAGTGGGGGAAGTGGGGTGAGTGAGGAAGGAATTTACCACTCCCCGAAGAGCACATGACAATTCCTGCCGCGTTCCTTGGCCTTGTAGAGCGCCATGTCCGCGTTGTTGAAAAGCTCCTGAAAGTTTTTGCCGTCGCGCGGAGCCAGGGCGATCCCGATACTCGACGTGACCGGCCGTTCACCGCCCTTGAGGGCGATGTTTTTCCATGCTTCGCCGATTTGTCTCGCCTTGTTTTTCGCGCTGTCGGCATTCGCGCCCTTGCAGAACACGGCGAATTCGTCCCCGCCGTGCCGTCCGATGATGTCCGAGTCGCGCAATGCCCCGCGCATGGCCGCCGCGCACGCCAGGAGCACGTCGTCGCCCGCGGCGTGTCCGTAGCGGTCGTTGATGGACTTGAAGTAGTCGACGTCGAGCATCAGGAAAGCGCCGATCCGTTCGTCCCCGGAGCTTTCGCTCAGATACCGTTCGACTTTTTGCCTGAAGGTCGTCCTGTTCCACAGGCCGGTGAGCGGATCGCTCTCCGCCCGCAGCGTGGCGTTTTCCAGCCGTTGGCGTATCAGCACGGAGCCAAGCAGCTCGCTGACGGCCTGTACGGTTTCCACGTCGTTTTTCCCAAGCCGGCCCAGATAGGGTGGCTGTTCCACCATGCGGCCGGTCAGCAGGACGGCGGCTATTTCATTCTGCAAGATGATGGGCGAGGCGATGAAGCAGGGCAGGCCCAGGCTCTGGCGCAGGACCGCGAACCGTTCCGGCGCGTCGGCCGCCGTCACGAGTATCGGATGCTCCGGGTCCAGAAATTCAGGCGCGAGCGGGATACATTGCCCGGCGAGCCGCGCTTCTTCCTCCAGCGTGAAGCCGCGCAATACCGCCGGCATGAACCGCCCCTGGTCATCGGGCAGCAGCGCCACGGTTTTTTGCATGTTCAGCGCGGCGTTGATGCGCTGCGACACCTTGGACAATATATGTCCATAGTTTGCGACGCGCCGCAGGGAAACGGCCAGTTCCGCGAGCAGGCGAAAGCCGCGGCGCTTGATTTCAAGCTCGTGACGCACCTTGATGGTCTGCATGTCCAGCATCAGCGCGTGCGCCGCGTTTCGCTCCCCGATCTTCAAAGCGGCTTCCAGCGGAATGCCGTCCGATTCCGAGCGCGCGGCGGCGCTGTCCCAGACGGGCGCGCGTTCGCGGGTCTTTTCCTTTCCGCTCTCCCTGTTCCGCGAAAACAGGCACAGCACGCCCGTCCAGTCCAGGCCCCTGGGACGGCCGCCGATGGAGGCGACCTCGACGCCCGTGTAAAAGCCCAAAAGAGGAACGCGCCCCGCGATGGCCTGTTGCAGCGGAACGGCGTCCTCGATATCCATGCCGCCGTAGCCGGCGCAGCGCCCCGCGCAATCGATGTACATGGCAAACACGGGTTCCCGCCCTTCCAGCCGATCGAAGAGCGCCTCGATCTTCGGCTTCATGTAATCGAGATTCAGCGAGCGGAACATCAACTGGAATTTCGTCCCCTCCACCATGTCAGGCTCGAACATCACGATGCCGTTCCGTTTCTTGTCGATGCCAAGGCACAGGCGGCTGGCGTAATCGTTCTCGTCATACTTTCCCCACCGCGCGCCGTGATTGATGCCGAACAGCAGGAAAAAGGGGTATTCCTCCGGCGTAACGCCCGGTCCCAGCAGCCCGTCCATGAATTCGAGAGCCGGTTTCCCGTTGATTTCCAGGATGACCGGCCCTTCCGCGCGGGTGACGGTGTAATACTGGGAAGCGGGGCGGCAACCGTGCATGATGGCGCTGTCGATGCGCAGATCGTCCGAAAACTTCAGCGCCATCGCGCAGTGATCCTTCATTTCCTCGCCGATGTATTGGCTGGCGGGGCTGCAAATGTGGTCGGCCTGCAAGCCCGCGCCCACGATGTCCGGAAGAAATCCCAGGCCCTTTTCCAGCCCGGCCAGAATCCAGGTGGCCATGAGCAGCCGTATGTCGCCGCCGGTGTTGCAGCCGACGGCGTCATAGAACAGAACCACGGGGGATTCGGGCGTCGCGCCGAGCCTGGCGAGACCCTGCCCCAGCCGGACGCCGGCGTCCTGCTCGCTTTCCAGCAATCCGTGATCGGTCAGCGCGTCGCAACGGGAGCCGTCCAGCCACATGCAGGCGATTCCGACCTGATCTCCCGCGTAACCGAAAGTCTTGTTGGTGATGATGCCCACCGCGCCGCCGCCATAAATGCGCGCGGAACTTCCTATGACCGACGCGACGGCCTCGCGCAGGGAACGCTGGTCGTGGCGGGCCGTGCAAAACAGCAGCGCCATGTCGCACGGGTCCTGCCTGCCGCTCGCGCGGACGGCCTGTTCCGCCACCTGCCTGCCGGCGGTCGCGCTGTTGGGAATATCGCTGAATCCTACTTCTACCTGCATATGCAACTCTCACTACTCTCGTGATTCTCCGGGATGGAGTCGATCGGGCCGGGGTCATCCTTCAGGAGACATGAACGCCCCCGGCGCTTTCAGTTTATCCATGAAAATCGTTTATCTTATTGATTTTACACGAATATGAAAAGACCAATCATAAAATATTGTTAAACGTATCCCTCAGACCTTTTCTCCCTGGTTTTTGCCCAGCAATCCCGCCGGTCTGACCAGCAGCACCGCGATCAGCAGGATGAAGGCGAAGGCGTCCTTGTAGCCGGTGAGGCCGGGCAGGACGGCGACCGTCATCAGTTCGATCACGCCGAGCAGCAGCCCGCCGAGCACGGCGCCGGCGATGCTGCCGATGCCGCCGACGACGGCGGCGATGAAGCATTTGAGTCCCGGCATGATGCCCATCAGCGGCTCCAGGCGCGGATATTTGAGCGCCCACAGGATGCCGCCGATCGCCGCCAGCGCGCTGCCGATGGCGAAAGTGATCGAGACGATGCGGTCGACGTCGATGGCCATCAGGCGGGCCGCCTCGATGTCGGTGGAGACCGCGCGCATGGCCATGCCTGTCTTGGTGCGGTAGACGATCCACAGCAGGATCGCCAGCAGGACGGTGGTGACGACCGGGATGATCAGGCTGACGGCGGCGACGTGGAGACCGCCGATGACGTGGTTGGCGGCGAACGGCCCCGGAACCGCGAAGGCTTTCGGGCGCGCGTCGAAGAGCACGATGCCCAGGTTTTCGATGAGGAACGAGGCGCCGATCGCGCTGATCATGATCGAGATGCGCGGCGAGTCGCGCAGCGGGCGATAGGCGGCGCGTTCGAGACCGACCCCGAAGAGCGTGGTGAGCGCGACGGCCAGGCACGCCGCCAGCCACCAGGGCATGGCGAACAGGCTGACGCCGTAGAAGGCGAGATAGCCGCCGATCATGAACACGTCGCCGTGCGCGAAGTTGATGAGGCGCAGGACGCCATACACCATCGTGTAGCCGATGGCGAGCAGGGCGTACAGGCTGCCCAGCGACAGGGCGTTGACGAACTGTTGGAGAAGGGTTTGCAGATCCATGAGCTTCTTTCCGGCGCCGCGCCGGGCAAACCGCGCGGAACACGAAACCGCGTTTTTCCGCCGCGCGGAAAGGCGGGGCGTTTCGCCCCGCCCGGCCATCCTTATTGAGGTTTGACGGTCGTCAGGAAGATGAACTTGCCGTCCTTCACCGTCTTGAACACCGCCGCCTTGTCGGCGTTGCGCTCGGCGTTGATGGTGATGCTGCCGGCGGAACCCTCGAAATCCTTGGTCTGGGCCAGGGCGTCGCGGATCTTCTGCGGATCGTCGGAATTGGCGCGCTTGATCGCGTCGAGAATGACGAGATAGGCGTCGTAGCCGAGCGCGGCGACAGCCGGCGGTTCCTTTTTGTATTCCTCGCGGAAGGATTTCAGGAAAGCCTCGGAAGTCTTGTTGATCGGCACGTCGTTGGCGAAGAAGGTGGAGAGCACCGCGCCTTCGACCGCCTGGCCGCCCACGTCGAGAAAGACGTTGTAGTCCCAGGTGTCGCCGCCGAT
The DNA here is from genome assembly GCA_031257115.1 of Accumulibacter sp. GTDB lineage: Bacteria > Pseudomonadota > Gammaproteobacteria > Burkholderiales > Rhodocyclaceae > Propionivibrio. Next base: position 53,639 of record JAIRPF010000078.1, read on the forward strand.
GAACTGGGCGTCGATGCCGAGCGCGCGGGCCTGCTTGATGATGAGCGCCGACTCGGTGTAGTTGCCGGGGGCGAAGATGGCGTCCGGCCCGAACTGCTTGATGTTGGTCAGTTGCGCGGTGAAATCCTGATCGCCGGTGTTGTAGTCGGCCGTGGCGACGATCGAGGCGGCATCGCCCGTCAGCTTGACGAAACTGTCGGCGAAGAACTTGGCCAGACCCACCGAGTAGTCGTTGGACACCTCGCGGATGATGGCGACCTTCTTGGCCTTCAGCGTTTCAAAAGCGTAGGTCGCGCCGACGACGCCCTGGAACGGGTCGAGGAAGCAGACGCGGAAATAGTATTCGTTGCCCAGGGTCACGGCCGGGTTGGTCGCGGACACCGCGACGGCGGGAATCTTGGCCTCGGCGAAAACCGGGCCGCCGGACATGGACAGCGAACTGCCCCAGGAACCGATCACGGCGTTGACCTTTTCCTTCTGCGCGAGCACGGTCGCCGCGTTGGCCGCCTCGACCTTGTCGGATTTGTTGTCGACGACGACGAGTTCGATTTTCTTGCCGAGCACTTCCGGAAAGAGCTTGTTGGCCAGTTTGACGCCGTCGTACTCATCGGCGCCGCCCGCGCCGTTGGCGCCGGTCAGCGGTTCGAACACGCCGATCTTGATGACCTCCTTCTTGGCCACCGCGGGAGGGGCTTCCTTCTTGGCCGCCGCGGGAGGGGTTTCCTTCGAGCAGGACGCGAGACCGACGCTGATTGCCGCGATGGCGGCGAGCGCGAAATACGGGACGATTTTCACTGTGATACTCCTTTTTGGGGTGGCTTGGATGAATGAACCTGGACGAATGAATCATGGGATGCTACAAAGCGCGGCGGGCATCGTCAAGAAGTTCCGGAACTCCGGCCGCCCCTTGACCGCTTTCGCGGTTTCCAGGCTCACGGTGGCGATGCGTTTCGACAGGCCGATGATGTGGCGGGGATCGTCCGGGCAGTTTTGGAACGGCGCATCTTTTTGCAAACGAAGCTCCAGGGCGTCATTCCATGCAACCGTCCTGAAACGGCGCGCTTTCGGATATTGGTTCTCAATGTAAACAAGCGTTACCGGCAATGTCACGATGCCTTCGGAGAGCCTTTCAAATTTCGGGTCTCCATGGGCAACTTCCGTCGCCCCTCATTGGTTCCCCACAACCGGCTTCTCAAGGAGCGTCCCGGCGTCGCGGTCGTTGTCGGCGGCGGAACGGAATCCGGCGAGGATGTCGGCGAAGGTTCTGGGCATGATGGCGTATCGAAGGCGGAAAAAGCGGGGGGAGGGGAATTATCCATTCAAATCCTCGCGGGATTCCGGCAAGCCTCATCCGCCGCCGAGCAGGCCAAGCTCGCGTCCCGCCTGGGCGAAGGCGGCGATCGCCGCGTCGAGCTGTTCGCGGTCGTGCGCGGCGGACATCTGCACGCGCACGCGGGCTTCGCCCATCGGCACCACCGGATAGAAAAAGCCGGTGACCAGCACGCCCAGCTCGTAGAGGCGGCGGGCGAAGCGTTGCGCCAGCGGCGCGTCGAAGAGCATCACCGGGATGATCGGGTGCGCGCCCGGCTTGATGGCGAAACCCAGTTCCGTGAGCGAGCGCCGGAAGTGGGCGGTGTTGGCGTGCAGGCGGTCGCGCAGTTCGGTGGAGGCGGCGAGGCGTTGCAGTACCGCCAGCGAGACGCCGGCGATGGCCGGCGCGAGGCTGTTGGAAAAGAGGTAGGGGCGCGATTTCTGGCGCAGCGTGGCGATGACTTCCCGCCGCGCCGCGACGAAGCCGCCCATCGCGCCGCCGAGCGCCTTGCCGAGCGTGCCGGTGATGATGTCGACGCGGCCCATCACGCCGCGATGCTCGTGCGTGCCGCGCCCGTTCGCGCCCATGAAGCCCGTGGCGTGCGAATCGTCGACCATCACCAGCGCGCCGTGACGGTCGGCGAGATCGCAGATTTTGTCGAGCTGGGCGATCGTTCCGTCCATGGAGAAAACGCCGTCGGTGACGATCAGTTTGTGCCGCTTGCCGGCCGCCGCCCGCAGTTGCGTTTCGAGGTCGGCCATGTCGTCGTTCGCGTAGCGGTAGCGCGCCGCCTTGCACAGGCGGATGCCGTCGATGATCGAGGCGTGGTTGAGCGCGTCCGAAACGATCGCGTCGTTTTCGTCGAGCAGCGGCTCGAATACGCCGCCGTTGGCGTCGAAGGCCGCCGCGTAGAGGATGGCGTCCTCCATGCCGAGAAAATCGGCGATCGCCCGCTCCAGTTGCTTGTGAACCGTCTGCGTACCGCAGATGAAGCGCACCGACGACAGGCCGTAGCCGTGGCGCGCGAGCGCGTCTTCCGCCGCCCGGATCAGCGATTCGTCGCCGGAAAGGCCGAGGTAATTGTTGGCGCAGAGATTTATCAGCCGCCGTCCGTCGTCGCACACGACCATGCCGCCCTGGCGCGACGCCAATACGCGCTCTTCCTTGTACAGGCCCTGCGCGCGCAGCCCGTCGAGATTTTGCCGCAGCCCCGCGTAAAAGCTGTCCTGTATCCTGTTTTGCGTCATGGAAGTTCTCCGTTCTCCGGCGGGCCGTCCGCCGTGGCTGGGCAAGGGGCCTCCCGGAATTTCGCCGGCGCGCCGGGGAGGGCGGCGCGGAGCATGGAAACGAGGTGGGGGGTGAGGTGTGAGGTGAGGTGAGGTGAGGCGCGGCCCGCGCCGGTCACGGCGACACGCTCAAGCGTCCGCCGGGGCGGGCCGGCGCGACCCATTCGTCGAACTGGAGTTTTTCCACCTCGAAGCTACGGCGTTCGGGACGCATCCTCCGTTCCGTCTCGCCCGGCGGAGGCCCTTCGTCCATCAGCCGCCTGTCCTCGAAACGGCGGCGGTCGTCCAATAACGGAATTTGCATGGTCAAGCCTTCATTTTCAATTTTTTACATTATCGTCCATCGGGAAGCGGTTTTCCATCGCGCGAGCCGCCGCGCCGCGGCAGCGCGCTGGTTTTGTGGGTTTTTTGCGACACGGCGGACGCCATTGGCCCGGTTTTCGCGGAAATTTCTCCCCGCTGGCGAGGGAAACGTCTGACGAAAACGTTCCGCGCCGCGCCGGTTGTCACCGGCCGGCCAGCGGGCTGCTATACTCCGCGCCCAGACCCGTTTCGATGTTTACGTTCCGTCATGGCCCTGAAATACCAGATCGTCCCGGTGACTCCGTTTGAACAGAACTGCACGCTCCTTTGGTGCGATGAAACGATGCGCGCCGCCGTGGTCGATCCGGGAGGCGACGTTCCGCGAATCCTGGCGGCCGTCGAAAAACGCGGCCTCGAAGTGGAGCGGATACTGATCACGCACGGACATATCGACCACGCCGGCGGCGCGGCCGAACTGGCCGAGCGCCTGTCGACGCCGATCGAAGGCCCGCACGAGGAGGATCGTTTCTGGATCGACGGCATGCCGCAGCAGGCGATGACGTTCGGTTTCCCCGGCGTGCGCTCCTTCGTGCCGGACCGCTGGCTGAAACAGGACGACACCGTCCGTTTCGGGCGGATCGAACTGCGGGTTCTGCATTGCCCCGGCCACACGCCGGGCCACGTCGTCTTTTTCAGCGCCGACGCCCGCTTGGCGGCCGTCGGCGACGTCCTGTTCAGGGGATCGGTCGGACGCACGGATTTTCCGAGGGGAGATTTCGACGCGCTGCTCGCTTCCATCCGGCAAAAGCTCTGGCCGCTCGGCGACGACGTCGCGTTCATTTCCGGCCACGGGCCGATGTCGACTTTTGGCGAAGAGCGGCTTGGCAACCCGTTTTGCGGCGACGGAGCCTGACGGCTCCCCCGCGCGTACCTACCAGTTGCTGATCGAGGTGACCAGGCCGGTGCGCGTCGTCGTGGGCCGGCTCGGCGAATTCGAATTTCCCGCCGGCCTTTATTGTTATACCGGCAGCGCGCTGCGCAACATCGAGGCGCGCATCCGGCGTCACCTGTCGTCGGCCAAGAAACTGCATTGGCACATCGACTACCTGCTCGCCGTGCCCGGTGTGCGGATCCGCGAGGTGAAACGCTTCGCCGAGGACGAATGCCGGATCAACCGTCGCGCCGTGGGAGAAATTCCAGCGCCCGGTTTCGGCGCGAGCGATTGCCGCGCCGGATGCGGCAGCCATTTGAAACGGGTGAGCCAGAACGTCGACGTTCCCCCGCAAACCCCCGCCGCGAAGCGCCGCATCCCTTGACTCTCCGGGCCTTTGGCCGATGCGACCCCAACAGATTCCAGACCGCCAAGCCAATCCCCCCCCCCCGCGATCGTTCGATTCAGGAAGAGCTTTGCAGTTTTTTACAATCTTCCATTGGACCATTCGGCGAAAATGTTGTTATAGAACACAGGGGCTGCAAGCCGGCGATGCGAATCGTCGCCGGAGGTGTTTTTATCGACAACTTTTTTGCTAAGAAGACTTGAAATGAAACACGATGGAATACGGAACGGAATCCGACGAAATACGCGGGGGGGGGGGATTCACCCTGATCGAGCTGGTGATGGTGATCGTCATCCTGGGCATTCTCGCGGCGACGGCGCTGCCGAGGTTCACCGATCTTTC
>JAIRPF010000125.1 GCA_031257115.1 Accumulibacter sp.
GAGAGTATTGATCTATTCCGGCAGCCTGAAACTCTCAGGGGTAATGACATGGTATTTGCAAATGCAGGCGGCCTTCATGAAACTGGGGGCGGATACCGTTTTATTGGTCGCCAGCGCCCGGACGGATGTACATCCGCCCGGACGGGTGTTTTACACCGACAAGCCGAGACGCGCGGCGCATCTGCGCGTGGCAAGATGGCTGTGGCTGCATAAAATTTTCCCGCGCTGGTTCATGGCAGAAGAAGCGCGCATATTGGATATGCGTGTTCAGAAAATACTTGCCAACCTCGGTTGGAGCAACCACATCGACGCCGTCGTCAAAAACCTGCCAAACCCTGTACCGGAATGCCTGAAGGCGTTTCCGGTCATCGGGGTGCTCCACAATGTTGTGCCTCCCGGCTGGTTGTCGGGCGACAAACAAGCGGCATTACGGCAGGCGGTTGCCGACACACGTCATATCGTTGCGGTGGGGCAGGCAACCGCCCACCATGGAAAACAGGCGGGGTTGACGCTATCCAACGTCATATTTAATCCATTGAATATTGCCGATATCCGGCAGAAAAGCCAAGCTTACACGCCAGACATTCATCGTCCCTATATTTTGTTCGCGGGACGGATAACAGCCGACAAAGGTGTGCATGAGCTGTTACAAGCCTTCGCTCTGCTCAAGGAGGATGTCGATCTGTGTTATGTGGGTTCCGGTGCCGGCGCCGGTTTCCATCTCCAATTGGCTCTTTTGCGAGAAGCGGCCGCCACGCTCAAGGTGTCGGACAGAGTGCATTTCGCTGGCTTTCAGGTCAATCCTTACCCCTGGATGCGGCGCGCGAAGTTGTTGGTCATGCCGTCCATGTGGGACGGAGAAGCGATGGGTTACGTCGCCGTGGAAGCGTGTGCCTTGGGATGCGGCATAGTCGTTACCGATTTCCCAGCTTCCCGCGATTTTTTCATGGACGAGGTCATCGTCTCGCGCCAGCCGCTGGAAAATTTCGCCGCCCGTCTGGCGGAACGTATCTCGCAAGCGATGGCGGAAACAGCGCCGCGGGGGATCAAGCCCGGAGTGCTTGAAAGCATGGAGCCGGTCACGGTCGCCAGACAATACCTCGCGTTGGCCGCCAGCTGATTCCATTTTCAAATCAACCGGGCCGCGAACAATGCAAGTCGCGCGGCAAGGCGAAGCCGGCAAGGGCGCGGGTAATCTAGAATTGGAATGAATTCCCGACCAAGCCACGGAGCGAATCGACATGAGCCATTACGAACATCACGTGTTTTTCTGCTGCAACCAGCGCCCTGAAGGCGAAACCTGCTGCAACGGCCACGGCGCGTCCGACGCCCAGACCTACGCCAAGGATCGGATCGCTGAATTGGGACTCAAGGGCCGGGGCAAAATCCGCGTCAACAAGGCGGGGTGCATGGGGCGTTGCGAAGAGGGGCCGGTCCTCGTCGTCTACCCGGAAGGCGTCTGGTATCGGTACGCCGGCAACGCGGATATCGAGGAAATCATCCAGGAACACCTCATCGGCGGCCGCCCCGTCGAGCGCCTGAAGCTCCCGTCATGAGGCCCGTGGAACGGCTTTTGCGGATCGACGGGCCGGCCGGGATCATCGAAACCACGGTCGAATCGCCCGACGAGCCGCGCGGCCTGGCGCTCGTCTGCCATCCCCATCCGCTGTTCGGGGGCGACAACCGGAACAAGGTCGTGCATACGCTGGCCGGCGCTTTCGTCAGGCTGGGCTACGCCGCCTTCCGGCCGAACTTCCGGGGCGTCGGCCTGAGCGGCGGCCGGCATGACGACGGGCGCGGCGAAACCGAGGACATGCTGGCCGTTCTCGACGAGGCCCGGCGCGTTTTCGGCGAATTGCCCGTGGCGCTGGCCGGTTTCTCGTTCGGCGCCTACGTGCAGACGCGCGTCGCCGAGGCGCTGGCCGAATCCGGCCAGGCGGCGCAGCGTCTCGCGCTGGTCGGCCCCGCCGTCGGCCCCGTCGAGGGCGCCCGGCGCTTCGCCGCGCGGACGGTCGCCAGGGACGCGCTGGTCATCCACGGCTCCGCCGACACGACCGTGCCGCTCGCCAACGTCCTGGCCTGGGCCGAGCCGCAGGAACTGCCGATAGTCGTCATCCCCGGCGCCGACCACTTCTTCCACCGCCGCTTGCACATCATCCGCGACATCATTTTGCGCGCGTGGGCGCGGTGAACCGGAAAACCGGAACGGGCGCGAAAATTTCACGTTTTCCGCGCCCGGCCGGAGGCTTCATTCCTTTTTACAATGGCAAAGGCTCGCGCAATCTGAAAATGGAATCACACGACTTCGAGGTGGCCGATGCCCGTGGTCAGGTCGCGGTCTTTCGATTCCTTGCTGTGCAGCTTGATTTGCAGGCGCAGGTCGTTGATCGAATCGGCGTTGCGCAGCGCGTCCTCGTAGGTGATCCGGCCCACGTCATAGAGATCGAACAGGGACTGGTCGAATGTCTGCATGCCCAGTTCGCGCGAACGCTTCATGACTTCCTTGATCTCCTGCACCTCGCCCCTGAAAATCAGGTCGGAGATCAGCGGCGAATTGAGCATGATCTCGACGGCCGCCACGCGGCCCTTGCCATCCTTCTTGGGCAGCAGGCGCTGGGAAACGAGCGAGCGCAGGTTCAGCGAAAGGTCCATGAGCAGCTGCTGGCGGCGGTCTTCCGGGAAGAAGTTGATGACCCGGTCGATCGCCTGGTTGGTGCTGTTGGCGTGCAGGGTCGCCAGGCACAGGTGGCCGGTTTCGGCAAAGGCGATGCCGTAATCCATCGTCGCGCGGTCGCGGATCTCGCCCATCATGATGACGTCGGGCGCTTGCCGCAGGGTGTTCTTGAGCGCCGCTTCCCACGAATCGGTATCGACGCCGACCTCGCGCTGCGTGACGATGCAGCCCTTGTGCTCATGGACGAATTCGATCGGGTCCTCGATGGTGATGATGTGCCCCTGGCTGTTCGCGTTGCGCTGATCGACCAGCGCGGTCAGCGAGGTGGTCTTGCCGGTGCCGGTGCCGCCGACGAAGATCACCAGCCCGCGCTTGGCCATGGCGATGTCCTTGAGTATGCCCGGCAGTCCGAGTTCGTCGATCGTGGGAATGGCCATGTTGATCAGCCGACAGACGACGGCCACGCGGCCTTGCTGGATCATCGCGTTGACCCGGAACCGGCTGATCCCCGAAGGCGAAATGGCGAAGTTGCATTCCTTGGTCGCCTCGAATTCGGCCGCCTGCTTGTCGTTCATGATCGAACGCGCCAAGTCCGCCGTGTGCCTTGCCGTCAGTATCTGGTTCGACACGGGCGTCACCCGGCCGTCGATCTTGATCGCCGGCGGAAAATTGGCCGTGATGAATAAATCGGAACCGTTCTTCTGCATCAGCAGACGCAGAAGGTCGTGCATGAATTTCAGTGCCTGGTCGCGTTCCATGACTGTCCTTTTTCGACTCTACATGCCGGGGAAAACGTCTTTGTTCGCCGCCCGCACCCTGGCCTCGGAGGCCGCGACGATGTTGCGCCGCACGAGTTCGATCAGGCTCTGATCGAGCGTCTGCATACCGAGCTGGGCGCTGGTCTGGATCACCGAATACATCTGCGCCACCTTGTTCTCGCGGATGAGGTTGCGGATCGCCGGCGTCCCGATCATGATCTCGTGCGCGGCGACCCGTCCCGCGCTGTCCTTGGTCTTGAGCAGCGTTTGCGAGATGACCGCGCGCAGCGACTCGGAGAGCATCGAGCGAACCATTTCCTTTTCCGCCGCCGGGAAAACGTCCACCACGCGGTCGATGGTTTTCGCCGCGCTCGAAGTGTGCAGGGTGCCGAACACCAGGTGGCCGGTTTCCGCCGCCGTCAGCGCCAGGCGGATCGTTTCCAGGTCGCGCATTTCGCCGACCAGGATGACGTCCGGGTCCTCGCGCAGCGCCGAGCGCAGGGCATTGGCGAAGGACAGCGTGTGCGGCCCGACCTCGCGCTGGTTGATGAGGCATTTCTTCGAATCGTGCACGAATTCGATCGGGTCCTCGACGGTCAGGATGTGCGCGTGCTCGTTCTCGTTGACGTGGTTGATCATCGCCGCCAGCGTCGTCGATTTGCCCGATCCGGTCGGGCCGGTCACCAGCACGATGCCTCGCGGATACTCGGCGATTTCCTTGAAGATCCTCGGACAGTTGAGGTCTTCCAGCGACATCACCTTGGAAGGAATGGTCCGGAACACCGCCCCGGCGCCCCGGTTCTGCACGAAGGCGTTGACCCGGAAACGCGCGAGGTTGGGAATCTCGAACGAAAAATCGCATTCCAGCGTTTCCTCATAGGTCTTGCGCTGGGCGTCGTTCATGATGTCGTACACCATGGCGTGCACGTCCTTGTGCTCCATCGCCGGCAGGTTGATGCGGCGAACGTCGCCGTTTACCCGGATCATCGGCGGCAGCCCCGAGGACAAATGCAGGTCGGACGCCTTGTTCTTGACACTGAAAGCAAGCAGTTCTGTGATATCCATTTTTGCCCCATTCTCGGCGGTAATCGGGGGAGTGCTATACTGCCACTCCCTCCGGACGAAATCGATTATGGCAACAATTCCCGTCAATCTGCAAGCCGTTCTTGCGCGCATCGAGAACGCGGCGAGGGTTTACGGCCGGATGCCCGGAACGGTGGGGCTGCTGGCCGTCAGCAAAACCTGGCCGGCTTCCCGCGTGCTGGAGGCGGCGGCGGCGGGGCAGAGAGCGTTCGGAGAAAACTACGTACAGGAAGGAATCGACAAGATTCGGGAAGTCGCCCGGACAGACCTCGAATGGCATTTCATCGGCCCCTTGCAGGGCAACAAGACGCGGCAGGTCGCCGAAGCGTTCGACTGGGTGCATTCCGTCGACCGCCTGAAGATCGCGGAAAGACTCTCGGCGCAGCGGCCGCGTACCCTGCCGCCGCTCCAGGCATGCCTGCAAGTCAACATCAGCGGCGAGGCCACGAAAAGCGGCGTCGCGCCCCAGGATGTCTCCGCGCTGGCGCGCGAGGTCGCGCGGCTGCCGGGGATCGCCCTGCGCGGCCTGATGGCGATCCCCGCGCCGGCCGCCGACCTTGCCGGCCAGCGCGAGCCGTTCGCCCGCCTGCGCCGGCTGTTCGAGCAACTGATTCGAGAAGGTCTGGCCCTGGACACGCTGTCCATGGGCATGTCCGGCGACATCGAGGCCGCGGTCGCGGAAGGCGCCACGCTGGTTCGCGTCGGAACGGCCATCTTTGGTGAAAGAGACAAATCATGAAAGTTACGTTCATCGGCGGAGGCAACATGGCCAACGCCCTCATCGGCGGCCTGCTGAACAACGGTTTTCCGGCGACCGAAATCGTGGCCGTCGATCCCGAGGCGGAGAAACGGGACCGCCTGGAGCGCGTTTTCGGCATCCGCTGCTTCGCCGCGTCCGACGCCGAGGCGCTCTCGTGCGACGCCGCGGTGCTGGCGGTCAAGCCGCAGCAGATGCACGACGCCTGCCTGCCGCTGCCGCCCTTTCTCAAACAGCCGCTGGTCATCAGCATCGCCGCCGGGCTGCGGCTCGCGGATATTTCGCGCTGGCTGGGCGGCTACGACCGGCTGGTCCGCGCCATGCCGAACACCCCCGCCCTGATCGGCGCGGGCGTGACGGGGCTATACGCCCTGCCGGGCGTTTCCGAGGCCGAACGGCTCGGCGCGGAACGCATCATGCACGCCGTGGGCAGCACGCTCTGGGTCGGCGATGAAGCGCAGATCGACGCGCTCACGGCGATTTCCGGCAGCGGCCCGGCCTACGTTTTCCTGTTCATCGAAGCCTTGCAGCAAGCCGCCGCGGAACTCGGCTTCTCGCCCAGGCAGGTGCGCCAGCTATCGATCGAAACGGTGCTCGGCGCCGCCAAGCTGGTGTCGCTCTCCGAAGAACCCGCCAGCGCGCTGCGCGAGCGCGTCACCTCGAAAGGCGGAACCACCGAGGCGGCGCTGCGCGTGATGACCAAGCGCGAATTCAAGGAAGCCGTCATCCTCGGCATCAAGGCCGCCAAGGAACGGGGCGTCGAGATAGGCGAACTGCTCGGCAAGGATTAAAGCGATGCTGGCGCTCATCAAGGTCGTTCAACTCATCGCCAACACGTGCGGCGCCTTTTTTACCGTCCTCCTGCTGATGCGCTTTTTCATGCAGTGGTTCCGGGCGCCGTTCGACGACCCGATCGGAGGCTTCGTCCTGCACCTGACCAACTGGATGGTGCTGCCGCTGCGCAGAATCGTTCCGGCGATCCGGGGCTTCGACTCGGCCAGCCTGCTGGCCGCCTGGCTGCTGCAAACGGCGCTGCTGGCGCTGCTCGTCGCGCTCTCTTCCTTCTACGACCTCTTCCAGATCGGCACGCTGCTGGCGATTGCCGCCAACGGGCTGCTCGTCCTGGCGCGCATGACCCTCTACCTCTTCATCCTGCTGCTGATCGCCCAGGCGATGCTGTCCTGGTTCAATCCGCGCGCGCCGCTGAACCGGCTCGTCGGCCAGATGACCGCCCCGATATTGAGGCCGCTGAGAAGAATCGTCCCGCCGATCTCCGGCATCGATCTCACGCCGCTGATCGCCATCCTGCTGGCCCAGATCATCCTGATTTTCGTCTGACGATGCCCGGCTCGCCCACCTGGCTGCGCCGCCGCGAATCCGCCGCCACGCTCGTCCTGCACGTCCAGCCCGGCGCCCGCAAGACGGAAATCGCCGGCATCCACGGCGACGCGCTGAAGATACGCCTGGCGGCGCCCCCCGTCGACGGCAAGGCCAACGCCGCCCTGATCGAATTCGTGGCCGAACGTCTGGGCGCGCCGAAATCCGCCGTCCGTCTCGTCGGCGGACAAACCTCCCGGCGCAAAACCCTGGAAATCACCCCCGCCCCGCCCGACACCGAGCGGCTCCTGGCTCCGTTGGAAAAAAGTGAAAATTGAGCGGCGAGAAGCGAAAACTCAGCCACGAAGGACACGGAGAACACAGAGAAAAGCCAGAATCTTTCAAGCCTCCCTCAAGAGAGAAGCTCGGCTTGCGGCGCTCCGTATCTTGTTCGCTTTTTCGCCTTTCACATAACGCATGGGTCAAACCGGAAGCGCTTACCGTTCGGGCGCTGGCGGCGTCGGCGTCTTGGGGGCGGGTACGAACGTCAGGTCGCCGCCGCGCGTCTCGAAGGTTCCCATCGACGGTCCCAGACCGTCTTCCGGCACGGCGTCGAGTCTGGCGAAACCTTCGCAGGTGCGCGTTTCGAGCACGTACATGTGACTGCCCTGGCGGAGAATCCAGGCGTCGTTGCCCGGCGAGAAAACCTCGAACCTGGCGTTGAGTCCGGCTTTCGGCATGGCGTGCCGGCGCATGCAGTCGGGCATGCGCGAGGCCACCACGGCGTACTCGGCCCGGTTGTCCCAGGGCAGGGTGGTCGTCTTGATAAGACTCAGGGAATGCGCGCCGCCGTCGATTTCGAAGGTGGCGCGCTGGTCCGTGCAGGCGGCCAGGAGCGGCAGCAAAAACAGGGGGACTAACCGGATCGGACGCACGATGATTCTCCTTTTACCGCATGACATCAGCCCAGGAATTTCCACGGAACCGGCTCGCCGGCCCGCAAGGGCGCAAGCTCGCCGCCGTCGGCGCAAGGTACGCTTTCCGGCAGCGTCCACGTCTCTTTTTCCAGCGTCACCGATCCTTCGTTGCGCGGCAGGCGGTAAAAATCGGCGCCGTTGAAACTGGCGAAAGCCTCCAGCCGGTCCAGGGCGCCGGCCTGCTCGAAAGCCTCGGCATACGATTCCAGCGCCGACAGGGCCGTGAAGCACCCGGCGCAACCGCAAGCGGCTTCTTTCGCGCGGCGCGCGTGCGGCGCCGAGTCGGTGCCGAGAAAGAACCTCGGATTGCCCGACGTGGCCGCCCGCAGCAGCGCCGCGCGGTGCCTCTCGCGCTTCAGCACCGGCAGGCAGTAGTAGTGCGGGCGCACGCCGCCGGCAAAGATCGCGTTGCGGTTGTACAGCAGATGGTGCGCGGTGATCGTCGCGCCGACGTCATCGCCGGCCGAGGCGACGAATTCGGCGGCCTCTTGCGTCGTGATGTGCTCGAACACCACGCGCAGGCCAGGATGCCTTTCGAGCAACGGCCGCAGCACGGTCTCGATGAACACGCGCTCGCGGTCGAAAAGATCGACCGCCGGATCCGTGACCTCGCCGTGGACGAGCAGCGGCATTCCGGTTTTTTCCATCTCGGCGAGCGCCGCGCCGCATTGGGCGAGATCGGTCACTCCGGCGGCGGAATTCGTCGTCGCGCCGGCGGGATAGAGCTTGACCGCCTTGACAAAACCGCTGCCGGCGGCGCGCCGGATTTCGCCGGCGGAAGTGTCGTCGGTCAGGTAGAGCGTCATCAGCGGCTCGAAACGCGCTCCGTCCGGCAGGGCCGCCAGGATACGCGCCCGATAATCGGCGGCGGCGGCAACCGTCGTCACCGGCGGGCGCAGGTTGGGCATGACGATGGCGCGGGCGAACTGGCGGGCGCTGTGCGGCAGAACGGCCCGCAGCATCGCGCCGTCGCGCAGGTGCAGGTGCCAGTCGTCGGGGCGGGTCAGTGTGATTCGCATGAGGCCCATTTCCAAGCGGATATCCAAAGGCAAGCGTCTACGGATTTTAGAGCGTTTTTCGCCAGGATATTTACTTTCGCGCGTCGACAGGGTTTTCCGCGCGGGATGGGACGGCGGAAAGCGTTAGATCACGGAGAGCACTGAGAAGGTCAAAAACGAAAAGCGTTAAACGCGACGGGAACGACGGGCACGGCGAAAGGCGGGAAGCGAAAGAAAACCACGTCATTTCCTTGACAAGCGGGAATCCGGTTCGCCGTTGCCTTCACCGCTTCCATATTTTCCGTCATTCCCGCGAACGCGGGAATCCAGTTTCTTGCCTCCGGCCCGAAGGGCCGCAAATCAAAGCCCCCCTTTTGAGGGAGATGGCTCGCGCGTACTGCGCGAGCCGGAAGGAGTCGGGCGGTCGCGCCGGGAGTGAGGGATTGTTTGGGAGAACGGGCGGTTTCGGAAAACTGAATCGCCCAACTCCCTTCGTCACGCCTTCGGCGCGACACCTTACTCAGGAGGGAGGCTTGGCTTGCGGCGCTTCGCGCCGGAAAGTACGTTCCTGGATTCCCGCGTTCGCGGGAATGACGAGGATGAGGGAAGCGGCGAAGGCGGCGGGGATGGAATCGGCGAGGGCGACGGCGGACGGGACTTCCGCTTGCCAAGGGAATGACGGAGTCTTTTTTGCTTTTCGTCGTGTTCGTCGTGGTGACTGCCTTTCGCTTTTGACTTTCTCCGTGGTCGGTGTTTCCGCTTTTCGCCGTGTTTTCCGTGGGCAACGGGTTTTGTTTTTCGCCGCGCCGGTCGCGTCCGTCAGCGCGGCGTGACGTCGGGCGCGGGTTTCAGCGTCAGCGGGGTTGTTTTGTCCTCGGCGGGGTCCGATTTGTTCTTGGGCTGGATGACGGCGCGCACGCGGGACGGTGTTCCGTCGGCGGCCGGTTTGGCGTTTCCGGAGTTGGTGACCAGGTATTTCTCGGTCGTCGCCTCGTAGGAGATATAGTGGCCCTTGACTTCGTCCTGCCCGCTCTTGATCCAGGCGCGGACGAAGAATTCGGTTTTTTCGGCGCGCGCGTCGTGCGTGATCCTTTCCGCCTCGCCCTCGATGTATTCGTCCTTGCCGTCGCGTTTTTGCCGGAAACGGGCCAGGCCGCCCCGGCCGCCGGTGGCGACGCCTTTCTGGAAGCCGTCGGCGTCCTGCGTCACGACCAGGCGGCCGGCGCGAAGCTGCATCGTGCCCTGGGTCATGACGACGTTGCCTTCGAATATCTGGACTTTGTTGATGTCGTCGATGCTGACGCGGTCGGCTTCGAGGTTGATCGGCTTGTCCTGGTCGCCCTTTTCGGCGTGGGCCGGGAGCGGCGTCAGGGCGGCGACGGCGGCGGCGATGCAAAGATGGATCGGCCTCATGATTTTTTCTTCCCTGTGTTCTTTCCCGCGCGCTTGCTTTCCATGAATCCGACGGCCCGGGATTCGATGATGTAGGTCTGCATCCGGTTATTGACCCTCATGCCGACGCCCTTTACCCAGGATTTGCCCTGCGTGAGCAATACCGGACTTTTGGTGAAGGCCGTCTCGTCGTCGGGGAATACGGTCAGCTTGTCCATGAGAGCGGTCAGCTCTTCGTACTTTCCGAGAGGCGGCCGGTAGATGCGCACGTCGCCGTGGAGGTCGACCCGCTCGTTGCCGTCGCTGACATGGCCGCGATCGGCGCTGATCGTGGCCGGAGGCTTGTCGTCCCGGCCGCTCTGCTGCACGAGGTTGGGCTGGCGCAGGTCGGTCGTCTCGTCGTCCGGGTAGTGGCGGGCCTCGGCGGCGTACAGCGTGTATTCGAGCTGGCCGTCCTGGTCGAGCTTGCGCAGGACAACGTCGGACAGGATGTAGTCGGGATCGTGCCGGTTCTTGCCGTCGCGGCCCGGCTCGTCGAGTTCCGTGACGTAGCGCAGCCAGAAGGTGAGGAACGTCAGCACCAGCAGGATGCTCAGCGGAAAGAGCGCGCTGCCCCAGTGTTTCATCCCGCGATCCCCGGATTCGCCGATGGCGCGGGCAGGTAGCCGGCGAGGGCGGCGTCGAGCTTGCCCTGGGCCGCCAGGATGAATTCGCAGACTTCGCGCGCCGCGCCGCGTCCGCCGGGACGGCTGGCGAGGTAGTCGGCGTACTTTTGGGTCGGCGCGTAACAGTCGGCCGGCGCGGCCGAGAAGCCGCAGGCCGCCATGACTCGCAGGTCGATGAGATCGTCGCCCATGAAGCCCGCTTCGCCGGCGTCCACGCCGACCCTGGCGAGCAGTTCGTGGAAGGTCGCCAGCTTGTCGCCGATGCCCTGGTAGACGTGCCCGATGCCGAGATTCTTCATGCGCCAGTCGACGCAGGGCGCGTTGCGGCCGGTGATGATGGCCAGTTCCACCCCCGCGGCCTGCAACATGCGCATCCCGTGCCCGTCGTGCGCGTTGAAGACCTTGATTTCGCCGCCGGCGTCGGTGAAGTACAGGGAGCCGTCGGTGAGCGTGCCGTCGACGTCGAAAATCATCAGTTTGAGCCGGGCAGCGCGCGCGCGGCATTCTTCGATCGGTCTCATCAGATGGCCTTGGCCTGGAACAGGTCGTGCATGTTGACGGCGCCGACCAGGCAGCCTTGCCCGTCGACGACCGGAATCTGGTTGATCTTGTGCTTTTCCATCATCTCGACGGCCTCGGCGGCCAGTTTGTCGGGGGTCAGGACGCGCGGATCGCGGGTCATGACGTCGCCGACGGCGAGGTTCCGGAAATCGGGTCGCTTGAGCACGGCGCGGCGCAGGTCGCCGTCAGTGAAGATGCCGAGCACTTTCCTTTCCGGCGAAATCACGACGGTCATGCCGATCGTGCCGCGGGTCATTTCCCGGATCGCGCCGGCGATTCCTTCCTCCGGCGCGACGGTCGGAATCGCCTCGCCGGCGCGCATGACGTCGCGCAGGCGGAGCAGCAGGCGGCGTCCGAGCGCGCCGCCGGGATGCGAGCGGGCGAAATCCTCGGCGCCGAAGCCGCGCGCGTCGAGCAGGGCCACCGCGAGGGCGTCGCCGAGCGCCAGCGCGGCGGTCGTGCTGGCCGTCGGCGCGAGGTTGAGCGGACAGGCTTCCTGGGCCACGCCCGCGTCGAGGTGGACATCGGCATCGCGCGAGAGCGTCGATTGGCCGTTGCCGGTCATGGCGATCAGCCTGGCGCCCTGGCGCTTGATCGGCGGAACGATGTTCAGGAGTTCGGCGCTTTCGCCGGAATTGGAAATGCCGATCACCACGTCCTCGGCGGTAATCATGCCCAGGTCGCCGTGGCTCGCTTCCGCCGGATGCACGAAAAAGGCCGGCGTCCCCGTGCTGGCCAGCGTGGCGGCGATCTTGCGCCCGATGTGCCCCGACTTGCCGATGCCGCTGACGATGACCCGGCCCCGGCAGTTGAGAATCAGCGCCAGGGCGCGCAGAAAGGCGTCGTCGATGCGCCCGCGCAGCGCCAGAACGGCCTCGCCCTCGATGAGCAGCACTTGGCGGGCCAGTTCGAGGGCCTGCGGACTTGGCTGGATGGTTTGGATTTGGCTCATGGAAGCTTGGCGCTTATGACTCCGCGAGTATAACAGAAGCCCGCTTCCGTCCGTTTACGGCAGGCCGCCGTTCCCGGAAGGGCAAGGCGTCCGCTCCGCCATTGGCGCTGTCCATGCCTGCGTTTTCGCCGTGTCCGCCGCGCTCATTGCCGCCCGCCCACTTCGGGCCGCTGAAACGCATCGCCATCCCCAAACGCTCTCCCGTCCCGGGCGCGGCGCTCCACGCCCCAATCAAAGCAAAGGTTTTCGCCCGCCACGAAGAAACACGAGGACAGGCAAAAGCCCCGCCTCATCACCCCCGCCGTCATTCCCCTTCTCGTCATTCCCCTTCGCGGCACTCCCCCTTCTCGTCATTCCCCCTTCTCGTCATTCCCCCACCTCGTCATCCCCGCCCTTCGTCATTCCCGCGAAAGCGGGAATCCAGTTCGTTCGTAAAATATTTGGTTTTGAGCATTCGACCGCCGCCCTGGATTCCCGCTCATCAAGGGAATGACGGAGAGGGGTTCTCTTCGTTTCAGCCGTTTCCGCCGTTTTCGGGCACACCTCCCAATTG
>JAIRPF010000187.1 GCA_031257115.1 Accumulibacter sp.
CCGCCAGCGCCACGGCGGGAAACGCCGCGAAGGCGGCGATCAGCGCGAGGCAAACCCGGGTTTTGCGTGGGGGGGTAGAGACATGACCGTGAGAACGCATGATGAGTGCCTTTCAAAAAAAGAAGAAAACACAAACATTTCCATGAAACCACGGAGATCCATTTTATCCATGAGAAACGGCGAATCAATGGCAAGGCAGAAAAAATTTCCAGCGCGAATCAAAAATCTTGTTTCGGAAATCCGCAAGCACTGGAAATCCCGCACCGAAACCCGCCCCCACGCGAACCGCCCGCCTCCCCTCTCCGTCATTCCCGCTTTCGCGGGAATGACGGAGAGGGTGCGGGGGGACGGGATGGCGGGGGGATGGGATGACGTGGGGATGGAAGGAGCGGGTGCGGGTGCGAAGACAGTTCGGCGTCGTCGCATTCGTCGAAATGAAGGAGCGGGGGCAGAAGCGAAGGCAACGGCGAGCCGGATTCCCGCTTGTTCAGGGGGAATGACGAAGCGATTTGACGGTCTGGTTCTCCGGTACGCGCTTTCCGATTCCCAACCGCCTCACGCCCTCCTCGTTTCCCCAACCGCTTTCGGAACACCAATCGCCCGATTCCTTCCGTCACGCGGCTTCGCCGTGGGCCACCTCCTCCAAGAGGAAGGCTTTTCGTCAAAAAACCGCCGCCGCGTCCGCGTTCGGTTAGAATTGCCGGAATCAATTTCTGGAGTCTTGAATCATGAACGCGATCACGGGATCCATTGTCGCCATCGTCACTCCGATGCACGAGGACGGAAGCCTCGATCTGCCTTGCCTGCGCAGGCTCATCGATTTTCAGATACGGGAAGGGACGAACGCTATCGTCATCGTCGGGACGACGGGCGAATCGCCGACCGTCGACGTGGAGGAACACCAGGAGCTGATCCGCGTCGCCGTGGAGCACGCGGCCGGGCGGATTCCGGTCATCGCCGGTACCGGCGCCAACTCGACGCGGGAGGCCGTCGAAATGACGCTGTTTGCGAAGAAGGTCGGCGCGGACGCGGCCCTGTCGGTCGTTCCGTATTACAACAAGCCGACGCAGGAAGGGCTGTACCGGCACTTCAAGGCCGTCGCCGAGGCCGTCGATATTCCGCTGATCGTCTATAACGTGCCGGGCCGCACGGTCGCCGATCTGTCCACGGAAACGGCCCTGCGCCTGGCGCGGATTCCCAACGTCGTGGGAATCAAGGACGCGACCAGCAACATGGATCGCGGCGCCGAGCTGATCAATCGCGCGCCGCGGGGATTCTCGGTCTACAGCGGCGACGACGCGACGGCGTGCGCGCTGATGCTGCTGGGCGGCAAGGGGAATATTTCCGTCGTGGCGAACGCCGCGCCGCGCCTGGTCAGCGATATGTGCGCGGCGGCGCTCGCGGGCGACGCGGTCAGGGCGCGCGAACTCAATTTCCGCATGAGCGGGCTGAGCCGGCAGCTTTTCTGCGAGGCCAATCCGATTCCGGTGAAGTGGGCCTGCCAGCAACTGGGTCTCATCGAAGCGGGCATCCGGCTGCCATTGACGCCGCTGTCGCCCGAATGCCATGAGCGTGTCCGCGCCGCCATGCGTCAGGCGGGTTTGTTGGGATGATTTTTGGGTCATAGGGGTTTTGATGAAAATTGCTGCTCGATGGCTGGCGTCCGGCGTGTTGGCCGTGACGCTGGCGGGACTGATGGCCGGTTGCGCCGATCTGGGAATCGATTCCAAGAAAATCGACTACAAGTCGGCGTCCGCCGTCCGGGTTCCAACGCTGGAAATTCCCCCCGACCTGACTTCGCCGGCGCGGGACGACAGATTCGTCGTGCCCGATACCGGCGGCAGGGGGTCGGCGATGTATTCGTCGTATTCCGGGGAACGGGCGCAGGCCGCGCAGAGGCCGAGCGAGGTGCTCCCGGACGTGGACAAGGCGCGCATCGAACGCTCCGGAAGCCAGCGCTGGCTGGTCATCAGGGAAACGCCGGACAAGCTGTGGGGGCAGGTCAAGGATTTCTGGCAGGAACTGGGTTTCCTGATCCGGCTCGAACTGCCGGAGGCCGGCGTGATGGAAACGGACTGGGCGGAAAACCGCGCCAAGATCGGCGACGATTTTCTCCGCAACTGGCTGGGCAAGGTCATCGATTCGCTGTATTCGACCGCCGAGCGCGACAAATTCCGCACCCGGCTGGAACCCGGCTCCGAGCCGGGAACGACCGAGATCTATATCAGCCATCGCGGCATGTATGAGATTTACGTCTCCGAGGGCAAGGACCAGACGCGGTGGCAGCCGCGCGAAGCGGACCCGGAACTGGAAGCCGAAATGCTGCGGCGCCTGATGGTGCGTTTCGGCAGCGATGACCGCCGGGCGCAGATCGAGCTGGCCGAGGCCAGGAACCGCTCGGCCGAGCGCGCCAGTCTGGACCGTTCGGGCGACGGGCCGGGCCTGCTGACGGTCCAGGAATCGTTCGACCGGGCGTGGCGTCGCGTCGGCCTGGCGCTGGATCGCGTCGGGTTTACCGTGGAAGACCGCGATCGTTCGAAGGGCCTGTATTTCGTCCGCTACGTCGATCCCGAAAGCGATACCCAGAACAAGGAACCCGGCCTGCTCTCCAAGCTGGCGTTCTGGAGGCCCTCCGTCCCCGATCCGCAAACGAGATACCGCGTCTACGTCAAGGAAGGCGGCGCGCTGACGACGGTTCAGGTTCTCACCGCCGAGGGCGGCGCCGATCGGTCGGATACCGGAAAGAAAATTCTGGACCTTCTGTTCGAACAGTTGAAGTGATGCGCTTCGCGTCGCTGGGCAGCGGCAGCCGGGGAAATTCCCTGGTCGTCGATGCCGGCGGCGTCAAGCTGTTGCTGGACTGCGGCTTTTCCGCGCGCTCGATGCCAGGCCGGCTGGCAAGGCTGTCGATTCTTCCGGAAGAAATTTCCGGCATTCTCGTCACGCACGAACACGGCGACCACACGGCGGGCGTTTTCCGTTTTTCCGCCCGCTTCGGAATCCCCGTCTACATGACGCGCGGCACCCATGCCATGTCGCGGGACAGCGGCGCCGCCGCCGAATGCCGCCTGATCGACAGCCATGAAGCGTTTTCCGTCGGCGGCATGGAAGTGCGGCCGTTTCCCGTGCCCCACGACGCGCGCGAGCCGGTGCAATTCGTCGTTTCGGATGGCGCGCGCCGGCTGGGCGTGCTGACCGATTGCGGAACGATCACGCCGCACATGGCGGCCGTGCTGGACGGGTGCCAGGCGCTCGTTCTGGAATGCAACCACGATCCCGACCTGCTGGCGGCCTCCGCTTATCCGGCCAGGCTCAAGCAGCGCATCGCCAGCGATTTCGGGCACCTCGGCAACGCCCAGGCGGCCTCCCTGCTGCGCCGGATCGCCGCCGCCCGGCTGCGGCACGTCGTCGCGGCGCACCTGAGCGAACAAAACAACCGCCCCGATCTGGCAAGAAAGGCGCTGGCGCAAGCCCTGGACTGCGAAGAAGACTGGATCGGCGTGGCCTCGCAAGAAGAAGGAATCGGCTGGCGGGAGATTTGAGAGAAGGCCGGTCAGGCGCGGCGAAAAACGAAAGGAAATCCCGTCATGTTGATAGAACGCCATGCGGGCGGACGATATTCCCCCCTGAAAGTTGCCGGCGCGAAGCGCCGCAAGCCAAGCCTCTCTCTTGAGGAAGGTGTCACATCAAAGGCGTGACGGAGGGAGTTGGAGGTCGGTTTTCCGGACGCGATCTGGAAAGACCCTTGCCGTTACTCCCTCCGGCCCGCGGCTTCGCCGCGAACCACCTCCATCAAGAGGGAGGCTTTGGGTCGGCGCGCTGCGCGCGGGGAAACCCCTTGGCCACGGAGGGCGTGGGGAAAACGGGATTTTTCATGAACCGGATTCCCGTTTACAAAGGAATGACGAAAATTTCCAAGGCGTCCGATTCAAAAACGCCCAGTAGACGGAATGAGAGAGTGCCGCGTCACGGGTGCACGAACTGGCAGACGCGCGTGAGTTCGCCGGGGAAACGCATCGGCGCGATGAATTCCCGCCGTTTTTCATCGGCCGTGCCCTCGGCGGTGACGACCGTCAGGCGGGCGGTGGTCAGATCGCGGCGGCGCGGCGGCGCGTTTTCATCGGCGTCGCCGGGGCCGCCGAAATAGTTCACGAAAATCTGGTACAGCCCTTTTTCCGGCGCGGGCGAGGCGAAAATTTCCGGGCCGTAGCCCGTGGTTACGTCGATGTCGATCGCGCCGCCGGGGATCACGCGCTCGCCATACCAGGCGTGCCGGCCGCTGGGCGTCACCACGTGCAGGTCGAGATCGGTGCCGTCGCTATCCCAGGAGAGCACGATCCGGAGCCGCGCCGCGGGCTGTCCCGCCGCAAGCTCGTAGAACTGCGCGCGCAGCCGCTCGTCGCCCGCGCGGACTTCGACGCCGTTGGAGCCGGGGCCGAAACTGTAGGGGCGGGCGAACGCGCCACGCTCATCCAGCCTGAGCGGCATGGCGTTGCCGTTGACGATGAGCGTCGCGGGAGCCTTTCGCCCCGCCTGGATGCGCCCGCGAATCCGCGCGGAAACCGGCGTGTCGTCATCGAGGCCGGGTGTAGACGCGGGGTAGTGCACGCGCTGGGTATAAGGCGCGCCGGCATCGCCCTGCCGCCAGCCGCCGACGGGCGCGGCCAGTTGCGCCGAGGCGGAAGCGGCCAGCAGGAAAGACGCGAATGTGAAAAGGACGGAGCGCATGATTTTCGAATCTGGAGAGTATAAAGGAGTTGGGCCGCGCCGGGCGCGGCGAAAGGCAAAAAACCGTTTGACCACGACGGGCACGACGGACACGGCGGGAACTTCTTTGATTCAAATGAACGCAGCAACTCATTAGCGGCAGGCATTCATGCCTGCCGCTGTGAACGAACCTGGAAGGGGTTCGCGCCCCTCCCAAGTGGCCACGGTCGAAACCCCGGCCTTCAGGCCGGGGTTCCAGCCTTCGCGCCGCCCTGAAGGGCGGGGTTTCAAACCGGAGCCGGTTTTACGATGAACGCATGAAATGGGGAGCGCGGGCGTCCCGCCCGCTAAAAGGCGGTCGAAGCGGGCGGGACGCCCGCGTTCCTTTCCTCCGCCCGAAAGGCTGTCAATCAAAGGATGCGGCGCCGCGCGCCGGGATGCGCGCCCTGGATTCCCGCTTGCGCGGGAATGGCGGAAATTTATAGGCGCTGGGTTCAAAAACGCTCTGCTGGTTCATGCCTCGCGCGGATTGGCCGCGCGCTTGAACCGAAACGCTCCGTCATGGCCGTCCGCCGATCCCCGGCGCCTTCTCACTGTCTTGAAAATGCCGGATTTCCCCCCACTTCGTTTCCATTCGGGTGATTGCAGGGGAAATTCGACATGCGGCAAGACAGACTGACCACCAAGTTCCAGCAGGCGCTGGCGGATGCGCAGAGCCTGGCCGTCGGGCGCGATAATCCGGCGATCGCGCCGCAGCATCTGCTGCTCGCGCTGTTGCAGCAGGAGGACGGCGCCACCGCGTCGCTGCTGGCGCAGGCCGGGGCGAACGTCCAGGCGTTGAAAACGGCGCTCGACCAGGCCGTCGACCGGCTGCCGAAGGTCGAAAGCGCCGACGGCGAGGTGCAGGTCGGCCGCGATCTCTCGAACCTGCTCAATCTCACCGACAGGGAAGCGCAGAAACGCGGCGACCAGTTCATCGCCAGCGAAATGTTCCTGCTCGCCGTGTGCGACGACAAGGGCGAAACGGGACGGCTGGCGAGGCAGCACGGGCTTTCGCGCAAGGCGCTGGAGCAGGCCGTCGCCGCCGTGCGCGGCGGGCAGGGCGTCGATTCGCAGGGCGCCGAGGAGAACCGCGAGGCGCTCAGGAAGTATTGCATCGACCTCACCGAGCGCGCCCGGGCCGGCAAGCTCGACCCGGTGATCGGCCGCGACGACGAGATTCGCCGCACGATCCAGATTCTCCAGCGGCGCGGCAAGAACAATCCGGTGCTGATCGGCGAGCCGGGCGTCGGCAAGACGGCGATCGTCGAGGGGCTGGCGCAGCGCATCGTCAACGGCGAGGCGCCCGAAACGCTGAAGGACAAGCGGGTGTTGAGCCTCGACATGGCGGCGCTTCTGGCCGGCGCCAAGTACCGCGGCGAATTCGAGGAGCGCCTGAAGGCGGTGCTGAAGGAAATCGCGCAGGAAGAGGGCCGCGTCATCGTCTTCATCGACGAGCTGCATACGATGGTCGGCGCGGGCAAGGCCGAGGGCGCGATCGACGCCGGTAACATGCTGAAGCCGGCGCTCGCGCGCGGCGAACTGCACTGCGTCGGCGCGACGACGCTCGACGAATACCGCAAATACGTCGAAAAGGACGCCGCGCTGGAGCGCCGCTTCCAGAAAGTGCTCGTCGACGAGCCGAGCGTCGAGGCGACGATCGCCATCCTGCGAGGGCTTCAGGAAAAGTACGAACTGCACCACGGCGTGGACATCACCGACCCGGCGATCGTCGCCGCGGCGGAACTCTCGCATCGCTACATCACCGACCGCTTTTTGCCCGACAAGGCCATCGACCTGATCGACGAGGCGGCGGCGCGCATCAAGATGGAGATCGACTCCAAGCCCGAAGTCATGGACAAGCTCGACAGGCGCATGATCCAGTTGAAGATCGAGCGCGAGGCGGTGAAGAAGGAAAAGGACGAAGCGTCGCAAAAACGCCTGCAACTGATCGAGGACGAGCTTGCCCGGCTGGAGCGCGAATACAACGACCTGGAGGAAGTGTGGAAGGCCGAGAAGGCGCAGGTGCAGGGCAGCGCCTCGATCAAGGAGGAAATCGACAGGCTCCGGGCGCAAATGGCCGAATTCCAGCGCAAGGGCCAGTACGACAGGCTCGCCGAACTGCAATACGGCAGACTGCCGCAACTGGAAGCGCGCTTGAAGGCGGCGGAAAAATCGGACGGCAAGAGGAACCGCCTGCTGCGCACCGAGGTCGGCGTCGAGGAAATCGCCGAGGTCGTCTCGCGCGCCACCGGCATTCCGGTCGCCCGGATGATGCAGGGCGAGCGCGAAAAGCTGCTGGCGATGGAAGAGCGCCTGCACGGCCGCGTCGTCGGGCAGGACGAAGCGGTGCGCCTGGTCTCCGACGCCATCCGCCGCTCGCGCGCTGGCCTCGCCGACCCGAACCGGCCCTACGGCTCCTTCCTGTTCCTCGGCCCCACCGGCGTCGGCAAGACCGAGCTGTGCAAGGCGCTGGCCGCCTTCCTGTTCGACTCCGAGGAACACCTCATCCGCATCGACATGAGCGAATTCATGGAAAAGCACTCGGTCGCCCGCCTCATCGGCGCGCCGCCGGGCTACGTCGGTTACGAGGAAGGCGGTTATCTCACCGAGGCCGTGCGCCGCAAGCCCTACAGCGTGATCCTGCTCGACGAGGTGGAAAAAGCGCATCCCGACGTGTTCAACGTGCTCCTGCAGGCGCTCGACGACGGGCGCATGACCGACGGCCAAGGGCGCACCGTAGACTTCAAGAACACGGTGATCGTGATGACCTCCAACCTGGGCAGCCAGATGATCCAGCAGATGGCTGGCGATGACTACCAACTCGTCAAGCTGGCGGTGATGGGCGAAGTGAAGAGCAGTTTCCGCCCCGAATTCATCAACCGCATCGACGAAGTCGTCGTCTTCCACGCGCTCGACGAAAAGCACATCGCGTTGATCGCCCGGATCCAGCTCGGCTACCTCGAACAACGCCTCGCGCGGCTCGAAATGCGGCTGGAAGTCGACGACGGCGCGCTCTCCGAACTGGCCAACGCCGGTTTCGATCCGGTGTTCGGCGCAAGACCGCTCAAACGCGCGATTCAGGCGCGAATCGAAAATCCGCTGGCGAAGGCAATTCTCGAAGGCAAGTTCGCCGCGAAGGACACGATCCGCGTGTCCCGCGGGGGCGGGGGGATGAGGTTCGGGAAGGTGGGAGCGGCGTGAGAAGGAAAACCTGTCTTCCGCGCGTGTTGCCTGATGCCCCATTGAAGTTGGCGGCGTATTCATGTCGTGTCCGTACACCCGGCTGACGCCGGGGGGCAGACACACCGGACGGCATAAGCTCCGACGGGGCGTTATGGTCGCGCGGCATGGACGTATGGGCAGCTTCCGCCAGATTCTCTATCACGTCGTCTTTCGCGCCAGGGAAGGGGCGCGACGCTTCCGCCCGACGTGGTTGTACGGCTAGCCACATCTGGGGGATCATCAAGAACAAGGGCGGCAGGCTCTTTCGCGTCAATGGAATGGAAGATCATATTCACATCCTGTCCGATTTGCCGCCGACCGTTGCGCTTGCCGATTTTGTCCGTGAAATCAAGACGTATTCCTCGCATTGGCTCAAGAACGATCCTGCTTGCCGCGAGTCCGTCGTGCCCGTCGCGCCGGTTGTGGTTAAACTACCTCCCAGAATGAAACACCCGTTGAGAAATTCCTTCCTCGTCACGCTCGCGCTCGCCGTCGGCGCGGGCGGCGGGTATTTTCATTGGCGCGCGAGCGAGGCGCGGGCACCGGAGAACCGCTACCGGCTGCAAACCGTGGAGCGCGGCGATCTCACGCAGACCGTTTCGGCCAACGGCACGCTCAATCCCGTCGTGCTGGTCAACGTCGGCACCCAGGTCTCCGGAACCGTGACCCGGCTTTACGTCGATTTCAACGACAAGGTGGAAAAGGGCCAGCCGTTGCTTGAACTCGACCCGTCCCTGTTCGCCGCGCAGGCCCGCCAGTCGGCGGCCAACGTCGTCAATGCCGTGGCGGCGCTCGATCTGGCGCGCGCCAACGAGGCGCGCGTCAAGGCGCTGTTCGAACAGGAATACGTTTCCCGTCAGGAACTC
Source organism: Accumulibacter sp. (assembly GCA_031257115.1). Classification (GTDB taxonomy): domain Bacteria; phylum Pseudomonadota; class Gammaproteobacteria; order Burkholderiales; family Rhodocyclaceae; genus Propionivibrio. The sequence continues at coordinate 8,838 of JAIRPF010000187.1, forward strand.
GACCAGGCCGTGCAGGCGCGCCGTTCGGCCGAGGCGCAGCTGGCGCAGGCCAGGGCGGCGGCCGACCGGGATCAGGTCAATCTGGGGTATACGGTGATCCGCTCGCCGGTCTCCGGCATCGTCGTCGACCGCGTGGTCGATCTCGGCCAGACCGTCGCCGCTTCGTACCAGACGCCGACGCTCATCAAGATCGCCCAGGATTTGTCCGAGATGCGCATCGATTCCTCCTTCGCCGAGGCCGACATCGGCCGCATCCGGGAAGGCCAGAAGGTGCGTTTCACCGTCGACGCCTTTCCCGACCGCGACTTCACCGGCGAGGTGCAGCAAATCCGCATGAATCCGACGACGGTGCAAAACGTCGTCACCTACAACGTGCGCGTCTCGCTGGCCAATCCCGATCACATCCTGCTGCCGGGCATGACCGCCTACGTCAACATCGGCGTGGCGCGGCGCAGGAACGTCCTGCTGGCGCCCAACGCGGCGCTGCGCTTCAAGCCCGAGGGGGAAGAGGAACCGGCCGGCAGGGCGGCGGCCGCCTCGGGCCGGGGCATGAGTCCGTCGCAGCGCGGCGGCGATGGCAAGGGCCGGAGCGCGCGGCGCGAAGCCGGCAACGGCCGCGTCTACGTCGTCGATGGCCGGACGATCCGGCCGGTGGCGGTACGGCTCGGCATCACCGACAACCGCAATACGGAGATCGTCGGCGGCGAGCTGAAGGAAGGCGACACCCTCGTCGTCAGCGAAGCGCCGGCGGCGGCGGCCAAGCCGAGCAGCATCGGCGTCCGGCTGTTCTGATGGCGGCGATGGATCGCGGGCGCTCCGGACTGTCTCCCGGCGAGGTCATCCGCGTCGCCGGACTCGGCAAGACCTACCTCACCGCGGCCGGCCCCTTCCCGGCGCTCAAGGGCGTCGACCTCACCGTCCGGCGCGGCGAATACGTGGCGATCATGGGGCCGTCCGGTTCGGGCAAGTCGACCTTCATGAATCTGCTCGGCTGCCTCGACACGCCGAGCGCGGGCGAGTATTTCCTCGCCGGGCGCGACGTCGCGCGCCTGCCGGGCGACGAACTGGCGGCCCTGCGCAACCGCGCCATCGGCTTCGTCTTTCAGGGCTTCAACCTGCTGCCGCGCATGACGCTCGAAGACAACGTCGCCCTGCCGCTGGTCTATGCGCGCGTCGAACGCGAGCCGCGCCGCGCGCGGGCGCGGCAAATGCTGGCGCGGGTCGGCCTGGAAAACTACGCCCTCTCGCTGCCCGCGCGGATTTCCGGCGGCCAGCAGCAGCGCGTGGCCATCGCCCGCGCGCTCATCAACGCGCCGAGCCTGATCCTCGCCGACGAACCGACCGGCAACCTCGACAGCCGCACCAGCGAGGAGATCATGGCGCTGTTCCAGGAACTGAACGGTGAAGGCATCACCGTCGTGCTCGTCACGCACGAGCACGACATCGCCGATCACGCCAAACGCCTGGTGCGTTTTCTCGACGGCCGCATCGTGCACGACGCGCCGACGCCGGGTCGGGAGGCGGAGCCATGCTGAAACCCATGCTCGGCGAAGCGTGGCACGCGATGGGATCGAACCGGATGCGCACGGCGCTGACCATGCTCGGCATGGTCATCGGCGTCGGCTCGGTGGTGCTGATGATGGCCATCGGACAAGGCGCGCAATACGCCGTGGCGCAAACGATCAGCACCATGGGCAGCAACCTGTACGTCATCATCGCCGGCTGGACGCAGGTCTCCGGGGTGCGCACCGGCAGCGGCTACGGATTCACCCTGCGCGTCAGCGACGCCAACGCCATCGCCGAACTCGACGACGTGGCCACCGTGGCGCCGGTGCACCAGGGCGGCCAGCAACTGGCCTTCGGCGCCCGGAACTGGAACGCCTCGGTGGTGGGCACCACGCCGGCCTATCTCGACGCGCGCTCCTGGGCGCTCGCCAGCGGCTTCAACTTCGACGCCGAGGACGTGCGCTCCGCCACGCGCGTGGCGCTCCTCGGCAAGACGGTGATCGAAAACCTGTTCGATCCGGGCGAGGACCCGCTCGGCAAGATCATCCGCGTGCGCAACACGCCGTTCGAGGTCATCGGCACGCTCTCGCCCAAGGGCCAGAACCTCGACGGGCGCGACCAGGACGACACCATCATCGTTCCGCTATCGACCGCCCAGCGCAAGGTCTTCGGCGTCCCCTTCGCTGGCTCGATCCGCCAGATCATGGTCAAGGCGGTCTCGGCCGAGGCCATGCCGCTCGTGGAAAAATCGGTCACGGCCCTGCTCCGCCAGCGCCACCGCCTGCGCGATGACCAGGACGACGACTTCTACATCCGCAACCTGGCCGCCGCCGCCGACACGGCCGCCGAAACCACGCGCGTGATGTCCCTGCTGCTCGGCGCCATCGCCTCGGTATCGCTCATCGTCGGCGGCATCGGCATCATGAACATCATGCTCGTCTCCGTCACCGAGCGCACGCGCGAGATCGGCATCCGCATGGCCATCGGCGCGCGGCAGAAGGACATCCTCGCCCAGTTCCTGCTCGAAGCGGTCATGATCTCGATCACCGGCTGCCTGATCGGCCTCGCGCTGGGCCTGGGCGGCGCGCTGCTGGTCAACGCGCTGACCGACATGGTCATCGTCATTTCCGGCGCGGCGGTCCTCGTCGCCTTCGCGGTCGCCGCCGGAATCGGCGTGTTCTTCGGCTTCTACCCGGCCAAAAAAGCGGCGGCGCTCGACCCGATCGAGGCGCTGCGCCACCAGTAACGGAAAAAAGGCCATCCGCCCGCGAATCCACGCCCTCCCGAAATCGATCCGCCGGGAGCGAACGAACCCGTTTTCGAGATCAGATCAAAGCCTCCCTCAAAAGGGGGTTTTGAATGGGCCGCCGGCTTCCTGCGTCGCGCCGGGCTGGCTCAAAGCCTCCCTCTCGAGGGAGGTGGCCCACGGCAAAGCCGCGTGACGGAAGGAATCGGGCGGTTGGGGTTCCGAAAGCGGTTGGGGAAACGAGGAGGGCGTGAGGCGGTTGGGAATCGGAAAGCGCGTACCGGGAAGCAGACCGTCAAGTCGCTTCGTCATTCCCCTGAACCAGCGAGAATCCGGTTTGCCGTTGCCTTCGCTTCTGCCCCCGATCCCGTCCTTACCCCCGCCTCCGCCCCTTCCATCCCCCCCCTCTCCGTCATTCCCGCGAAGGCGGGAAGAATGACGAGGTGAGGGGCGGAGCTGGCGATGGCGGTGGCAATGGCGAACCGGGGTCCCGTTTGTCAAGGGAATGACGGTTTCCCATTCATCCGCGTTTGATGATTCCACCGCCCGACTCCTTCCGACCCACGGCTTCACCGTGGGCCACCTCCCTCAAAAGGGAGGCTTTTCGCGCGGCGCAATCTTCACCCAAACCGGAATCC
>JAIRPF010000138.1 GCA_031257115.1 Accumulibacter sp.
ATATACAAAAACTGCTGGCCTATGCGGGGAACCCAAAAACCGTTGAGGGCAAAACCCTTGTGTATTACCGTGGCGGCGCCGCCCAGGTTACGCTGGTTGTGTGTGCCATCAGCGCGAACAACCCAACCCAATGCGACGTGAAGATATACGCGGGCTTTCCCGATAAGTCCATGTATGATTTTTACAAGACCAGCAAAAATGTTTTCTCTGATGACCAAAGAAAGCAAATGACTTTTGTGGATGAGGCGCAGTGTTATTTTAAAAAATCCGAGAATGAATCGCTTGCAATACGGCAAAATCTCAGCAGAGGTAGCGGGGCTGTCATCGTAAGGTAACGCAAATTTTATAGCCCGCACAGGCTGGCGTGAGCTTGCGAACCCCGACGTTCGAAACAGAAGGTGCGAAAAAGATGAAAAAGGCTTTTCTACTTGTTTTGGTTTTACTGGCATTCGGACCAACGGCAAACCTTAATGCGCAAAGTCAAGGCCGCAGTTGGCCAGACAATGAATTTACCAAGCTGATACCTAAGCCTGATTGGGACAGTTTTGAAAAAGCCGCAACGATGCCGAATATAATTTTTAGCGCTAACTACAAGGCTGTAAATATAACACAGGCAAAGGCTTATGTAGAAAAACTGAAACAGGCGGGGTTCAACGTTGATGTCAACGAACCAGAGGTAAAAGACAGAGACAATAATGTTTTGTATAAATTCGGTGGTAGTAACGAGGCAGGCTATCGCGCGGCTATAACCATTGGGGTCAAAGCCAATCAGACCACGGCCGCTTTACTATTGACCGTATCAAAAAACACAAAGAAGTAAACTGTAAAAGGAGTAATAAACATGAAAACGAACAAGGCGTTTTTGACGGCAGTCACCGCGTTGATGATTGGAACAATGGGAATAGCAACCGTTGCGGCACAGACAAAAACCATTGGTTTTGTCTCTATAGACGCAAGCGGCTGGTATAATGACGAGGAAAAAACGGGGGATCGAACTTCTCGGATATATATAGGGTTTGATCAACGTGTACCTTTATTGTCAGGTGAAGTTAAAATCACTCCTGCCAATACGTGTGAATTCCAGGTTGTGCAAAATCCTAGTGGAAATGGTAGAGATTGGGAAGCGGTAATCATTAACGTTACCAAGAGCCAATTAGTAACTGTTACCATTCAGAAAAAAGGTTATATATTCAATCCACCTTCGCAACAGGTTGAAATATATGACGGCAAGAATCCAATAAAGTAAACACCATGAAATGTGTTTAAATATTGGAGCCCGCATGGGTTGAAGTGAGCAAAGTAACCCTCAACGCTTGGACGTCGATTCATGTCCGCCTGCGTTTGGATTCGTTTCGCTCATTCGTCACCTGCCGGCGGCAAAGGAAGTCAAAATCAACGCGCCTTATTTCGAATATTTCTGGATGGTGGAACGAATTTCCTCGATGGTGCGTTCGATCTCCTCGTCGGACAATTCGGTCTTGTAGTTCTGGTTGCGACCGAATTCGTCGAGACGGGTGGTGACCGCGCCAAGCGGCATGGTCTGGGTGTGGATGGTCGGGGATCGGTTCGCTCCCGGCTCGGTGTAGTTGTCCTCCCAGCGGACGGCGACGATGGAGAGGTTGTCGGCGTTGGGGCCGCCCCGTTCGTCCGCCTGTTCCATGAGTTCCGGGATGGTTTTCATCAGGTTTTCGCCCTTCAGGACGGCCGCCATCTGCCCGTCGGAGAAAAGGCCCCACAGACCGTCGGTGCACAAGGCCACGACGTCTCCGGTTTCCAGCGGGGTTTTGCGCGAAAGCTCGATTTCCGGTTCCCGGCGTCCGCCAAGGCAGCTATAGACCTTGTTGCGGTCCGGGTGGAAAGGGGCCTGGGCCGGGCTGATCTGGCCCCGGTCCATCAGCAGCTGCACCCTGGAATGGTCGCGCGTGCGCGTCAGCATCTTGCCGCCGCGAATCACATACAGGCGCGAATCGCCCGCGTGCGCCCAATAGGCGATGTTGTCCTGGATCAGGCACGTGACGCAGGTGGTGCGCGGCGAATGCGAATCCAGCAATTTGTGCGACGCGGCGAAATCGATGATGGCGCAATGCGCATTGATGATCGTCCGGTTGATGAAGGAAAACGGGTCGCCGATCTTCGGGGTGGCTTCGCGCTGGAAGGCTTCCGTCACGCTCTGCACGGCGATCTGCGCGGCGACCTCGCCATAGTAGTGCCCGCCCATGCCGTCGGCGATGACCATCAGCAGCGCGTCGCGCGAATAACAATGGGCCAAGCGGTCTTCGTTGGTCTTGCGCCTTCCCGGCCGGCTTTCCTGATAGATGGTGAATTTCACTTGGTTTCAGCCTTTCTCTTGAGCTTTCCGACCACGTGGCCGAGCCAGTTTTTTTTGCCGGCGTCGGCCGGCGGCGGCGCCTTGGGGTGTTCCACCGGCTCGGTCAGGGCCTTTTGCAGGGCGAAGGCGCTTTGGGGACGGTAGAGATGGTTGAGGCACAGACACCAGTCGACGATTTCCAGCAACTGGTCGGAGAACTGACCCTCCCAGCGTACCATGGCCGGAATCAGGCGATCCTTTTCCCGCCGGCTGTCGGCGGCCTGCGGCCCCGTGCCGGCCAGGCAGGCGTACATCGACGCGCCGACGCTGTAGATGTCGCTCCACGGACCGAGCAGCTTGCGGCGATGGTAGTGTTCCGGCGAAGCGAAGCCGGGCGTATACATCGGTTTCAGGATTGGCGTGTCGCTGGTCAGCGTCTGCCGCGCCGCGCCGAAATCGATCAGCACCGGCGTGTAATCGTTGCGCATGTAGATGTTCGACGGCTTGAGGTCGAGGTGCAGCAGCTTGTGCGAATGCACCTCGCGCAGGCCGTTCAGCAGCTTCGTGAAGACGTTGCGCATGAAATTCTCGGTGATCATGGCGCGATTCTTCTGGATGAATTCCTGTAGCGTCCGCCCGTGCTCGTACTCCATCACCATGTATACGGTGTTGTTGGCGCGGAAGAAGTTCAGGACCCGGATCACGTTGGGATGCGACAGCTTGGCGAGCGCCCGCCCTTCCTCGAAAAAGCACTTCATGCCGTAGCGGAACGCCGGCAGATGCTCCTCGGTGATGACCGGCTTCGTCTCGCCCGCCGCGCGCAGGGCCAGGCTGTTGGGCAGATACTCCTTGATGGCCACGGACTGCCCTTCCGGGTCGGCCGCCAGATAGACGATCGAAAACCCGCCCAGGGAAAGCTGGCGCTCTATGCGGTATCTGTCGAGCAGGAAACCGGAAGGAAGGGCGTGGTTTGCTTGTTGCGCCATCGATATCGAAGCTAAGATACGAACTTCGACCATTTTCGGATTTTGACGGTGGGCTGTAAAGCCAAACGGCGTTCCGCATCCAATATTTCAGGACTTCCATGATCTACAGCATGACCGGCTATGCCGCCAGGACGCTCGATCTCGACGGCGGCGCGCTGAACATCGAACTGAAGAGCGTCAATTCCCGCTACCTGGATTTCCAGTTTCGCGTCTGCGAAGAACTGCGCGTCGCCGAATCCGCGCTGCGCGAACTGTTCGGCGCGCGCCTCGCGCGCGGCAAGCTCGAATGCCGCCTGGGATTCTCGGCGGCCTTCGCGCGCGTCCGGCAGACCGCCCTCAACGCCGACCTGCTGCGACAACTGCGCGACTTCGAGGCGCAGGTGCGCGGCGAACTGCCCGAAGCGGCGCCGCTGACCGTCAACGACGTCCTGCGCTGGCCGGGCATGTTCGAAGAAGACTCGCTCGACGGCGAGCGGCTCGTTTCCGCCGCGCTGGAGCTGGCCAGGGCGGCGCTCGATGACTTCACCGCCAGCCGCGCGCGGGAAGGCGCGAAGCTGGCCGCGGTGATCCTCGAACGGGTGCGGCGTATGCGCGAACTGGTGCGCGAGGTCGAACCGCGCATTCCGGCGGCGCAGGCCGCGTTTCAGGAAAAGCTCAAGCAGCGCCTCGCCGAGGCGCTGGGCACGGCCGACGACGAGCGAATCCGCCAGGAAGTCGCGGTTTTCGCGGTACGTATCGACGTGGCCGAGGAACTGGCGCGCCTTTCCACGCACCTCGACGAAGTCGAACGGGTACTCGCCGCCGGCGGCGCCTGCGGAAAACGCCTCGACTTCCTGATGCAGGAACTCAACCGCGAAGCCAACACGCTGGGTTCCAAATCCGTCGTGACCGAGGTCTCGCAAACGGCGATGGAACTCAAGCTGCTGATCGAACAGATGCGGGAACAGATACAGAATCTGGAATGAGATTTCAGACCGTTTCACGACGCAACGGCACAACCGGTATCTGAACGGCATCGACGAAAGAAGCGATATTCCTGGCGTATCGCGTGGCCCTGCCTCGCCATCGCTTCAGGCGAAGAAAGGCGTTTTCTGCAAGATGGCGCCGTCGATACAAGCGCTTGTCGCGGTTCCGCTCCATCCTGCGATTGGAAGGCGAGGTTCCGGAAGCGGTCAGACGTGACCGGAAATGGCGCGCCGATGCCGGGCCATGCGCGGGCGCTTCGCCCAAGTCTGTCGTAACCACGGAACAATACCGTGACTCGTGACGACACCATCCAACGCTTTCCGTTCCTGCCCCCGCCGCGCCCGGAAACCTTGTTTCCGTCAGAGAACCTCGTAGCGGATTCCGCCGCGGCGCTCGCCTTTGAACGGGCGGCCCAAAAAGATCATTCCGCTGCTCTTGAGCGCGACACTGCTGTTTTTTATCAGGAGTTCCTGTTTGTCTTCATTGACGACGAGGGTGCCGTTGACGCTCGCGTCGGTGAGCAGGATGCCTTTCGCCGTCCGCTCTATGCGGCAATGGTGGCGGGAGGCGTGCGTGTCGGCCAGCGCCACGTCGCTCGACGGGTCGCGGCCGATGGTGACGACCGGGTTGTATTCCGAGACTTCCAGCGTTTTCAGATTGAAGTACAGGCGCAGCAAGGGACGCGCGGACTGCGGCGGCGTTTGCCGGAGCAAATCTCCGCCATGCGCGCCCGATGGCATTTCGCGCCAGCCGATCAGGAAGACGCTCGCGCCGGCGACCGTCTCTTCGAGCGGGCGGATGAACTGGCGCAAATCCTTGCCCAGCGCGTTGACGACGTCGAGCGACACCAAAACGGCGTCGTCGGCCTGGGCCAGTTGGGAGGTGATTTCGGGGGCGTTGTCGGCGACGTCGTTCGATCGCTGCCGGATGAATCCGCGATGGATGCCGATCCGCAGGGCGAATTTCTGGCTCAGGACCTGCGGCAGCGCCGCGCAGCGGTTTTGCATCTCGCAGGCGCAGAGCACGGCGCCGTCCGCCGAATCGAAAACGACCTGCATTCCGTCGTCGAAACGCAGCTCGATCTGGCCGTGGTACGCAGCGACGGCCCGTTCGACCCGGTTCAGGCGGCGCTCGATGGGGTAGCCGGCTTGGGCGTCGTTGAACGCTTCGTCTTCTGATTCGGTTCGCACCACACGGGCGTGAAGAAAAAACTTGCTGCGTGATTTGATCATGGCGACGGATTGCGGATATCCCCTGAAATTCCTTTTTCAAACCGAATGATAGCAGTATTCATCAGCTTTTCCCGTGACATTTTTGGCTTTGGAACAAGCGTCCTTGCCATGTTTCGCGTTCGCCCAGGCGGGCGTCGAGCAGGGCGGGAAAGCGCGAGAGGCGGATTCCCCAGTCCGGGGAAACGCGCTGCGCGGGGGGAACTTCGCTGCCGAGCCGCTGGATTCTGACGCGCGGCGGAAGGCGCTCCAGCATGTCGACCACGGCGTCCAGGTAGACGTCCGGGGGCATCAGCGGGACGCTGCCGGGATCGGCGCGGTAACGCCGGGCCAGGCGCGTGCCGCGGACGATCTGCAATTGGTGGAATTTCAGCGCGTCGAGCGGGAGTCCGGCAAGTTTCCCGGCGCCGTCGATCAGGCTCTCCCGCGTTTCCAGCGGCAGGCCCAGCAGCAGATGGCCGGTGACGGACAATCCGCGTTCGGCGGCCCGGCGGAGGGCGTCCCGCGTGCAGGCGAAATCATGCCCGCGCAGGCACTCTTCGAGCACCGCGTCGTTGCACGATTCGATGCCGATTTCCAGTTCCAGGGGAACCCGCCGCGCCAGACGGGCGAGGTAATCGAGCACGCCGTCGGGCAGGCAATCGGGCCGGGTGCCGATGGCCAGGCCGCCGATGTCCGGGTGCGCGAGCGCGGTTTCGTAGCATTCCCGCAGGCGCTCGATGTCGCCGTAGGTGTTGGAGTAGCTCTGGAAATAGGCCAGGAAAATTTTCGCGCCGGGGTAGCGGCGGCGCATGAAGGCCACGCCGGTGTCGATCTGGTCGAGAATGCCGCGCCGCTCGCGCAGATAGGCGGGCGTGAATCCGTCGTTGTTGCAGAACGCGCAACCGCCGACGCCGAGCGTGCCGTCGCGGTTGGGGCAGGTGAAGCCGGCATCGACGGAAATTTTTTGCAGGCGGCCGCCGTGGACGCGCTTCACCCAATCGTTGTAGGCGTTGTAGCGGCGTCCACCGAATTCCTCCGGAGGCGCGGCGGGCGAGCGGTCTTCCACGTTTCACCCGCCCGGACGCGCGGCGCTCGCGCGGACGCCGCGAACGCGCGGACACGCCGCCGGTTTTTCAGGACGCGATCGCCGGAACATCGGCCATTCCTCTCGATTCCCCCGGAAATAGGGGAGTACACGATAATCGAAGCGGGGAACGGCCGCCAGCGGGACATGCCGGGCGGTTGTAAGCGAAGGTTGTAAGCGAATTGAAAGCATCCGATCGTTAAACTAACGCCGCGCGCGTCGGGAATCGGACGTCATGAAGGGAATCCCGTCGCCGGTTTTGCCGGAAGCCATGAGAATGACGAAACCACGTGGCAGGCATTCTGGAGGATGTCAACCGGCCATGCTTTTGATATCCGCCAGCTTGCGACCGCACTGAAAATACCGTATTATCAATCAGATATCGTTGAGACAAACAGAGAGGACATCATGAGAAAACCGTTCACCGCATGTGCCGCGATCCTGCTGGCCAGTCTCGTCGCTTTCGCCGGCCCCGCGCGGTCGGCCGACGACTGGCCGAAAGGCAAGAAACTGACCTGCATCATGCCTTTCGCCGCCGGCGGCAGCGCCGACACCATGGCGCGCCAGCTCATAAAATATTGGGAACCGCTGCTCGACACGAATATCGTCATCACCAACCGGGACGGCGCGGCGACGCTGCTCGGCACCGAGCTTTTCCTCAAGCAGCCCAAGGACGGCTCCTACATGCTGATCGGCACCCAGTTGTATGTCAGTGCCGGCGTCGTGCTGCAAGGGGCGAAGTTTTCCATGGACGACTTCGCGATCATCAACTTCCAGCAGTTCGACCCATCCACTATCACGGTGCTCGAAGACTCCAAGTACAAGACTTTTCAGGACCTGATCGACGACATCAAGGCCCGTCCCGGGCAGGTCAAGGTAGGCATCCTCTCTGGCGGCGCGCCGCATCTGGCGGCGGTCGTCCTCAAGGAAAGACTCGGCCTCGATTACCGTGAAGTCAACTACGATTCCGGCAACGGCTATCGCACGGCGCTGCTCGGCAAGCACGTGGATTTCGTCATGTCCAACGCCAACGGCGACCGCGCGCTCAAGGGCAAGGCCCGCGTTCTGGCGGTGGCGGACGACCAGCGCAACAAGATCTGGCCCGACGCGCCGACCTTCAATGAAGCCATGGGCATCACCGACTTTCCGAAGCTCGGTTCCGCCCGCTTCGTGGCCATGCACAAGGAATTCAGGGACAAGTATCCCGAACGCTTCAAGAAGCTGGTCGAAACCTACAAACAGGCTTTCGAGAATCCCGAATACGTGAAGCTGCGCGAGGCCAACGGAGAAGACACCGTATCCTCCTATCGCGGCCCCGAGGAAAGCGACAGGATGAATCACGAACTGCACAACCTCCTCGCGCGCTACAAGGATCGCATCGAGGCCACCCGCTAAGGGGTCGTCCAGCGGGTTTCCGGGGCATCCCGGATATGGGCGGACAAGGGCGAACCGGCGTTTTCATGGCCGGTTCGCTTGGTTTTTCCGATCGCCTGGCATTTCCTTCCGGGCGATCCAGAAATTTTCACATGATCAAAATCCCGTCTTATGTCTTTGTACCGGCCTTGGCCGTCATGCTGTTCGCCGCGATGCTTGTGCCATCCCCGGCCTCTGGCGCTTCCCCCGATGATTTCCGGACGCCGGAGTATCTGAAAAACGGTCGGGCCTATGACTGGATCAAGGCCACCGATGCCTATTCCCTGGGCTTTTCCGGCAAGGGCGTGACCGTCGGCGTTCTGGACGACAGCGCCTGGCCGGAGCACCCGGAGTTCGCGGGCAAGTCGTCGTATCCGGTCGTGGAGATTATGCCGTCGAACTTCGCCTCCAGCCACGGCATCCACACCGCGGGGACCGTCTTTGCCGCGAAAAACGGATACGGCATGCACGGCGTGGCCTGGGGCGCCAATCCCGTTTCAGTTGTCATGGCATTCGGTGACGACGAAGCGGCAGCGGCGGGCATGTCCGCTTTCTTGGATTTTCCGCAAATTTCCGTCATCAACAACAGTTGGGGGTATCCGGTTTTCCCGACCGATTTCATCAGCCCTTCCCCCGAGTTGGTCCGGACGATGCGGGACGC
>JAIRPF010000019.1 GCA_031257115.1 Accumulibacter sp.
AACCCGAACTGCTCGGCCATGTTTCTCATTTTCAATTCCTTTATGTTGGCCGGGGCACGAGCACGGCCCCGGCGGTTTAACTCTCAAGCGTAGGCCGTCCAGTGATCCGGGCTGAAAACTTCAACCCCGCCAACAATCCGGGATTCCTTTTTCCTCGCCCATGCGCCCCATGAGAAAATTTTCACTGAAAGGCCATCCGAACGAACGCGCTTGATAATCGGCTCTCCGACATAACGCCCTTTGACCGGTACGCACTCGCCTTGCAGCCAATGCGTTCCCTGGCTCTGCCGCGCGATTTCACGGATTTCGACACTGTGCCGCCCAACAAGCCGCGTGACTTCGTAGTAATCGATGTTGGTCTGCTCATAACCCCACGACGCCATCAGCACGTCGCCGACGTTTAGGTTGTGAGACTTGACCCCGGCATTCTCCTGTCCTCCCCCGCCGATCTGGATTGCTGCATCCCGTTCGTGGGTTTTTTGGCCGGTTTGCGCTTGATTTGCCTGGTGCATGACTAGCTCCTTTCGTGTGGTTGATCCGTCTTGCTTGCAGTGCCCGTGCCGTCCGATGACACGCGGGAGAAGAGCAAACGCAAGGGCGAAACCGCAAGCCGCAGCGGAGCGCAACGCAGTGAGCACCGAACGGGTGAGGATTTCGGGCGAAGCCTTTACCCTTGCGTTTGCGTCCCGCGTGTTACGGTCGGCGTTTTAGGGCACTGCACGCGCGGGAAAGACGGATCAACCACACGAAAACGGGGCGCCAGACAAACGGCTGTGCGCAAACCGGAAAGGCCGCAGGCCGTCACATGCGGCGCTCCCTCACGGGGGCGCGGCCGGCGAGGCCGCCGTGGCGCGTAAGCGCAACGGCCGGGGGTGGGGGAAAATATGGGGGCAACGCGCCCGCGTCCGGGGGAAGCCATGCGGCGGGGGTGGCGTAAGCCGCCCCCTTGAGCCAATGATGAATCTGTCTACGATCAACAAAACCAAAGGCAACGCAACGCTCGGCTCTCCGCACCTACGCGCTCCGGACCGGCCAAACCCCGGCCAGTCCTCGCTTGTTTCCGCCGACGACCCGCCGCGCGAAAAGCCGCGCGGCCTGCTCGTCGGCGGTCGATTTCTTTTTTTGAAACCATTTGAAGCAAAGCATTGAAAATCAGAACCGTCACCAGCGGAACAGGTGACGGTGGCTACTGTCTGAACACTGAGTTTCTACGGCAATCGGCTATCGCGACCAGCGGCCGCGCGGCGCCGGGACGGCGCAAGGACAAGCGGGCAGAGAGGCCGCGAAGCGGTCACGAAGTGATGAGCGAACAGCGAAACCTCGTCAGCGCGCGGTTCCGCGTAGCGGAATGGCCCAAGCTCGCCATGCGGTATACCGAAACTTCCAATGCCAAAGTAGAGTATTCTGGCGCTACAATTCACCAACTATTACCATCAAAATAGCAAATTGTCCCGCAATATGACCCCCTGGAGCCCCAATCACGCGATCAATGAATCCGATCTCAAACTGGCCGCCAAGGCCGGCGCAATCAAGAAATTCTTTGTCACGCAATGCAGCGAGGGTTTCTATATCACCGTACATTTGCACGGAAAAACCGATGACATCCACCTTGCGACACGCCGGCAGAAAGACAAGCCAAGGATGTTCAAGCTGATTTCCCTGTTGATCGAATACATCCGCAAAAATTTTCCGAGCGTCACTTACATTCAACTATTCCTGCTGCCAGGTCAAACGGAAGACCAAAACATATAGGGTTGGATTACAAAAATATAAATTTTTGTGGCCAATTCATGTTAAAATGGAGTCTTGAGCAAGCTGAAAACGACTCCACATGCTGGATTTTCTAGCCCTCGCGCAGGAATGCGCTCCAACCGTCGCGCCGCAAACGATGGCCGCGGTCGTTCGGGTCGAATCCGGTTACAACCCCTACGCCATCGGCGTGGTAAACGGCCGGCTGCTCAGGCAGCCGGCAAGCCTTGATGAGGCCGTGGCAACGGCCCACGCCTTGGAACAAGGCGGCTGGAATTTTTCTGTTGGTATCGCCCAGGTCAACCGCTTTAATCTGCAAAATTTCGGCTTGACCTATGAAACCGCCTTCGAACCGTGCGCCAACCTGCGCGCTGGCTCCAGGATTCTCGAAACGTGCTACATCCGCGCCAGCGGCTCGATCGACGATGCGCAAGCCGCCCTGCGCGCGGCGCTCTCGTGCTACTACAGCGGCAACTTCACGACCGGGCTTCGCGGCAACCCAAGCTATGTACAAAAGGTCGTCGCCGCAAACCAACCGGCGCAAGCCATCCCGGTCGTGCCAGCGGTCAAGGCCCCGGCGAGCGCGCCGGTGGCCGGACAGGATAATCCGGTACTGCTGCCTCCGGCGAAGCCAGACACGAAAACAGAAGAAAAGAAGGAACCGGACGGCACCGGCCAAGGCGCGAAGAACCCGGTCATCGTCTTTTAGCGGGAAAAACACTGAATCGAACAACCGGAACTTGCAAAACTATCATGAATTGGTGTCCAATATAGTATTGTTTGGCAACAAAACAAGGGAAAATCGATGATTGCGAAGGAACAACCCTATCTGCTCGCCATGTCGCAAATCAAGTTGTTGTGCACTCCCGACATGTTCCGGCGCGTAGACTTGATTCCCACGGAAAACGGATACCAACTGCATTTACAGGCAAGCAAAAAAACACTGATCGTGGCCCGGCGCGACGGCGACAAGCCGCGCTGCTGGTTGAGCGTCGACCGCGCGCTCATGTACATCCGCGAACACCTTGGATCTCTTGACTTGATTTACTTACACCTGAAGGAGCAACCATGAAAATCCGCGCCACCATGCTATCCATCCTGTTCGCCATCGCCGCCGAGGCTCAGGCCGCCCCCGCTGGCGGCCTGGACAAGGTCAACGACTTCATGGATAACGTCCTTTCGATCCTGAACGGCGTATCACTGACCGTCGTCACCATTGCCATCATGTGGGCCGGCTACAAATACCTGTTCAAACACGCCGACATCGGCGAATGCGCCAAGATACTCGCCGGCGGCCTGCTGATCGGCGGCGCCGGACAACTGGCGACCTATCTCCTGTCATGAGCGATCCACTGTTCAAGGGCTGTACGCGACCGGCCATGTATTTCGGTGTGCCAGTCGTGCCGCTAATCATCGTCTGCTCATTGATCGTCCTGCTGGCCGTGTGGACCAAGCTGTGGGTCGCCGTGGCGCTAATCCCGGCCACCCTGGTCATGCGTTCGATCACAGCCTCCGACGATCAGAAGTTCCGCCTGTTGTGGCTCAAATGCTATTGCCGTTTCCGGCCGCATCGCAACGCCAACGGCCGGTTCTGGAAGTCATCGGCGTATGCCCCGTTTACATTCAAGAAGAGATAGGCAATGTCCGCGCTACCCAAGTATTTCGAGCAAATGCGCAACGAGCGTTCGGTTTCTTCGTTCATTCCGTACAGCAGTCACATCACGAAAAATACCCTGATTACCCTCGATGGCGACTTCGTGCGCATCTGGAAGGTCGGCGGCATCGCCCACGAGGGCATCGATGCCGATGAAATCGAAATACGCAAGGATCAACTGAACACGCTGTATCGCGGCATCGGTTCACCGCACGTCGCAATCTGGACGCATAACGTCAGGCGGCAGACATCCGATCGGCTGCTGTCGAACTTCGAGAACGATTTTTGCCGGGAACTCGACAAGAAATACTACGACTCTTTCGCCGGCTACCGGATGATGGCGAACGAACTGTATTTCACCCTCGTCTACCGGCCAAACATCAGTCGGATCGACAAGGCGCTCATTAAAGCCGGTCGGCGCTCAATCGATGAAATCAAGGACGAACACCGGCAATCGATCCGCAAACTCGATGACTTGTCGATTCAGATCGAGGCGTCGATGAGCCGGTACGATATTGAGCCGTTGACCGCGTATACCGACGACAAGGGCGCGCGCTGCTCGCAAATGCTGGAATTTCTGAATTTCCTGATTTCTGGCACGTGGCAAAAGGTTCGCGTACCAACCTGTCCGATCCATGATTACATCGGTACGTCCTGGATATTCGCCGGCACGGAAACCATCGAAATTCGCGCGCCGTCGCGCACACGTTACGCGCAATGCCTGGATTTCAAGGACTACACCGATCATACCGAACCGGGCCTGTTGAACAGTCTGATGTATCAGCAATACGAGTACGTCATCACGCAGTCTTTTTCGTTCTTCTCGAAAAATGACGGCAAAACCTATCTGGAGCGGCAAAAAACGCGCCTCATGAACACGGAGGACGGCTCGCTGACGCAAATCGAGGAAATGACGCAAGCCATCGATGAATTGATCCGGGGCGACTTCAACATGGGCGAGTATCACTACTCGCTGATGATTTTCGGCGACACCATTGAAGAAGTCCGGCGCAACGTCGGCTCGGCCGTGGCAATCGTGCAAGACCTGGGTTTCATCACATCCATCGTTTCCACGGCGACGGACGCGGCCTTTTACGCCCAGTTGCCAGGCAACTGGTTCTACCGGCCGCGCGTCGCCGGCCTGACGTCGCGCAACTTCGCGGGATTGGCGAGCTTCCACAACTTTGCCGCCGGCAAGCGCGACGGCAATCCGTGGGGGCCGGCCGTGACGCTGTTCAAGACCCCCTCGATGCAACCGTATTACTTCAACTTCCACGCCAGCAAGGAAGACGACGACGCCTACGACCAAAAGCTGCTCGGCAACACCTGCGTCATCGGACAGGCGGGTTCCGGCAAAACCGTACTCCTTGGAATGCTGCTGTGCCAAAGCCAGAAATTCAAGCCAACTTCGCCGACCGGCTACAGCAGTGTTTTTTTCGACAAGGACAGGGGCGCGGAAATCGCCATCCGCGCGATGGGCGGCAAGTACCTGGCGCTGGAGAATGGCAAGCCGACCGGCTTCAACCCTTTCCAGATGGAACCCGCCGAAGACAACATCCTGTTCTTGGAACAACTGGTTCGCAAGCTCGTCTCCGGCGAAGGCCAGCGCGTCACCACGGCGGATGACGCGCGCATCAGCCATGCGGTACGTACCGTCATGCGGATGCCAGAGAAGATTCGCCAACTATCGGTGGTGTTGCAGAACATCACCGAGGGCGTCGACAAGGAAGACCGCGAAAACAGCGTGGCAAAGCGCCTTGCGCGCTGGTGCGCCGATGACGGCCACGGCAAGCGTGGCCCGTTCTGGTGGGTTTTCGACAACCCGGCCGATCAATTGGATTTCACGACGCACACCATTTATGGCTTCGACGGAACCGCCTTTCTCGATAACGCCCAGGTACGCACGCCAATGGCCATGTACCTGCTGCATCGAATGGATGGCATCATCGACGGCCGGCGCTTCCAGTACTTCATGGACGAATTCTGGAAATGGCTCCTCGACGACGCCTTTTCCGATTTTGCCTTCAACAAGCAAAAAACCATCCGCAAGCAAAACGGCCTGGGCTGCTTTGCCACGCAATCCCCGGCCGACGTGCTGAAATCCGACATCTCGCGCGCCATCGTCGAGGGCTGCGCCACGGAAATCTACCTGCCCAACCCAAGGGCCGACCACGGCGACTACGTCGACGGCTTCAAGCTCACGGAAGCCGAATACGGCATCGTCCGCATGTTCAACGAAGACTCCCGTACATTTCTCGTCAAGCAAGGCCATCATTCAGCCATAGTAAAACTCGACCTGGCCGGTTTCGGCGACGAACTGGCCATTCTGTCCGGCAGCACGGATAATGTCGCCCTGCTCGACACCATCATGGCCGAGGTCGGCGAAGACCCGAAGGTCTGGCTGCCGATTTTCCATGAGCGCCGCAAGGCCCGGCGCGATCAGGCAAAACCGGAGGAAACACTTTGAAAAAGCTCATTCTGGCAATCGTGTCCATCGCCGCGCTCGCGGCGACGCCGGCCCGCGCCCAAATCCCCGTCACCGACGTGGCGCACATCAACACAGACGTACAAAACCACATCGAAAGCATCGCCAAGTACGTCGAGCAAATCAACCAGTTGATCGCGCAACTCAACCAGATGAAACAACAATACGAATCCATGACCGGCAATCGCGGCCTGGGTTCGCTCCAGCGCGATCCGCGCTACCGCGATTACCTGCCGACCGACTGGCAGCAAAGCTACGACACCCTGCGCGCCACTGGCGAAATGACCGGCCCGGCCAAGGCGATCTTCGAGGCCACCAGCAAATTCGATTCCTGCGGCCACGTCAAGGACGAACTCGAAAAGACCGCCTGCCAGTCCCGCGCCGTCAAGGGCGCGATGGACAAGGCAATGGCGGTCGTCGCCTACGAGCAAGCCCGCCAGCGCGCCTCGCAAATCGAGGCCCTCATCAACGAAATCAACGCCACCAGCGATCCGAAGTCCATCCAGGAACTGCAAGCCCGCATCGCCGGCGAACAGGCGCTCCTGCAAAACGAGGCGACAAAACTGCAACTCTTCCAGATGGCCGCCCTCGCCGAGGACAGGATTCAGGAACAGCAGCAAAGGGAACTCAACGCCAAGATTTGGGCGCGGCGGGGCACTATCCCGCTCACCCCGCTGACATTTGAATGACCGGAGAACACATGAAAAAGCTATCCACACTGTTGATCTATTCTTTCGTCGCGCTTGGATTGAGCGGCTGCGGAGAGAAACCCGAACCCGTGCAAACGGTAGATTGGTACAAGGAACATGAGGCAGAACGCACTGCGATGATCAAAAAATGCGAGAACAATCCCGGTGAGTTAGCGGCAACGCCAAACTGCGTAAACGCTACGCGAGCCGCCAACAAACTCACGTGGTCTTCAAGAAAAGGGCTAAATCTCGATGCTAATTCCGCTAAAGAACTTTGGGACAGAATTGAAAAGGAACACGAAGCAAAGAGAGAAAAAGCAGCCAAAGAAAAGAAATAAGGAGTAGCCAATGGCAACTGACGTGATAGCTTTCCGCTTCGTCGGCGATACGGTAACGAACGCAATCACCAAATTCGTCGAACCGGCTGCCAATAATTTAATTGGCAGTCTCGGCGCCATTGCCATCGGCGGTGTCACCCTGTATTTCGTTCTCCAAGGTTTCGCAATCATCAGCGGCGCGGTGCAGGAACCTTTCTCGAACCTGCTCAAGTCCTGCGCCAAATTCATCATCATCGCGGCTTTTGCCCTCAACGCCGGCAACTACGCCACTTGGATCACGGGAACCTTCGACGGATTGGAAAGCGGCCTGGCTGCGGCGCTTAATAAAAACAGTGCGCCAGATACACCCCTGACTATTTACGGAACGCTGGATAGCACTCTGAGCAAAGGATTCGACCTGACCGGAACATGTTACGAGTACGCCGACGAAGCCGGCGTTACATCGTTTGGCACGATGCTTTCCTGGTGGGGCACTGGCCTCCTGATCGCCGGATGTACGATTTTGCTGGCCCTCGCCGGCGGCGCGGTCATCCTGACCGCCAAGTTCGCCCTGGCGCTGCTCTTCGCCATTGGCCCATTGTTCATCATGTGCCTGATGTGGCCGCCCACGGCGCGATTTTTCGATAGTTGGTTTGGACAAGTCTTGAACTACATTCTGACAGTGGTTTTTCTGGGTGTAATTATGACTTTCGCCGTAGCAGCATACGATGGATGTATCGCCAAGACATCATTCACTTACACCGACCAAAACCCCATGTTCGGCGCCTTGCAAATCGGTGGCATCACCGGCATCCTTCTCTTCCTCATCTACCAGGTCGGCGGCATGGCCTCCGCCCTCGCCGGCGGCGTCTCGATGGCCGCGATGACCCTGCGGCAAGCCGCCTCGCCGATCACCGGCGCGGCTTCCGGCCTCGCCTCTCGAATCAACCCCGTCAGCACCCGCCGCGACGCGCACACCGGCGAAAAAGTAACGGATACGCGCCTGGGCCATATAGCAAAAGGGAACACTCCCCTCAACCCCGCCTATTTACGGGGGCTGAAGCAAAATTTCTCCGAAAACTTCGGCAAGAACTGGAAAAAACCACCAGGCGGCGACGTAACGAAAGGCTGAAAAAGAAGGCTCGCGGACATGGAAAATCACAAACAAGACGAATCCATCCAGGCATCGATCGCGCCGCAGGACAGACCCATCTACGTAAGGATCGCGCCGTCCTGGTGGGATGGGGATCGACCGCAGCCGTGGGGTGACGGCGAGGACACAAACCTCTTCGAATTCCTCTGGTTCATAGTCAAGACCTTTGGCTTTATCGCCCAAAAGCTCAATCCGTTCATCGCCGTTGGCTGCTTCCTGGTATCGACGCTGATAGCCCACAACCACGGATTTAGACTTTGGTCGTTTGCCATTGGCCTAGCCGTCGCAATTCCCGCTTGGTTCATCGCCGGCGGCCTCATTTACTGGTCAATCGTCGCGGCCATTGCAACCGCAATCGGCTATTTACTTTATCTCTTTTTTCTTTACATCGCGCATTAGACCGGCGGCGCGCGCTTGATAACGGCACAAAACGCGCATAGCGCGTTTTTTCAGGCTCAAGCCACAACCTCATTACCGCCCGTGCGTTCGCGCCTCCTAGCGCGATTCTGAAGGTTCCGAAACCTTCAACGGCAAGCGTTCGCCACGCACACCGTGACTAAGATAAAATCATGCGGCCGGGGCAGCAAAAAGGCCCCGCGCAAGGGGCCTTCGTGCTAATCACGCTCCGGCAAGGAGGTGATTCAAGTGGCGAAGCTCTCCAAAAGTCGTCGCCAACGCTGGATCAAGCGGCTAATCCGTGTGATTATCATAGCAATCCTGCTGCTGTGTAGCAAGCGTTGCGTCTAACGTAGCACCCGCCCTGCGCGACGACGCGGGGCGGCCAAAATAAAATCTTTGCGATAACAACGACCAAAATATAATATAATGGCTCACAATATATTATAGTTTCGTGACCAAAACCACCAAGGATGCAACGGATGAAACTCCTCGCCACCGCCATTCTTAGCGCTGCTCTCCTGGCCTGTACCAACTTCAGCCCTCCCAAGCCGCCCAGTCCAGAAGGCGCGCCGCGCG
Source organism: Accumulibacter sp. (assembly GCA_031257115.1). Classification (GTDB taxonomy): domain Bacteria; phylum Pseudomonadota; class Gammaproteobacteria; order Burkholderiales; family Rhodocyclaceae; genus Propionivibrio. The sequence continues at coordinate 9,023 of JAIRPF010000019.1, forward strand.
TACCGATCAACAAACCCGCTTCCGCGTCGGCTCCCGCAGCCAGCCCGCAAGGAAATTTGAAATGAGCAAGAAAACGCAGTCAACCCAGGCATCGGACTTCGACGAAAAAGCACTGGATTTCGAGGCCCGGCGTATCGAGATGTGCGAGAAGTCCGAACGGCGCGCCTGGAAAGTCGCTTTCGCCGCGATCATTATTGCGGCGTTGTCCTGGGCGGCAATCGTTCTGATGATGCCACTGAAGGAAGCCATTCCGTATGTGGTTCGCGTGGATAACGCCACTGGCGTGCCGGACATCGTAACGACGATGCAGGACAAACGCATCGGCTACGACGACGTGATGGATAAATATTGGGTGGCTACATTCGTCCGCGCCCGCGAAACCTATGACTGGTACACCCTGCAGAAGGATTACGACACCGTTGGCTTGCTGGCCTCGCCGGCCGTCGGCCGCGACTATGCCTCGCTATTCACAGGTCCGGACGCGCTCGACAAGAAATGGGGGCGCAACTATCGTTCCACCGTTGAAGTCGTCAGCGTCGTCCCGGACGGCCGCGGCATCGCCACGGCGCGCATCATCAAGACGGCATCACGGGTCGATGACACGAACAGCAAGCAAACCTCCCGATGGATCGCAACGGTTGGTTATGAGTACCGCAATCCCTCGAAAATGAAAGAAAGCGTCCGCCTGGTCAATCCGTTTGGCTTCCAGGTCTTGACCTATCGGATAGACCCTGAACTCGTGGGAGGCAATCAGTGATGAAACGCATTATCCTCGCCATGACGTTTACCTTGGCAAGCAACGTCTTCGCCCTCGATCTGCCCAGAAAATCGTCCTATGACCCGCACATCCAATACGTCGACTACAACGAGGATGACGTAGTGCAAATCAACGCCTATCCGGGTATCGCCACTCAGATAGTTCTCGCCAACAACGAGGAAATTCTGGACATCGCCTCTGGATTCTCGGCCGGTTGGGAATTCAGCAACCGCCGTAATCATCTGTACCTCAAGCCGAAGTCGGTAAGACTCGCCGACAACGCCATGATGGAACCGCAAAGCGGCAAGTGGGATACCAATCTCATCGTCACGACGAATCTTCGTGTCTACGCCTTTCATCTCGTCCTGCCCCGGAGCGATGGGAAGTTCAGCGCCAACCCGAAGATCGCTTTTCGCGTTGCTTTCCGCTATCCGGCCGACGATGCGGCGAAAGCCAAAGCCGCCGCCGAAAAACAGGCGGCGCGTGATCGCATGGAACAAACGCCACCGCCACGCAACTGGTCGTATTCGATGCAGGTTGGCGAAAACTCCGATGAAATCGCGCCAACGATGGCTTATGACGACGGCCGTTTCACTTACCTGCGTTTCCCTGGAAACCGTGAGTTCCCGGCCGTCTTCGTCGTCGCGCCCGACAAGACGGAATCCATCGTCAATACGCACATCGATCCAAGGGCGCGGGACGTGCTGGTGATCCATCGCGTCGCGCGCGAATTCGTCCTGCGCCTGGGCCAAGCCGTGGTCGGCGTCTATAACGACGCCTTCGATCCGATCGGTATTCCGGCTGACGGCGGTACGTCGGTGCCCGGCGTCAAGCGTTCCGTGAAGCAAAGCGGCGCGGGTAGCGATGAGCCAGACAACGATGCGTCCGAAGCGCCAACCGCACCCCCGGCGCCCGCGCAATCGATCCGCGCGCGTTACCTGCCTCCGGGCCATCCGGCCGCCGGCAACGCCAGCGCTGGCGCGGAACAAACTGACAACGAGGTTGAAAATGGCGAAAACGAACAAAACTGAGCCTCTGCTTGACGAAATCAATGGCGAGCGCGGCTTGCCCAGCGTGAACGAAACACGTTCCTTTTCCGCCAAGCGCGGACTGGTCTTCATCTTGGTGGTGCTGCTCATCGCCTTGGCGGCCGGCTTCATTTACATGGCGCAGCAACGCAAAAAAGCGGGAACCGCGAATCAGGTAAAAGACATGCAGGTCACACAGGCCGTGCCATCGCGGTCATTCACCTTCCCGCCGCCCCCGCCACCACAGCCACCACCAGCGCCGCGCGTGGCTGAACCCATACCGGTCGTTCCCGCGCCGGTCGCCGCCGAACCCGTCCGCCCAGCGGCCCCAATACCTTCGCTACAACGCCCGGCAAGACCCGCGCAACCGGAAAAACCGCCCGCCGAACTCGATAAAAGTCTCTCCGGGCTAATGGTGGCGCAAGGATCGACACGACTGGCGGCATCGCGCAATACGCAACCGGCACAACCGGAATCCGGCCCAGTGACGCAAGGCGCGCTGGCGAATCTGCTGACTGGCACCACCACCAGGGCGAACCGCGCCGGCATGCTGCCAGACCGCAATTATCTCTTGGCGAAGGGCAGCTTCATCGACTGCGTTTTGAAAACCCGCCTGGATTCAACCGTGCCGGGCATGACCGCCTGTACCGTGACACGCGACATTTACTCCGACAACGGCAAGGTACTTCTGATCGAGCGGGGTTCAACCGTATCCGGAGAATATCGCTCCAACATGCGTCAGGGCATGGCGCGGATATTCGTGCTATGGACGCGCATCACCACCCAAAACGGCATTACGATCAACCTGGATTCGCCCGGCGCGGACGCGCTCGGCGGTTCCGGCGTTCCCGGCTATGTCGACACGCATTTCTGGGATCGTTTCGGCGGCGCGATCCTGTTGAGCCTGATAGACGATTTCGCGCGCTACGTGGCACAAGAAACCAGCAATGGTCAGACAATCAACTTCGGCGGCAGCGGTGACTCGGCAAAGGACGTAGCAGCGGAAGCCTTGAAAAACACCATCAACATCCCGCCAACCCTGTACGTCAATCAAGGGGATCGCGTCGGCATCTACGTCGCCCGCGATCTTCACTTCGGAGAAGTCTATGACCTACGCGCCGAATGATTACATCTCCGGCGAACTGAATCGGGCGACATCGGTAAACTTCCATCTGGCGCCATTCAAACGCTGGATGGAAGACCCGGAAGTTACTGAAATATGCACCAACCGGCCGTATGAAGTGTATTGCGAACGCTCCGGCGCATGGGAACGGCATGACGACCCGAATCTTGACTTCGAACATCTGAAATCTCTCGGCACGGCCGTGGCGAAGTTCACCAACGATGACATTTCCGACGTAAAACCCATCCTTTCGGCCGTGCTGCCACTCGGCGAGCGCGTACAAATCGTGCTGCCGCCCGCCTGCGAGCATCAAACCGTGTCGGTGACGATCCGCAAGCCCTCACACGTCATACGCACCCTTGAAGACTATGACAGACAAGGCTTTTTTCAGCGCATCCGGCCAATAACCGGCCATCTCAACGAGGGCGAGCATGAATTGCTTGAACTGAAAGCGGCGGGCAAGCACCTGGATTTCCTGCGCCGCGCGGTGCAACTTGGCAAAATCATCGTCATCGCCGGGGAAACCGGCTCCGGGAAAACCACATTCATGAAGGGCCTGATGCAGGAAATACCAACCAACCTGCGTTTGATCACTATCGAGGACGTACCCGAACTTTTCCTGCCGAACCATCCGAACCACGTCCATCTGTTCTATCCGAGCGAAGCCGGCGACGATGCCATCGTTACCTCGGCCAAGCTCCTGAAAAGCTGTCTGCGCATGAAGCCCGACCGGATACTACTTGCCGAATTGCGCGGCGCGGAAACATTTGATTTCCTCAATGTGTGCGCTTCTGGTCATGGCGGCAGCATCACCAGTTGCCATGCGGGATCGGCCGAACTGACCTTTGAGCGTCTGGCGCTCATGGTGCTGCAAAACAGGCAGGGCCGGACATTGCCATATGACGTAATCCGCCGTCTGCTGTATCTGCTCGTCGACGTGGTGGTTCACGTGCACAATGAAGCCGCCGAATTCAACGGCCGTCACATCACCGAAATCTGGTATGACCCCGCGAAGAAACGGGAAAAAACACCCGGCAACGGCCTGGATGGCCACGACCTGGCGGCGGCCGTGCTGCGTCTGCAAACTCAGTTGGCCCGCCTCGAACAACGTCTGCGTCAACACGAATTATGACAACGGACACGCCAATCTGGGTCAAGATCACCATCGGCGCCGTGGTTTTCATCGTCGCCACGGCGCTGGGCATTTACCTCGCTGGCGTCTTCATCTTGATCGCCGCCAAGACAAATCCGGCTCAAGCCAATTTCCTGACCTTCTATCAATACTGGTATCACTTCCATGAAGCCGTGGAATACCAGAAACGCCTGAATGTTTCAGCCATCATCGCGGCAATCATCGCTTACGGCCTGCCCTTGGCGATCTATGCCAAGATCACGCACGAAGCCCGATCATTACACGGCGCGGCGCGCTTCGCCAATTCCGGCGAAGTCGAAAAATCCGGTCTCCTTGGCGAACAGGGAATCATCGTCGGCAAGTGGAAATCGCGTTACCTGATGCTCCCCGGCCAACAGTTCGTGCTTCTGTCCGCGCCAACGCGATCGGGGAAAGGCGTCGGGATCGTGATCCCGAATCTTCTGAACTGGCCGGATAGCGTCGTCGTGCTCGATGTCAAGCAAGAGAACTACAACATCACGGCCGGTTTCCGCGCCAGATACGGCCAGAAATGTCATTTGTTCAATCCGTTCGCCGAAGATTACCGGACGGCGCGCTACAACCCGCTTGGATACGTCCGTGACGGTGATTTTCGCGTCGGCGATTTGATCGCCATCGGCGAAGTGTTCTATCCCACCAGCGGCAAGGATACGAAGGATGTATTTTTCGACAACCAAGCGCGCAACCTGTTCGTCGGCTTGGGTCTCTACCTCTGCGAAACACCCGAACTGCCGCGCACCATTGGTGAAATGCTGCGGCAGTCGTCGGGCAAGGGTCTTCCGATCAAGGATTACCTGGAAGACATCATCAAGCGCCGCAACTACGTCCTGGACGACGAAGGCAAGATCATCCGCGAAAAAGACTGGAAAAAAGGCGACGAGGGCCTTCCGCCGCTGTCGATGGAATGCGTTGACTCCCTGAACCGCTTTACGTCGACATCGGACAACACCCGTTCGAGCATTCTGGCCTCATTCAACGCGCCGCTTGGCATATGGGTCAATCCAATCGTCGATGCGGCCACGTCGGACAACGATTTCGACCTGCGCGATGTACGCAGGCAGCGCATGAGCATCTATGTCGGAATCACCCCCGATCACGTGCAGGAAGCTGGCTGCCTGGTCAATCTGCTGTTCTCGCAACTGGTGAACCTCAACACCAAGCAACTGCCACAGGACAATCCAGCGTTGAAATATCAATGCCTGCTCCTGATGGACGAGTTCACGGCCATCGGCAAGGTCGGCATCATCGCCAAGGCCGTGTCGTACATGGCCGGCTACAACTTGCGGCTACTGCCAATCATTCAATCCTTGTCGCAATTGGCGTCTGTTTACGGACATGAAGACGCGCGCACTTTTGTCACCAATCATTCCCTGCAAATTCTCTTCGCGCCGCGCGAACAGAAAGACGCCAACGAATATTCGGAAATGCTCGGCTATGAAACGGTCAAGGGCAGATCGACAAGCCGGCAGGTCGGCGGACGATCGACTGGCGGCCGCAACGAGTCTGAATCTGACCAGCGCCGCGCCCTCTTGCTGCCGCAGGAAATCAAGGAAATCGGCCAGGGAAAGGAAATCGTCATCCTCGAAAACGTGAAACCGATTTTCTGCGACAAGATCAGATATTTCGACGACAAGGTTTTCAAGGCGCGCTTACTGCCCGCGCCTCCAGTGCTGATGCTCGACATGGACACGCACCGCGCCAGGGTACAAGCGCGCACACGGCCGCTGACCCTGGCCGACGTGGAGCAAGGCATCGATCTCGACAAGCTGGCGCTCGATACGTCCAGGCTGGCCGTCCCGGAGGGCGAGGCGACGCCGGCCGATATCGACAAGATAGTCGACAGCTTCTTTGCGATGGTCGACAGCGTCGGCGAATCCTTTGACGACGTGGCCGAGGATGGCACCAGCGCGCCGCCTTCGCCCGACGAACTCGCGGCGCTCGATGCGATGGAAGCGGCTGGTGACGAGTTCGGCGAGAATATCGATTTCGCGTCCTTCGTCGATTCATCCGGATCAGACGACGATCAGCCCATGTCCGACGAACCGGATGCGCCAGCGGAAACCCCTGGTGACACGCTGGTGAGCGATGAACCGATCTTGGATTTGAGCATTCTTGACACACCTGCGCCACGCCAGACAAACGATAATACCGCCTGATTTGATACTGGAAAGGAATGAGCATGGATTGGTTTGAAGTAGAAGAATTGGCCATCGCGGTACTCGGAATCCATGAAGATTCCGATAGCGACGCCATAGAGCAGGCGTTGGCTGATCGATTTGAAGTGAGTGGCGATCAGTTCAAAAAGATAGCAGAAGCACTGATTCCATTCACGGTGGCTGCGAAGTCATCAATTACAGATAATTGGTATCAGGGCTTTGCAAAGCATGACGAGTTCATTGTCAAGGTTGAAGTGAGATAGGCATTTTTGTTGTTTCGGTCGCAAGGCCGGTCAATACGGGGCGATGCCCTTGGCGCGGTTTGCCATAACCGCTTATTTTTGACGAAAGGAGCCTCATCATGGCACAGGAACGCGAACACACACCGAACACCACGGCCGGCGGGCAGCAAGACAAGCAATCCGGCATTCCGATCTACAGGAAGGTCGGCAACTTCATCATGAGACCCGACCAGGTTCCCGCCGAGATACAGGCTTATGTTCGGGACCGCCTGGGCTACGATGCGGAAGGCAATCCGCGCAAGGACGAAAAGGGCGAGGAAATCAAGCCGGCCGTCGTGCCGGCCAAGGAAAACGGTAGCTACAAGGGCACCATCATCCTGAACAGCGAAAGTTACATCGTCCAGTCCGTCGGCAAGGAAGCGCGAACGGCCGTCGTGCATCGCAAGGATGATGTGGAACTCGTTGGCAGCAAGCTCAAGTGGCGCGACGAAAACAAGAAATTGCACAACGCCGACGTGCAGATTTACTACAACGACGACAAAGCCAAGGCATATCCTTGGGACAAGAACAAAACGCTCGGCCAAGAAGCCGCCAAAGGCGCGCCGGAAAAACCCGCGCTAAAACCCGAAGCCGTACTGGAAAAGGCTCAACAATACGCCGCCGACAACATCAAGAACGCCAAACAACGTGAAGCGTTCTTGAAACACATGGAAAACATGACACAACAGTTTTCGGCGCAAAAACCGGAACCGGCCAGGGCCGGTAAAACGGAGCAAGCCAAGCCCGCGCCGGACATCGAACGCTAGGGGAGGGCGACATGGAATTGAACGTCAACGGTGAATTGCGCTACGACCTGGATATGGCACAAAAAAATATCGAACGCAGCCAGCTCGTCGCCGCCATCGGCGAGAAAAACGCCGATGCCTTCGACGCGCGCAAGGGTAAATCAGGCGTTCTCAAGAGCAAGGGACTTGCATCGGGACATGGCCTGATTCACGGCGAAAACTCTATTGAGCGCGGCGACGAAGCCCAGCTGAAGCTGGAACGCGATCGCCTCGGATCGAGTGCCGAAACCAAACGCATCGACATCGAAAACCTTGCGGAAAAAGCACGGGAGCAGGATGACGCGAATCGTCTGGCGGTAATGACCGGGCAAAACCCGGATTTCGGAGCGCAGCACGCCACGGAACGCGAAAAAAACCGCCAAGCGGAACTTTTGGAGAAGGTATGGCGCGAGTATCGCGTCACCGGCAACAATTATTACTTCAAGGATCGTTCCGGCAGGCTGGCGTTCCGCGACCAAGGTAAAAAGCTCATCGCCAGCACGAACGACGAGCGGGTGGCTTTCGCAATGGCGACGATGGCCGATGCGCGCGGCTGGAAAACCATCAAGGTCAACGGCCATCCCGACTTTTGCCGCGATGTCTGGATAGAAGCGAGCCTTCGCGGAATCCATGTCAAGGGCTACACACCACAGCAGCAAGATTTAGCGGTACTGGAAAAACGCCGAAAACTTGCCATGCGCAACACCGAGGAATTGGACGAGGAACGCCGCAAGGCGAACGCCGCCAAGTCCGATCGGCATAAAATCGCCGAAGCGGTAGCCGCCGTCGTGGTCGCGGAAAAACTCAATGGGCAAAACACCGGCGTACAGCAGCAGGTGTTTCGGCGCATACAGCGGGAGTTGGAACAGCGCGCCCGGAACAACCATATCCCAACAATCCCGGTCTATGATAAAAATGCTCCTCCTCACCAAAAAGGCGTAGAACACATCCGGCCACAAGTCGAACACAGTCCGGAGCGTACTCGCTGAGACACGGAGCCGTCATGCCCATTGAAGATATTCCGCTGCATCATTTCACGGCAGGAACATACATCGAACTGGATGACCCACTCACCGGTAAGTCGTTTATCGCCAGGGTCTGCGAATCGGGCACGGAATTCATCGACGCGACGGAAAACATGCCGCTCCCGATTTTCGCCGCCTTGCATCCGGTGGAGATCGGAGACTTCCGAACCCTGAAAAACAATGTCATGGAGAATCGACCGGAAGAATATGCCATCTTTTCCGACTTCATAACCGGCTTGTTCGACGCCATGCCGCAGTTCGATGATTTGATTTTCATGCGCGCGGTGAAGTGGGCTTTCGACGGGGGCAACTATAAAACCGCCGGTGGAGCCCGTCGCGCCCTGGAACATGCCCTCGTGCTTGAACAACAGGCGAGATCAAGGCACACGTCGCTCACCGGCCAGACACAGGAGGATGTGAATGGATAACCGCCAGCAGCAGGACGCCTTGGCCGCATTCGCCCGCATCACGGCAAACTACCAGGATCGGACGGTCGGTCACGATGCCGAGGCCGGCCGCACGATCATCGAAAAAACTTATGGCAAGAGTCTCGCCGATGTAGCCAGGGCGCTGCCCGTCAGGCCGGGCACATCCGGCATCGACAAATCGATCCGCCAAGGCCAAGACCTTGTCGATCACATCACCTCACGCGCCTACCAGGATCGCGCCCGCGACACCGCCGCCCAGCCGCAACGAGAAACACACGGCAACAACAAAGAAAAACTCGTCCTGCATATGCTCAGGCTCAAGACGTCCATCGAAGCTCAGGTTGACAACAAACAACTTCGCCGCGATCAAGGCGATGCCGCCTTTCGACGTATCCATCAGGAAATTTTTGACCGGCCGACGCCAAGGATGAACCGCGAATTCACCAGTTTCGAGAAAAACCACAATAATCTTCTCGGCCGTGAAGTCCGCGAGGAAGTCGACCGCCGTTACGCCCTGGCCTTGGGTAAGTCACGTCAACCGCCGGACACCGAACGCCTCAAAATCGCCGAGGCCGTTGCCTCAAGGCTGATCGGCGACAAACTCAGCGGACAGAACACGACCGCCCAGCAACAAGTGATTGAACGCATCCAGGAAGGCTTGCGACAACGGATGGCGGAAGACAGGCTTCCCGAAATCAGAATTTACGATTCAAAGTCGAAACCAAAGGCAAGGAACGAGGAAAAACACCTTGAACCTGAGCGCTTGGACGAGCGCACACGATAAGTCGCCGATGCTCGGCGAACTTGCAACCGATCCGCCAATACATATAATCTTGGCTATCGCTTTTAATCATGTTGGCGCTGGGAAAACATATGCGAAACATGCTCATATGTGCAACATTGATACTTACTGCGTGCTCAAGCCCGCCGAAGCCGCCTGTCGTCGACGGCGCCAATCGACAGACAATCAACGATCCGGCCACCATCGAATTGCTTTCCCGGCGCGCAAGTCAAGTCGAAACGCCGGTCCATGCGCAACCAATCCAGGTTGAACCTCGTCTGGATGCGCAACCAATACTACTCCGTTATCATTTCGGCTTCTGCAAGGCTTCGCTTATCCTGACGCCGATGCAACAAGCCGAATTGCTTTCTAAAGCCAAGAACGCGAAACAAATTGAAATCCGCGGCCGAACCGATGGATTACGGGCAAGCGCAGGTGATGAAAGAATCGCGCTGGCGCGCGCCATTTCCGCGCGATCCATGCTTATCGACGGTGGCGTTCCAGCGGAACGAATCTCGATAAACTACGCCTCGGCCACGGATTACACGGCGGACAACAACACTCCGGACGGTCGCGCCCTGAACAGGCGCGTCGAGATTGAATTGAGAGGACAATGGCCATGAATCGCATCCTGTTTGTCTTGTGCGCCGGATTTCTGATTAGCCCCGCGCACGCCGAATTCACAGGCGATGTAAAACTTGCCTGCGAAGCCATTCTTTGCCTGTCGACCGGTCAGCGCCCTTCCGAATGCAGCCCATCGATTAAACGCTATTTCGACATCCAGAAAAAAAAGTGGTCGAAAACAGTGAGCGCACGGAGAGATTTCCTGAACCAGTGTCCTGAAGCCGATGCCGACGACAACATGAGAGGTCTGGTCAACGCGATAGCGAACGGCGCCGGCCAGTGCGATGCTGCCGCGTTGAATGTTTCATCGTTCGTTCAGTCCGACAACGAATCCTACATAGCGAACGATTATCCGACGCACTGCGATGCGCTCTATTCACACGCTTACACGGATTTAAGCCAATATATTCCCAGATACGTAGGCGCGCCTTCACGCGGCGGCTATTGGGTAGAAGCCAAGGATTACGACAAAGCCAAAGCCGAATACGACGCACGCATCGCGGCGGAGGACGCCGCGAACGCTTGGGGTGGCGGAACCTAACGCTCCACAGGACCTCGCTCGACGACGCGGGCAGGCCCGCCTTGCCCCGCCCTCGCCAACTCCATCTCCATCTGATGGCGTGTTTTCATCGTCGGCATCGTTTTTACGAACTCCACGATGTTCAACGCCAGTTTTCTATCCTCCGAATCCGACGATTTGGCCAATGTTTTTGCCAGTTCACCATACGCCCGCAGAATGTCCTGGCGCGCATTGCCAATCGCTTGTACCGCCGGATTATCATGCTCGCCCAGACCCGCGAGCTCGCGCGCCACGGCTGCATTGCGCCCCGTGCGCACCTTCGATGGCGATGAACGCCGTCCCTGCTGATAATCACGATCGATCCAGCGCACGGCCTGCTTCTCGGCCTTGCGCACCACGCCGCGCGTTCGCCTCGGTGTCGCGTTGGCGGCAATTCCTTCTTTCCGAAGGCATTCAGCAAAACGCTCGCGCCAGCCCTGCAAGTCCGCTTTGCGCGGATTCATTCGAACGCCAAACCTGTCGACCGCCTTGACGCAAACATGAACGTGCGGGTGCTTCTCGTCTTCATGCGCGGCAAAGACATACTGATGGTCTTTGAACTGCTCGGCGGCGAATTTTCGCGCCGCCTCCTTGACCGCCAATCTGTTTGTTCCTGGCGGCATCGACAGCATGACATTGAACGCCTCGCGGCGTTTTTCTGAATCCCTGGGAATTCCAAAACGTCCATCCGCCCATGCGTCCCTGACATCCCGCATGTCGTCCGCGCCCTTCAGGATCAATCCGTTTTCGTCCTCCAGTTCGACCTTGCCATTACGCGAAATGTAATCGAGATGCGCCTTGATCCGGCGTATGTTCTTGCCTCCCCCGGTAATCTTGACCATTACCTCCGGTGCTTTTCCGGTCGTCCTGACCAGTCTGGCCTTTACCGTCGCCGACGTTTGTGCCTGGCGCGGATTTGTTTTGATCGGCACCCGCCCGCCAAGGACGTTGCGCCCTTTACGTCCGAAGATCGGTTCATAAAACAGCCGTTCGCCCCAATCCTTCAAAACGCCGTCGATTATCTGACTCATTCGATACTCCACCGTTCGAGACTCGCCCGCATGACCTTACTGACGGTCTCGGTATGTTTTTTGATGATAGAACGTAGCTTTTCGATCTCTTTTTCGGGAAGCGTGTCCGGCCGGCGCTCGTTCATTCGCTTTGCGATCTGGTTGAGGTTTCGGCCTATCGAAAGCAGTTGATAGTTTGATTCGCCCAAAGCTTCCAGTTCACGAATGCCGAATTGCGGCTGGCGCGTGATTGTCGCGCGAACGACATTCACGATCCATTGCTGCGGCGAGCATCGTTCGGCCTGGGCCATTTCATGGATGGAAGAATTTTCGGAAGGCGTCAGGCGAAGTTCGATGCGCGCCTTGCGCCCTTCGTCGGGAGATTCCCCGGCTTGGCGTTTTGGCGGTCGGCGAACGGCCGCCGACGAGGCGGAGGACTTCGATAGCTGCGCCTCAACGGCTTCGCGGATGGCGGCTCCCGGCGTCTTTCCGAGAGATGCGCAATAGGTTTGCCAGCGGGCTTTCAAGTCGCGCCCAAGGTGGATGTTCAGGGCACGTCCTGAAACTGTTTTATCGGCATTCGTGGTGATCTGAGATGGCATGAGCAATGCTCCACGTGCGCAAATGTGCGCACATTATACCGGCGTTAGCCTATCCTGCAATAGTTTTAACGCTCGTCAGTTTCTTGGTCATGACCAAATTTCCAACGAAAATTAGCAACGTTCAATATCGGATGGCTTGGCGTCTCGCCCGCGCTCTTTATCTTGGGCCTTGTTGATATTTTCTAATTGATTTAGAA
>JAIRPF010000202.1 GCA_031257115.1 Accumulibacter sp.
GAGTTGGCGCAGTCAGGTCACTCTGTGAAGCAGGAACCCACCGAAGCGACTCATCCCGGTGTAAAACCAGGGGTGAGCACCGTAGGAATCCCCCGCCTTTAGGCGGGGGAGGATGTCAATCCTTTTTCCTTTTCCCGGCGGAACGCGAAACCGGGCGGATTCCATCCGGCTTCGCGCTCGTGTTTTCCGTGCCCGCGAATATCTGTGCGATAATCATGCGCCGCTTGCGAGCCGGGAACGACAAGAACTCCCACAAGGATACGACGCCTCCCGTCCAAGTCCACGGATGCGATCCCGTCTTCTTGTGTCCTCGTAAACGCGCCCAAACCGGGATTTTGCCACCTGACAAGGATTTTTCCAGTGAACGCCTTACTCACGCTGTCGCGCCGAATCGACGCGCTGACCGAATGGATCGGCAAATCAGCCATCTGGGTCGTGTTGATCGTCGTGCTCATCAGCGCCGGCAACGCCGTGATGCGGCACGCTTTCAGCATCAGTTCGAACGCTTGGCTGGAGATCCAGTGGTATCTGTTCGGGCTGATTTTCCTGTCATGTTCGGGGTACGCGCTGCTGCACAACGAGCATGTGCGCATCGATCTGCTTTCCAACAAACTCTCGAAACGCGGCCGGGCGTGGATCGACATCTTCGGCATCCTGTTCTTTCTGCTGCCGATGGCCGTCATGATCCTGACGCTCTCCTGGCCGGTCTTTGCCCAGGCCTTCGAGTCCGGCGAAATGTCCAACAGTCCCGGCGGACTGATCGTCTGGCCGGCCCGGCTGATGATCCCGGCGGGATTCGCGCTGCTGATCCTGCAAAGCGCCTCGGAACTGGTCAAGCGCATCGGTTTCCTGAAAGGTTTGTGTCCCGATCCGACGGAAAAGCGCGCGAAGAGCGCCGGAGAGAAAATCGCCGAATCGATTCAGGCGCAGGAAACGCGGGAGGAGAAGCCATGACCGGGTTTCTGGCCGCCAACATGGCGCCGATCATCTTCGCCTCGATGATCGTCTTCCTGCTCCTCGGTTTTCCGGTCGCCTTCGCGCTGGCGGCCAACGGCATCGTTTTCGGCCTCATCGGCATCGAGCTTGGCCTGCTTGGGCCGCAACTCTTCCGCGCCCTGCCCGACCGCATTTTCGGCGTGATGGCCAACGAAACGCTGCTGGCGGTGCCCTTTTTCACCTTCATGGGATTGATCCTCGAACGATCGGGCATGGCCGAGGATCTGCTCGACACCATCGGCCAGCTGTTCGGCCCGATACGCGGCGGGCTGGCCTACGCGGTGATCGTGGTCGGCGCCATGCTCGCCGCCACCACCGGCGTGGTCGCCGCCTCGGTGATCTCGATGGGACTCATCTCGCTGCCGATCATGCTGCGCTACGGGTACGACAAGCGCCTAGCCTCCGGAGCCATCGCCGCGTCGGGCACCCTGGCGCAGATCATCCCGCCCTCGCTGGTGCTCATCGTCATGGCCGACCAGCTCGGCAAATCGGTCGGCGACATGTACAAGGGCGCTTTCATTCCCGGCTTCATCCTGACCGGGCTGTACGTCGGATACGTCGTCCTGGTCGCGTTCGTCCGCCCCAAATGGGCGCCCGCGCTGCCGATCGAGGCGCGCACCTTCCGCGAACCGAACGGCAAGACCGGCGGCGCCTCGCTGCTCGTCCTGGCCGCGATTTCCGTCGCCGCCGGGATCGTTTTCGGCAAAACCCGCCCGGAGGGAGCGCCGCTCGACGAGGCGATCATCCTCTCCATGATGGCCGGCATCGCCGTTTCCTTCATCATCGCCTCGATCAACCGCTTCCTCAAACTCGGCTTGCTCTCGACGATGGCGGAAAAAGTCACTTTCGTGCTGATTCCGCCGCTGGGCCTGATTTTCCTGGTGCTCGGCACCATCTTTCTCGGCATCGCCACGCCGACCGAGGGCGGCGCGATGGGCGCGACCGGCGCGCTGCTGATGGCCATGGCGCGCAAGCGCCTGGACGGCAAACTGCTGCGGCAGGCCATGGACAGCACCGCCAGACTGACCACGTTCGTCGTGTTCATCCTGATCGGCGCGCGCGTTTTTTCGCTGACCTTCTACGGCGTCGACGGCCACGTGTGGGTCGAGCACCTGCTGGTCGACCTGCCCGGCGGAAAGTACGGCTTCCTGATCGTGGTCAACCTGCTGGTTTTCGTGCTGGCCTTCTTCCTCGATTATTTCGAGCTTTCCTTCATCATCGTGCCGCTGCTCGGCCCGGTGGCCGACAAACTGGGCATCGACCTGATCTGGTTCGGCGTGCTGCTCGCCGTCAACATGCAGACTTCATTCCTGCACCCGCCCTTCGGCTTTTCGCTATTCTTCCTGCGCTCGGTCGCGCCCGCGTCGGTCAAGACCAGCGACATCTATTGGGGCGCCATTCCCTTCGTCTGTGTCCAGATACTGATGGTCGCGCTGATCATTCTCTTCCCGCAAATGGTCACCATGGGACTGGACAAGATCGAGGCGGTCGACATCGATTCGGTGGAAATCGTGCTGCCGGAAATCGACTACGACACGCCCTCCGAGCCGCCGTCCCTGGAAGACGCGACCGCCGAGCCGGAAGGCGCGCGATAGCGGAAAAACGGTCGATCACGGCAAGCGCGGCGGGAAGCGAAATCGACTCGCGGCGGCGCTCCACGGCCGCCTCTCCGCGTTCGATCGCCTTTCTAACGCGCAAAATATTTTATTTCGGCCGCCTCACCAAGACACTTCAAAGTCAGAACCGCGAATGTTGCTCCAGACATAAACGTACCCCCTCCGCCCCCGCGAGAATCCCGCGACACGGCGCGTCTCACACCTCGACGCACCAGCCGTGCGTATCCGGCAGCAGTCCGTACTGGATGCCCTGCACGGTATCGTAGAGCTTCTGCAAAACCGGCCCGCAGCCGTCGGGATCGCCGATCCGGATGACCCTGTCGCCGCGCGTGATTTCGCAGACCGGCGTCACCACCACGGCGGTGCCGCACGCGGCGACCTCCGCGAAGGTCTCGATCTCGTCGAACGGCACGGGCCGCGTTTCGACCTTCATGCCCAGGTCCGCCGCGATCTGCTTGAGCGTCCTGTTCGTCACGCTCGGCAGCACAGACCGCGAATCGGGCGTCACGTAAGCGCCGTCCTTCGTGATGCCGATGAAGTTGGAGGTGGCGAATTCCTCGACGAAAGTATGCGTTTTCGCGTCCAGGTACAGTTCGACGGGATAGCCCGCGTGTTTCGCCGTCTCGTGCGCGAAGAGGCTCGCGGCGTAGTTGCCGCCGACCTTGACGTCGCCCATGCCCTGCGGCGCGGCGCGGTCCCAGTCGTCCACCACCAGCGCGCGCACGGGCTTGAGGCCGCCCTTGTAGTACGCGCCGACCGGCATGACCATCACGAGGAAGGTGTATTCGTCCGCCGGCGCGACGCCGATCTGCGGCCCCGTGCCGATCAGCAGCGGCCGGATGTACATCGAGCCGCCCGTGCCGTAGGGAGGCACGTAATCCTCGTTCGCCTTGACGGCCTTTTTCACCGCGTCCACGAACATGTCCACCGGCACCTGCGCCATGCAGGCCCGCCGCGCGGTGTTGAACATCCGTTCCGCGTTGGCTTCCGGGCGAAAGACGCGCACCTTGCCGTCCCTGCACCGGAACGCCTTGAGTCCCTCGAACGCCTCCTGCCCGTAGTGCAGGCACGACGCGGCGATGTGCATTTTCATGCGCGGTTCGCCGACGAATTCCGCGTCGCTCCATTTGCCATCGCGCCACACGTAGCGGACGTGGCAGTGCGTATCCATGTATTTGAAACCGAGACCGTTCCAGTCGATGTTTTGCATGATTCCTCGCTTCCGCAAGGCTGCGGTTTTTCCTCGTTGAAAACGGGTCAGTCTACGCTTTCCGCCAAGGCTTGCAAGTCTCGAAACGCTTGCGCCCGCGGATTTCCAGCATTTCCTCGACTTGTCCATGCGGGGTCGAATCCTTGGCTGCCGTCCAACGTCAGGTCTGGCGAAGAAGGTGGGAAGAAAGAAGATACAAGGGGCGGATACCATCCGCCCGCCGTGTTCATCGCCACGTCCGGAATGATTCCCGGATCGGACTGAAAACGCTCCGTTTATCGTATACCATGCGGCCTTTCCCTGCCGCCTTCCGCCGTGTCCTCCGATTCGATTTCCCCCGCCGCCATCCTGCGGGAAGTCTTTGGCTATGCCGCGTTTCGCGGCGAGCAGGATGAAATCATCGACCATCTGGTCGCCGGCGGCGACGCGCTGGTACTGATGCCGACCGGCGGCGGCAAGAGTCTGTGTTACCAGATTCCGGCCATCGCGCGGCACCGCGCCGGCAAGGGGCTGACGGTGGTCGTCAGCCCGCTGATCGCGCTGATGCACGATCAGGTCGGCGCGCTGGAAGAGGCCGGCGTGCACGCCGCCTGCCTCAACTCCAGCCTGACGTTCGCGGAAGTCCAGCGCGTCGAGCGCGAGATGATGAGCGGCCGCCTGGTCCTGCTCTACGTCGCGCCGGAGCGCCTGACGACGCCGCGCATGCTCGCCCAGCTCGACGCCCTGCGCGCGCGCGGGCGGCTTTCCCTGTTCGCCATCGACGAAGCGCACTGCGTCAGCCAGTGGGGCCACGACTTCCGCGAGGACTATCTGGCGCTTGACGTGCTGCACGCGCGTTATCCCGGCGTGCCGCGCGTCGCCCTGACCGCGACCGCCGACGCGCTGACCCGCGCCGACATCGTCGCGCGGCTGGAATTGGGCGACGCCCGCGCGTTCATCGCCAGCTTCGACCGGCCGAACATCCGCTACCGGATCGTCGAGAAAAACGACGCGCGGCGGCAGTTGCTCGCCTTCCTGCGCGAAGAACACGCGGGCGACGCGGGCATCGTCTATTGCCTGTCGCGCAAGAAAGTCGAGGAAACGGCGGACTGGCTGGCGGCGCAGGGCATCCCCGCGCTGCCTTACCACGCCGGCATGGACGCCGGGCGGCGGCGCGAGCACCAGGACCGCTTTTTGCGCGAGGACGGCCTGGTGATGGTCGCCACGATCGCCTTCGGCATGGGCATCGACAAACCGGACGTGCGTTTCGTCGCGCACCTCGACCTGCCCAGGAACATCGAGAGCTATTACCAGGAAACCGGCCGCGCCGGCCGCGACGGGCTGCCGGCGGATGCGTGGATGGCCTACGGCCTCGCCGACGTGGTCAACCAGCGGCGGATGATCGACGAAAGCCCCGCCGACGAAACCTTCAAGCGCATCCAGCGCGGCAAGCTCGACGCCCTGCTGTCGCTCGCCGAGGCGCACGACTGCCGGCGGGCGCGGCTGCTCGCCTATTTCGGCGAGACGAGCGCGCCCTGCGCGGCCCCGCAAAACGCCTGCGACAACTGTCGGCATCCGCCCCGGACATGGGACGCGACCGAGGCCGCGCGCAAGGCGCTGTCGTGCGTCTACCGCTTCGGTCGGCAGCGTTTCGGCGCGACGCACCTGATCGACGTGCTGCGCGGCAAGCAGACGGAAAAGGTAGCGCAATTCGGGCACCGCGGCCTTTCCACCTTCGGCATCGGCGCCGATCTCCCCGATGCGCGGTGGCGGGCGGTCTTGCGCCAGTTGATCGCGCTCGGCCACCTGCGGGTCGAAGGCGAATTCAACACGCTGGAACTCGTCGAAAGCGCGCGCGCCGTGTTGCGCGGCGAAACGCGGCTGTTCCTGCGTCAGCCGTCCGAAAAGCCGCAGGGCAAACGGCGCGGCGCGTCTGGAGCGCGCGGCGAATCCGGACGCGCGCCGCCGTCGATGGACGCCGGAGAAGCGGCGCGACTTGCCGCGCTCAAGTCCTGGCGCGTCGCCGTTGCCCGCGAACGCAACCTGCCGGCCTACGTCGTCTTCCACGACGCCGCCTTGGTCGAAATGGCCCGCCAAGCGCCCGAAACCCTGGCGGCGCTGGCCGAAATCAGCGGCGTCGGAGCGAAAAAACTGGAGGCTTACGGCAGGGATATCCTGCGGGTGCTGGCCGAACACACGGGTTAGCGCCCCGTCAAAGCAAGCCTACCCTTTTGACAGAGAAGGTGTCACGCCGAAAGCGGAACAGAGAGAGTTTGGCGGCTCAGATTCCCGGACACAGGGAAACAGACACGCATAGAAACCGTCATTCTTTTTTGTAAACGTGAGTCCAGCGCCGACACATTTCCGTCATTTCCGCGAAAACCATCCACCGCGCATCCGCTCCGCCGGCACCTCCCCTGGAGCGAGGGTGTCCCGCCCTGTGAGCTTCGATGGCGAGGATTCGACGGTTGCCGGCACTTCCCCTGAAGCGTGGGTGTCCAGACCTCTTCGTTCGTTTTGCGGGCGGGAAGCCCGCGCTCCAATCAAAGCCTCCCTCAAGAGGGAGGTGGCTCGCGGCGAAGCCGCGAGTCGGAAGGAGTCGGGCGGTTGGACTTCAGGCGCGAATGTCTGATGAACGGACTGGATTTCGGCGATCGAGGGGATGATGGTTTCCTGTTCATCCGCGTTTGATGATTCGACCGCCCCACTCCTTCCGTCACGCTTTCGGCGTGACACCTCCAGCTTGGCTTGCGGCGCTCCGCGCCGGAAGGTACGCGCTGGATTCCCGCTTTCGCGGGAATGACGGAAATTTGTGGGCGTTCGATTCAAGCGATGATCGTTCCCTTTCACCGTCATTCCCGCGAACGCGGGAATCCAGTTCGTTACCCACAGCCCAAAGGGCTGCCAATTCAAAATTGGAACGCGGGCGTCTCGCCCGCTTCGTTCGTTTTGCAGGCGGAACGCCCGCGCCCCAATATGAAAACATCCTTCTTGAGGGAGGTGGCCCGCCGAAGGCGAGTCGGAAGGAGTTGGGCGGTTGAATTTCAGGCGCGAATGTTTGATGAACGGACTGGATTTCGGCGATCGAGGGAATAATGGTTTTCTGTTCATCCGTGTTTGATGATTCGACCGCCAAACTCCTTCCGTCACGCCTTCGGCGTGACACCTCCCTCAAGAGGGAGGCTTGGCTTGCGGCGCTTCGCACCGAAGGATACGTTCCTGGATTCCCGCTTTCGCGGGAATGACGGAAATTTGTGGGCGTTCGACTCAAGCAATGCCCGTTCCTTTTCACCGTCATTCCCGCGAACGCGGGAATCCAGTTCCTTGCCTCCAGTCCGAAGGACTGCGAATCCAAAATTGGTGCGCGGGCGGCTCACCCGCTGCGTGCACTTTGCGGGCCGGACGCCCGCGCTCCGATATGAAAACATCCTTTTTGAGGGAGGCTTGGCTTGCGGCGCTTCGCGCCGAAGAATGCGCTCCTGGATCCCCGCTTTCGCGGGAATGACGGGAGTTCTTTGTTTTTCGCCGTATCCGTTGTGTTCGCGTTGTGGTTAAAAAGATTTTGTTTTTCTCCGTGTTCCCCGCGATCTCCGTGGCTAAATGTTTTCGCTTTTTATCGTGCCCGCCGTGTTCGTCGTGGTTAACATTTTTTCGCTTCTCGCCGCGTTCGCCGTGGTCAAGGGGGCTTCACCTCCCGCTCCGTCGCCGAGCGCGCGCTGCATGTAGATGTTGTCGAGCCACGCGCCGAATTTGTAGCCGACGTTGGAGAGAGTGCCGATCCGCGCGAATCCGGCCGCCGTGTGCAGGCGGATCGAGGCTTGTTGACGGGGGGGATCGGCGATCACCGCGATCATTTGCCGGAAGCCGCGCGCGGCGGATTCGGCGAGCAGACGGCCGAGCAGCGCGCGGCCGATGCCCCGGCCCTGCATGTCCGGCGCGATGTAGATGGAATCCTCGATCGTGAAGCGGTACGCCGGGCGGGTACGGAAGAGGCCCGCGTAGGCATAGCCGGCGACCCGGCCATCGACCTCGGCGGCCAGGTAGGGGAAACCACTGTCATGGAGCGCCGCCATGCGCCGCGCCATTTCGGCTTCGTCCGGCGGATCGAGTTCGAACGAGGCCGTGCCGTATTGCACGGCGTGGCCATAGATGCGGGCAATGGCGGCAATGTCGCCGGAATGGGCGGGGCGGATCGTGGGGGTCATGTGTCGGGGAAAAAGAAGATGTGTGGGTATTTTCAGCGCGTCGGCGATGATTTTCCATCGGAAGCGGCGCGGCAAAGAACCAGCGTCCGTCGCGCGGCCTTTCGACGCGGAGACGTCTGGAGCGTTTTCGATTCAAGTGATGACGGTTCCATTTCTTCGCCATTTCTTCGATCAGGAATCCAGACCCGCTGTGTCCGATCGTGGAGCATCGACGCCGTCATTCCCGCGAAAGCGGGAATCCAGCGCGTGCATTCCGGCGCGCGGCGCTGCATTCTTTGAATTTGCGCCCCTTCGGATTGGAGGCGGCAAGGAACTGGACCCCCGCTTGTCAGGGAAATGACGGGAATCGATGCCGTGGTGCGAAAAAGCCATGACCACGCCCGCCTTGGCCGATCGCCTCCGGTTCGTTTCGTGTTTCATCGTAAAACTGACTCCGGTTTGAAACCCCGCCCTTCAGGGCGGTGCGAAGGCTGAAATCCCCGGCCTGAAGCCCGGGGTTTCGACCGTGGCCATTTGGAAGGGGGCAAACCCCTTCCAGGTTCGTTCACAGCGACAGGCATGAATGCCTGCCGCTAATGAGTTGCCGCTCTTCCAGGTTCCGCTTTCCGCCGCGCCCGGCCGCTTCCGCGATCAGCGCGGAAGCGAGGAATCCCCCATGAGAAAGGCGTCGACTTCCCGCGCGCATTGCCGCCCTTCGCGGATTGCCCAGACCACCAGCGACTGTCCGCGCCGCGCGTCGCCCGCCGCGAACACCCTGGGGACGTTCGTCGCGTAGCATCCGGGGCCGTCGGCGGTCGCGCGGGCGTTGCCGCGCGCGTCCTTTTCCACGCCGAAGGCTTCCAGCAGGCTGGCGACCGGGCCGGTGAAACCCAGGGCCAGGAAGACGAGATCGGCGGGGAAAGTCCGTTCGCTGCCGGCGATTTCGCTCATCTTGCCGTCCTTCCACGCGAGGTCGACGGTGCGGATGGCCTTGAGGACGCCTTTCTCGCCGATGAATTCCCTGGTGGCGATGGAGAACAGGCGCTGCGTGTCGCCTTCGAGGTGCGACGACGAGGTGCGCAGCCTGGCCGGCCAGTAAGGCCAGGTCAGCGCCTTGTCTTCCCGCTCCGGCGGCTGGGGCAGCAGTTCGAGCTGAGTCACCGACGCGGCGCGGTGGCGGTAGCTGGTGCCGACGCAGTCGGAACCCGTGTCGCCGCCGCCGATCACCACGACGTGCTTGCCCTTGGCGCTGATCGGATTGGCCTTGCCACCGGCGACCTGGCGGTTCTGCGGGATCAGGAATTGCAGCGCGGCGTAGACGCCTTTCAGCTCGCGGCCGGGAATGACCAGATCGCGCGGCGTCTCCGAACCGGCGGCCAGCACGACGGCGTCGAATTCCCGGAGGATTCGTTCCGCCGGCATGTGCTCGGCGGCGTCGTTGGCGACGCCGGCGGGAACATCCTTGCCGCCGGCGATGACCCTGGTGCGGAAAACGACGCCTTCCGCTTCCATCTGCTTCACCCGGCGCTCGATCAGCGATTTTTCGAGCTTGAAGTCGGGGATTCCGTTGGCCAGCAGGCCGCCGGGGCGGTCGTTCTTTTCAAGGACGGTCACGTCGTGGCCGACGCGCGCGAGCTGCTGGGCGGCCGCGAGACCCGACGGGCCGGAACCGACGATCGCCACTTTTTTGCCGGTCCTGGCCCTGGCCGGCTGGGGCACGATCCAGCCCATCTGCCAGCCCTTGTCGGCGATCGAGTGCTCGATCGACTTGATTCCCACCGATTCGTCGCCGATGTTGAGCGTGCACGCCTCCTCGCAGAGCGCCGGGCAGACACGGCCGGTGAATTCCGGGAAATTGTTGGTCGAATGCAGCGCCTTCAGCGCCCGCTCCCAGTGGCCGCGATAAACGAGGTCATTCCAGTCCGGGACGATATTGTTGATCGGGCAGGCGTTGTTGCAGAACGGAATGCCGCAATCCATGCAGCGCGATCCCTGCACGCGCGTCTGCTCGTCGTTCAGGGTGGCGACGAACTCGCGGTAATGCTTGAGCCGCGCCTGCGGGGGTTCATACGCTTCCAGCAGGCGCTGGCGTTCCAAGAAACCAGTCGGCTTTCCCATTTCAAGCGGCCTCCAAGTGCTTTTGCGCGGCCATTTCGGCCAGCGCGCGACGGTACTCATGTGGCATGACCTTGACGAAGCGGGCGCGATGGCCCGGCCAGTCCTCCAGGATGCGGCGCGCCACCGCGCTGCCGGTATGCCTGGCGTGGCTTTCCACCAGGCGCTTGAGCAAGGCCTCGTCGGCCATGCCCATGTGACTGGCGTCCGTCCGATCCGCGGCGGTTTCCTCCGGCACGGGTTCCAGCGCCACCTGCGTCAGGTTGCAGCGCGAGGCGAACGTCCCCTCCTCGTCGAAAACGTAGGCCACGCCGCCCGACATCCCGGCCGCGAAGTTGCGCCCGGTCATGCCCAGAACCACCACCGTTCCTCCGGTCATGTATTCGCAGCCGTGATCGCCGACGCCCTCGACCACGGCGGCCGCCCCGGAATTGCGCACGGCGAAGCGTTCGCCGGCGACCCCGCTGAAAAACGCCTCGCCCTCGACGGCGCCGTAGAGGACGGTGTTGCCGACGATGATGTTGCGCTCCGGCGCTCCCGGAAACACCGGACTGGGGCGCACGACGATGCGCCCGCCCGACAGGCCCTTGCCGACGTAGTCATTGCATTCGCCCGAAAGATCGAGCGTGATCCCGCGCGCGAGAAAAGCGCCGAAGCTCTGCCCGGCGGCGCCCCGGAAGGCGATGTGGATCGTGCCGTCGGGCAGGCCGGCGTGGCCGTGCTTTCCGACGACGCGGTTCGACAGCATGGCGCCGACGGTGCGGTCGGCGTTGCGGATCGGCAGCTCGATGCGCACCGCCTTGCCCTTTTCGAGCGCGGGCCGGGCCAGTTCGATCAACTGGTTGTCGAGCGCGCTGGCGAGGCCGTGATCCTGCTTTTCGCAGTGAAAGAGCGGCTCTCCCGTTTCGGCGGGTTTCTGGAAAATCCGGCTGTAGTCGAGGCCGCGGGCTTTCCAGTGCTCGATCCCCTTTTTCATGTCGAGGAGGTCGACGCGCCCGATGAGATCGTCGAACCGGCGGACACCGATTTCCGCCATCAGCTCGCGCAATTCCTCGGCGACGAAGAAGAAATAGTTGACCACGTGCTCCGGCTGGCCGGTGAAGCGGCGGCGCAATTCCGGGTCCTGCGTCGCCACGCCGACCGGGCAGGTATTGAGGTGGCATTTGCGCATCATGACGCAGCCGCTCGCCACGAGCGGCGCGGTGGCGAAGCCGAATTCGTCGGCGCCGAGCAGCGCGCCGACGAGCACGTCGCGGCCGGTCTTGATCTGGCCGTCGACCTGCACGCGCACGCGACCGCGCAGGCGGTTCAGCACCAGCGTCTGCTGCGTTTCGGCGAGACCGAGTTCCCACGGCGAGCCGGCGTGCTTGATCGACGACAGGGGAGAAGCGCCGGTGCCGCCGTCGTGGCCGGAGATCACCAGGTGATCGGCCTTGGCCTTGGACACGCCGGTCGCCACCGTGCCGACGCCGAGTTCGGACACCAGCTTGACGCTGATCGAGGCGTCCGGGTTGGCGTTCTTCAGGTCGTGGATGAGCTGCGCCAGGTCCTCGATCGAATAGATGTCGTGGTGCGGCGGCGGCGAGATCAGGCCGACGCCCGGCACCGAGTGGCGCAGAAAGCCGATGTATTCGGAGACCTTGTGCCCCGGCAGTTGCCCGCCCTCGCCCGGCTTGGCGCCCTGGGCCATCTTGATCTGGATCTGGTCGGCGTTGACCAGGTACTCGCTGGTCACGCCGAAGCGCCCGGAAGCCACCTGCTTGATCGAGGAACGCAGGCTGTCGCCTTTCCTGAGCGGAATGTCGCGCTCGATACGCCCCGCGCCGACGACGTCGGAGACCATCTGGCCGGCCTTGACCGGCTTGAAGCGCGCCGGGTCCTCGCCCCCTTCGCCAGTGTTCGACCGCCCGCCGATGCGGTTCATGGCGATCGCCAGCGTGGTGTGCGCCTCGGTCGAAATGGAACCCAGCGACATGGCGCCGGTGGCGAAGCGCTTGACGATCTCCTTGGCCGGCTCGACTTCGTCGAGCGGCACGGCCGGCCCCGCCGCACCGATCTCGAAGAGACCGCGCAGCGTCATGTGCCGCCGCGACTGGTCGTTGATGATCCGCGCGTAATCCCTGTAACTTTCGTACTTGCCGCCGCGCACCGCGTGTTGCAGGCGGGCGATGGCGTCCGGCGTCCACATGTGCTCGTCGCCGCGCGCGCGGAAGGCGTACTCGCCGCCGACGTCGAGCGCCTCCTGCAATATCTGCTCCTGGCCGAACGCCCGCCGGTGCAGGCGGATGGCCTCTTCCATCACCTCGAACACGCCGATCCCCTCGATCCGCGACGAAGTGCCGGCGAAATACTTGTCGACCATCTTCCTTTGCAGGCCGATGGCCTCGAAAATCTGCGCGCCGGTGTAGGACATGTAGGTCGAAATGCCCATCTTCGACATGACCTTGAGCAGGCCCTTGCCGATGCCCTTGACGAAATTCCTGACGGCCTTTTCCCGCTCCTTCCTGTCCTTGCCGGCCATCTGCTCGATCGTCTCCAGCGCCAGGTACGGATGGACGGCCTCCGCGCCGTAGCCGGCCAGCAGGGCGAAATGATGCGTTTCCCGCGCGGAGCCGGTCTCCACCACCAGACCGACGCGGGTGCGCAGGCCCTGCGTGACGAGGTGCTGGTGCACGGCGGAGAGCGCGAGCAGCGCCGGAATGGCGACGTTGTCCCTGTCGAGCCGGCGGTCGGAGACGATCAGCAGGCCGCAGCCGCGCATCACGGCGTCCTCGGCCTCGGCGCAGAGCGAGGCCAGGCGCGCCTCGACGCCCTCCTTGCCCCACGCGAGCGGGTAGCAGATGTTGAGTTCGGCGGAATGCACCTTGTCGTCGGTGTAGGTCGAAATGTGGCGCAGCTTGGCCATGTCGGCGTAGCCCAGCACCGGCTGCGACACTTCCAGGCGGTACGGCGGATTGATCTCGTTGATGCCCAGCAGGTTCGGCTTCGGGCCGATGAACGAAACCAGCGACATGACCATCTGCTCGCGGATCGGGTCGATCGGCGGATTCGTGACCTGGGCGAACAGTTGGCGGAAATAGCTGTACAGCGGCTTGTCCTTGTGCGAGAGCACGGCGAGCGGCGAATCGTTGCCCATCGAGCCGATGGCCTCCTCGCCGGTCCGCGACAGCGGTTCGAGGATGAACTTGATGTCCTCCTGCGTGTAACCGAAAGCCTGCTGGCAATCGAGCAGGCTGGTCTCGCGCTTCTGGGCCGTGGCGTCGGCCGGGGATTCGAGGTCGTCGACCTTGATGTTGATGCGCGCGACCCAGTCCTGGTAAGGCTTCTGCCGCGACAGCGTCTCCTTGAGTTCCAGGTCGTCGATGATGCGTCCCTGATCGGTGTCGATCAGGAACATCTTGCCGGGCTGCAAGCGCCACTTCTTGACGATCTTCTCCTCGGGAATCGGCAGGACGCCCGCCTCCGAGGACATCACCACGTAATCGTCGCTGGTCACCAGGTAGCGCGCCGGACGCAGACCGTTCCTGTCGAGCGTCGCGCCGATCTGGCGGCCGTCGGTGAAAGCGATCGCCGCCGGGCCGTCCCACGGCTCCATCATCGCCGCGTGGTATTCGTAGAACGCGCGCCGCTTTTCGTCCATCAGCGCGTGCGCTTCCCATGCCTCCGGAATGAGCATCACCACGGCGTGCGCCAGCGAATAACCGCCCATGACCAAGAGTTCCAGCGCGTTGTCGAACGACGCGGTATCGGACTGGCCCGGATAGATCAGCGGCCAAATCTTGGGCAGATCATCGCCCAGGAGCGGCGACCAGGTGCCCTTTTCGCGCGCGCGCATCCAGTTGTAATTGCCGCGCAGCGTGTTGATCTCGCCGTTGTGCGCGATCATGCGGAACGGATGCGCCAGCGGCCACGTCGGAAAGGTGTTGGTCGAATACCGCTGGTGCACGAGCGCCAGCGCCGAAACGCAGCGCGGATCCTGCAAATCGACGTAATACCGGCTGACCTGGTCGGCGAGCAGCAATCCCTTGTAGACGATGGTTCGCGCCGACATCGACGGCTGATAGAACTCCTTGCTGTGTTCGAGGCCCAGCGCGCGGATGGCGTTCGCCGCGCGGCGGCGGATGACGTAGAGCTTGCGTTCGAGCTGGTCGGTCACCATCACGTCCGGCCCGCGCCCGATGAACACCTGACGGATCACCGGCTCCCGCGCGCGCACCGCCGGCGACATCGGCATCGCCCGGTCGACGGGAACGTCGCGCCAGCCCAGGATGACCTGCCCCTCGGCGCGGGTGGCGCGCTCGATCGCCTCCTGGCAGGCCAGGCGCGAGGCCGATTCCTTGGGCAGAAAGACCATGCCGACGCCGTAATCACCCGCGCGCGGCAGGATCACGTCCTGCCGGGCCATTTCCTCGCGCAGGAACCGGTCGGGAATCTGGATCAGGATTCCCGCGCCGTCCCCCATCAGCGGATCGGCGCCGACCGCGCCGCGATGATCGAGGTTTTTCAGGATCAGCAAGCCCTGCTCGATGATCGAATGGCTTTTCTCGCCCTTGATATGCGCCACGAAACCGACCCCGCAAGCGTCGTGCTCGTTGGCCGGGTCATAAAGCCCTTGCCGCTCAGGTACTAACGAATTCATCACGCCAGAATCCTCATGGAAACACGAAAAACCACGCGCGAAACCCACGCACGATCCCGCTCCGCGATAAAAATGAAACGCAAGGACGAGTCGAAAGCCGTGTCATGGCGCGGCGCGGCGAAATCGGCAAGGTATCATTTTCATCGCGGGTTGGAACAAACCGGACGGCTGCTTTCCAGACATCAAAAAAGCCGGCGCCAGCCAGCTTTTCCAGCCTCTCAAGAAGCTCGTGGAAGCCGCCGAGTATACCCCGAAACAATCGCCGTTTCCGAATGATGTTCACAAAAAGCATCGTCATCTTCCAAAATGTCAACAAACCGGAGCCTCTCTCTTGAGGGAGGTGTCACGCCGAGGGCGTGACGGAAGGAGTTGGGCGGTCGAATTCCCAGACACGGACAAACGGGAAAATTCACCATTCCCTTGATGAGCCGGATTCCGGTTCGCCATTGCCTTCGCCGGTTCCATCACCCCGTCATTCCCGCGAACGCGGGAATCCAGTTCGTTGCTTCCGGGCCGAAGGGCCGCGAATTCAAGACTGGAGCGCGGGCATCCCGCCCGCAAAAAAACGGACAAAGCGGGCGGAATGCCCACGCCCCATTTCCCTCCTCGACCGCCCGACTCCTTCCGGCCCGCGGCTTCGCCGCGGGCCACCTCCCTCTTGAGGGAGGCTTTCAATCAGCGCGCTGCGCGCGGAAAATGCGCCCACCACCCCTGCGGTTTTCCGCAAAACGCTGCGTTGCAAGGGAACGAACGAAAACCGCTTTAATACAGCTTCGCCTCGCCTACCGGCCGCGTCTTGAAGCGGCGGTGGACCCAGTAGTATTGCTCGGGCATGGCGCGCACGGCGGCTTCGATCCAGGCATTCATCCGCGCCGTGTCGGCGGTCGCGTCGGCGGTGGGGAAATCCTCCCAGGCGTCGCCGATTTCGGTGAGGTAGCCTCGTCCGCCCGGAAGCGCGCGCGTCACGCAGGTCAGCACGGCCGCCCCGGCGACGCGCGCGAGGCGCGAGAGTCCGGCGGTCGTCGCCGCGGGCACGCCGAAAAAGGGCACGAAAACCGCCTCGCGGCGGCGCGTGTTGAGATCCGGGAGGTAGTAGAAGGGACGCCCCGATTTCATGGCCTTGACCGCCGCGCGGATGCCATCCTGCCGGGTCAGCAGCATCTGGTCGCCGAAACGGCGGCGGCCTTCGAGCAGCAGGCGGTCGAACACCGGATTGGCCTGTTCGGCGTACATGCTGAGCGAATCGAAGCGCATCGCCACGGCCACGCCGCCGGCGTCGAGTCCCACGAAATGCGGCGCGAGCAGGATGACCGGCTGCCCGGCGTCGAGCCGCGCGCGGAGTTTTTCCGCGCCCTCGATGCGGATCATCCGCTCCAGGCGCTCGCGGCGGCTCCACCAGAGCGCGCTGCGTTCGAGAATCGAGCGGCCGAGAACCCGGAAATGATCCCTGGCGAGCTTTTCCCGGTCGGCGGCGGCGAGTTCGGGGAAACACAGTTCGAGGTTGATTCTCGCCACCTCGCGGCGCTTGCGCCCCAGGACAAAAAGGGCGCGGCCGAAAACGCCCCCGATGGCGGCGAGCGCCGGCGGCGGCAGGAAATGCAGCAGCCAGAACAGGGCAACGGCGGATTGGCTCAGGAGCTTGCGCAACATGCGTGAGGACGGAAAACGAATCGGTCGCGGACGGGCGGCATTGTAGTGCCGAATCGCCGGGGCGTCCCGTATATAATTCCAACGGTACGGAGCCAGCCACGGCGAAAAGCAGGAACGAGACGATTCACCGCAACGAGCACGACGGACACGGCGAAAGGCAAAAATGCGAGTCAACCCCGTTGAATATGACGAAAATCCTGTCATGGATCTCGCCGTGCCGCCGTGCCCGCCGTGGTTGATTGTTTCCTCCGGGCAATCCCTTCGATGAGCAGAACAGGTCGCCGATGAAAATCCGTTTTTCCAAGATGCACGGGCTGGGCAACGATTTCGTCGTGATCGACGGCGTTCGCCAGTCGGTCGCCCTGACGCCCGCGCAAATCCGTTTCATCGCCGACCGCCACCTGGGCGTCGGCTGCGATCAGCTCCTGCTGGTCGAACGGGCCACGCGGCCGGACGCCGATTTCCGCTATCGCATTTTCAACGCCGACGGCGGCGAGGTCGAGCAGTGCGGCAACGGCGCGCGCTGTTTCGTGCGTTTCGCGCATGAGCAGGGGCTGACCGGCAAGCGGGAGATCCGCGTCGAAACCCTGGCCGGCGTGATCGGCCCAAGGCTGGAAGCCGACGGGCAAGTGACTGTCGATATGGGCGCGCCGGTGCTGGAGCCGGCGCGGATTCCGTTCACGAGTCCGTCGGCGGAGATCGTCCAGTCGCTCGAAGTGGGCGGGCGATGCGCGCAAATCACGGCCGTATCGATGGGCAATCCCCACGCCGTGCAGGTCGTGCCCGACGTCGACGCCGCGCCGGTGGCCGAGGAAGGGCCGCTGATCGAAGCGCATCCGCGTTTTCCCCGGCGCGTCAACGCCGGGTTCATGCAGGTCGTCGGGCGGCAGCGCATCCGCCTGCGCGTTTTCGAGCGCGGCGCGGGCGAGACGCTGGCGTGCGGCACGGGCGCCTGCGCCGCCGCCGTGGCCGGCATCCTGCGCGGCCTGCTCGATTCGCCGGTGCGCGTCGAAACGCGCGGCGGCGAACTGTCCATCGCCTGGCGGGGCCTCGGTACGCCGGTATCGATGACCGGCCCCGCTGTTACCGTATTTACCGGAGAGATCGAACCATGAAACCGGAAGACGTCGCGCAATATCTGCACGAACACCCCCAATTTTTCGAGGATTATGCCGATCTGGCCTCGCGCATGGTCATCCCGCACCCGTACAGCGGACGGACGATTTCGATCACCGAGCGGCAGATGCTTTCGCTGCGCGACAAGAACCGGCAGCTGGAAGGCAAGATGGCCGAACTCATCGGATTCGGCGAGGAAAACGACGCGATCGGCGAAAAGATGCACCGCCTCGGCGTGGCGCTCATCGCGGCGGGAAGTTTCCAGTCGGTGGTTCATACGCTGAATTTTCACCTGCGCGACGATTTCGCCATTCCGTTCTTCGCCCTGCGCCTGTGGCAGCGGCCCGGAAACATGGCCGAACTGCCCGAATTCGCCGGCGTCGACGAAGGTTTGCAGGCTTTCGCCGAAACGCTGACGCGGCCGTACTGCGGCTCGACCTCCGGATTCGAGACGTCCTCGTGGTTCGGCGCCGTGGCCGCCCACGCGCGCTCGCAGGGGCTGATCGCGCTGCGCAACGGCGGCGGCGCGATCGGCCTGCTGGCGCTGGGCAGCGAGGAGGCGCAACGCTTCTATTCCGGCATGGGCACGCTGTACCTGGAACGGCTCG
>JAIRPF010000203.1 GCA_031257115.1 Accumulibacter sp.
CATCAGCCGATAGATCACCGAGATCGCCCTCCTGTCGCCGCGCCTGTCGCGGTCGAAAGGCTTTCGCTTTTCTGACACAGCCGGAGCGCGCGGCGTTCCGGCTGTTCCTGTCCGTGACCGGTCGATGCTACATGAATACCCGCTTGATGTGCCGTTCCAGAAGGTTTTCCGTTACGTTTTGGGCGACGATTTTTTCGTGGTCTTCCAGGGCTTTGTAGTAACGGTCTCCCAGTTCCGCGGCGACCTTGTAGCCGACGTGCACGAGCTGGCGGAAATTGGGATTGTAGGATGGGTTGGATTGCACGTGGCGCAGGGTTTCGGCGTAGCGTTTTTCGTCCCATTTGTCGACTTCCGCGGGAGCCGGCAGCCGATCGCGCGCGATGTCGATGACCGCGGCGTAGGGGCCGCACAGTTCGTCGAAGCGGCCATAGGCGTTGCGATACACCTCCTTGGCGATGGCCAGGCCCTCTCCGCCGGCGCAGGCCAGACCGATGATTTCTTCCAGCCACGTCGTTCCCGCGGTTTTCAGATGCAGGCCCGCGCCGTGCTTCCTGACGGCCCGGTTCATCGGGCCGTAGATGGAAAATTTGTCGCTTCCCGAATGGATGCTCAGCTTCAGATTCGGGGGAAGGCCGAATTCCTTGATGGCGAAGGCCACGACGCATAGATCCTCGTCGAATTCCTTTTCGAACCGCGCCAGGTCGCCCACGTAGTCGACGCCCTTGTTGAAGCGCCCGGTGAATTTGGGCGCGATGGTTTGCGCGGGAATGCCCTCCGCGGCGATGGCCGACAGGATGAAGAGCATCTCCAGTGGGCTTTGGGGAGTATCCGTTTCGTCGATGGAGACTTCGGTGACGAAATTCTCCTTGCCTTTTCTTTCTTCCACGTGGCGGTAAATTTTTCCCGCTTCCTGGATCGCCAGAAGGAATTTGTTCGCCGCGCCGGCAATGACATCCTCGGTGATTTCCAGAGTCTGCCCGATGCCCGGCACGGTGAGCCTGCCGATGAATTTCCTGTTCGCCTCGACGAACGCCCTGATGCTTTTCCCGTCGGCGGGCTTGCCGGTGAAATCGGCCACGTCGAGGGTGTAGAAGTCGCTCGCGGCGAGGAAGTTGTCCACGGTTTTCAGGCCGATGTGGTCAGCGTCGACATAATAGGAACCCGTCCAGCCCAGGGCTTTTACCGCCGCGTCCGCCTCGGTCCGCTGGGTATCCGGGTGCGTATGGATGGTTACATGCTCGCGGTTGGACTTGTTCCATACGGGAAAGATGTCGGCTCCGAGTTTTTTCGCTTCGACGATCGCGGCAAGCTGCGCCTTTCCCTGACGCGCGAAACGGTCGCCTATTCCGAAAGTGAATTTTTCAAGTGTCTTCATTTTTGCCTTGCTCCTTAATCAAGCCAGATTGATTTTCTGTTGCTTTTCTACCGCGGATGACCGCAGGCATTGTACTCGCGTCTTTGGGCGCGCGCGCGGGTGGAGGCGGGCGGGGCGTTACCCAGGCCGTGACCCGGAACGCGGCGCTCGAAAATCCAAAAAGCGATCGGCTGCAACGGAATGGCGAACGCAACGGAAAACAAGGATGTCGACCGTCCGAACGGCATCCGCCACCGCGAGACCATCGGCAACGCCGCCCCGGAGCGCGGGCGTCCCGCCCGCAAAAAAAGCGAACGAGGGGGCGGGACGCCCGTGCTCAAATCCTTGAGCCTGCTGGGCTTTTGTGCTAATTGAACCAAATTGATTTAAGATTTTCGATACCACCACGGTATTCATATCAAATATCTATTTAATAATATTTTACAATTCATTTCTCAAGAATTGGTTATTATTGCCGTTACGGAAGGACAGGTAGCGCAAACCGGCGATGCGAATCGTCGCCGGAGCGTTTTTTTCATGCCTTGTTTTTCCAGCCACTTTTTTTCAATGAGAGGAGACTTGAAATGAAACACGATGGAATACAGAACGGAATCCGGCGAAATACGCGGGGGAGGGGGGGGATTCACCCTGATCGAGCTGGTGGTGGTGATCGTGATCCTGGGCATTCTCGCGGCGGCGGCGCTGCCGAGGTTCACCAATCTCTCCCGTGAGGCGCGCATCGCCTCGCTAAAGGGCCTTGAAGCCGCGGTTCGCTCGGCCAACACGATGATCCACGCCAAGGCCGTGATGACAGGGCAACAATTGCGTTTTCGGGGTGGCATCACCATCGCCGGCATCGGCTACCTCGCCTTGCGATACGGCTATGCTTACGGTGCCAGTGACTTGTCTCTCTTGGTAGGTCACGCTTTCTGCAAAGATGACTACTCGGTCACTTTCCCCAGAGGATACAGCGGGAACCCCGGAGAGACCTCCATGCTTTACCATAAGGGCGCGAAAGACCCCTTGAAGTGCTCGATATCTTACAGCTTGCCGATCGGTGAATCCGCGCCGCCGGTCTATCATGTGGATACAAGTGGCTGCTGACCGGAAACGTGAAACGCGCGGAGCGCGCATGGGTTGGTGTGAGCCAGGCGAACCCCAACCCATGCGCCCGCCGTGTTTTTCAATCATGGCGCGGCGAATTTCACAGGGGCGGATGGCATCCGCCCGCCGTGCCCCGGCATTCGCGCCTCTTTGTTCAACCGCCCGCAAATCCCCGTCATTCCCGCGAAAGCGGGAATCCAGTTCGTTTCCTTCAGACCGAAGGGCTGCCAATTCAAAGAATGCGGCGCTGTGCGCCGGAAGGCACGCTCTGGATTCCCGCTTTCGCGGGAATGACGGCGGGTATGGAGTCGGCGAAGGCAGCGGCGAACCGGATTTCCGGACGCAATCGGAAAAAACCACCGCCGCGACTCCTTACGACTCGCGCTTCTCGCGCGAGCCACTTCACTCAAGAGGGAGGCTTGGCTTGCGGCGCTTCGCGCCGGAGGTCACGCTCTGGATTCCCGCTTGCGCGGGAATGACGGCGGGTATGGAATCGGCGAAGGCGGCGGCGAACCGGATTTCCGCTCGTCAAGGGAATGACGAGGGTGGCGGGCACGCATGGGTTGGGGAACCCCAGCATTTTGGCGTGACAGTTGACCGCTTGCATTGGGGTGGGCAAAGCGAATCCTCATGTTTTGGCGGAGACGCGCCGCGTGGTTTTGTCGGGGGTCGCCTTGCTTTTCCCAGCGACGATCCGATTCTCGCGGCGTTTCGCGCCGGAAGTGAATGGCGGCGGGCGGAATGCCCTCGCTCCATTTTCAGGGCGGCGTCCGGTCAATCCAGCCGGGCCAGCCTGGATTTGGCCAATGGCGGATTTTTGGCGAAATAGTGGCGGATGCCGGCCAGGATGGCCTCGGCCATTTTGTTCTGGTAAGCCTCGTCGTTCAGGCGCTTTTCTTCTTCCGGGTTGGAAATGAATGCCGTTTCGACGAGGATCGAAGGAATGTCGGGCGCTTTCAGCACGGCGAATCCGGCCTGTTCGACGCTTGCCTTGTGCAGGCGGTTGATGCTGCCGAGTTCCCGCAGCACTTCCTTGCCCAGCTTGAGGCTGTCGCTGATCGTCGCCGTCTGGGAGAGATCGAGAAGCGTGCGCGCCAGGACGGGATCCTTGACGTCGAGGTTGACGCCGCCGATCAGATCGGCCTCGTTTTCCTTTTGCGCCAGATAGCGCGCGGCGGAACTCGACGCGCCCGTTTCGGAGAGGACGAATACGGAGGAGCCGTTGGCGTCCTTCCGGACGAAGGCGTCGGCGTGGATCGATACGAAGAGATCGGAGCGGATGCGGCGCGCTTTCTGCACCCGCATGTGCAGCGGCACGAAGAAATCGGTGTCGCGCGTGAGCACGGCGCGCATGTTCGGTTCTTTGTCGATTTTCGCTTTCAGCCGCTTGGCGATGGCCAGCGTGACGTTCTTTTCGCGGCTCCCCCGGCGTCCCACCGCGCCGGGGTCTTCGCCGCCGTGCCCAGGGTCCAGCGTGATGGTCACCAAACGGTCGACGGCCGCCGGGCCGGGGCGCTTGCTTTCCGGCCTGGCGATTTCCGTCGTCTTGCCGGGAGGGCCGGAACCGTCGTTCTGTTCGGTTTTTTCCAGCAGTTGCATCAGGGGATCCGGCGGTTCGAGCGGGTAGACGTCGAGCACCAGCCGGTGGCCGTAATTGCCCACCGGCGGCAGTTCGAACACTTGCGGGCGCACCTCGTTCTTCAGTTCCATCACCAGGCGCACGACGCCCGGCTTGAAGCGCCCCGCGCGCAGGAGCCTGATGTTCGGATCGTCGTTGCCGACCTTGTCCGGCAGGTTCTCGAAAACGCTCGTGAATTCGATGCCTTCGAGATCGACGACCAGGCGATCCGGATTTTTTACCGTGAAATAGGAAAAATCGAGCGGCGCGCCGAATTCGATCGTGACCCGGGTGTAATCGGCCGCCGGCCAGACCCTGACCGCGAGCGCCCCCGGCGGGCGCTTCACGGCGGCCTTGCCGACGGGCGTGGCCAGCAGCAGCAACGACGTTCCCGCGAACTTTATCAGGCCGCGCCTCGAAAAATCCGGCTGGCGAGACCGTTCAGGCACCGCCGCCCCCGCCCGGAACGCGCCAGCAGCTCGACGATCCGCCCGGAACGGGGCGCGCCGTCCGGAAAGCGCAGGCAAAGCGCGAGATCGGCGGGCGGAACGAACCCCGCCGCTTTCTCCGGCCACTCGACCAGACAAACGGCGTCGTCGCGGAAATATTCGCCCAGGCCGGCATCGATAAACTCTTCTGGATACGTGAAACGATAAAAATCAAAGTGATACAAGTATAAACTCGAAACCACGTAAACTTCAACCAATGTGTAGGTCGGGCTTTTTACCGGGCCGGCGCATCCCAGCGCCGTGAGCAAGCCCCGAACCAGGGTCGTCTTGCCGGCGCCGAGATCGCCACTGAGCCAGACGACCATCCCGGCTTCCAGCGATGGAGCAAGCGCCCGGCCCAGCGCGAGGGTCGCCGCCTCGTCGGGAAGTTCCCACTTCAGCGATCCGGATGCGCAACGCGGATCGGGCGGACTAAGATGCGGACTATGCACGCAGGACACTCCAACATGACGGGTATCGACAAGCCGGCGCTGGCCGGAAAGATCAAGCGGCGGGGGATGGAACTGGGGTTTTCCTCGATCGGCATCGCTCGCGCCGACGTTTCCGGGGCGTCCTCGCGGCTCGATCGCTGGCTCGCGCTCGGCCGCCACGGCGAAATGGATTATATGGCCAAACATCGCGGGCCGCGCGTCGCGCCCGCGACGCTCTGGCCCGGCGCGGCGTCGGTCATATCCGCTTGTCTGCCTTACTGGCCCCAGCCGGCGGCAAGCGCCCGGAGGCCGCCGGACGGCGAAACGGCCCGCGTCGCGCGCTACGCGCTTGGCCGCGACTACCACCGCGTGGTTCGCCGCCGGCTGGCGCGGCTGGCGGAATACATCGCGGCGGAACTGAACGAAGCGCAACCCGGTTTCCCATTCGCCTACCGGGTGTTTTCCGATTCGGCGCCCGTGCTGGAAGTGGAATTCGCCGCGCAAGCCGGCGTCGCGTGGCGGGGCAAGAACACGCTCGCCCTGTCCCGGCAAGGCTCCTGGCATTTCCTCGGAGAAATCTACACCTCGCTGGATTTGCCCGCCGACGCCGCCGCCAGTGGGCACTGCGGCTCCTGTTCCCGCTGCATCGAGGCGTGCCCCACTTCCGCCATCGTCGCCCCTTACGAACTCGACGCGAGGCTTTGCGTCTCCTATCTGACCATTGAACTGCGCGGCCCCATTCCCGTCGCGCTGCGCCCCCTGATCGGCAATCGCATCCACGGCTGCGACGACTGCCAGAGCTGCTGTCCCTGGAACCGCTTCGCCCGGATCGGCGACCCCGATTTCGCGCCGCGCGGCGGACTGGACGCCGCGAAGCTCGCCGACCTGTTCGCCTGGGACGCGCCGGAATTCGAACGGCGGCTCGCCGGCAGCCCCATCCGCCGCATCGGACACGAACGCTGGCTGAGGAACATCGCCGTCGCGCTGGGCAACGCCAGACCGTCGCAAGACGCCGAGGCCGCCCTGCTGGCCCGCGCCAGCCACCCGTCGGCGCTCGTGCGCGAACACGTCGCCTGGGCGCTGTCGCGCAATTCCGCCGCGCGCGGGCGGCCTGCCTGATTCTCAGGCGTTTTTCATTGGCGCGTTTTTGAATCAAACGCCTGCGAATTTCCGTCATTCCCGCGAAGGCGGGAATCCAGGGTGTACACTCCG
This sequence comes from Accumulibacter sp., assembly GCA_031257115.1. Classification (GTDB taxonomy): domain Bacteria; phylum Pseudomonadota; class Gammaproteobacteria; order Burkholderiales; family Rhodocyclaceae; genus Propionivibrio. The sequence continues at coordinate 6,208 of JAIRPF010000203.1, forward strand.
GCGCGAAGCGCCGCATCCTTTGAATTTACAGACCTTTGGACTGGAGGCAAGGAACTGGATTCCCGCTTTCGCGGGAATGACGATTCCTATTCCTGTTTGTCCGCGTTTTGGAATCCCCCACCCAACTCCCTCCGTCGCGCCGAAGGCGCGATGCTTCCCCCGACAGGGAGGCTTGGCTTGCGGCGCTCCGCGCCGGGGGGTGAATATCATGCGATCCCCATTTTGTTTACTTTTCGCCTTTCGCGGCGCATGGAATTGAACGGGAAACGCTCCGGTTATTGCAAAACGCGCTAAATCCTGTGCGCCGCCGCCCATTCCTGCCAGCGCCAGGAATCGCGGCATATCGCGTCGAGTCCGCGTTCGGCGCGCCAGCCCAGCAGGTGTTCGGCCAGCGAGGCGTCGGCGTAGCACTGGGCAACGTCGCCGGGGCGGCGGGGGGCGATGCGGTAGGGGACCGGGCGTCCGCTGGCACGTTCGAAGGCGCGGATCATTTCGAGCACGCTGTAGCCCTTGCCGGCGCCGAGGTTGACCGTGATCACGCCGGGCTTGCCGTCGATCGCCTTGAGCGCCGCCAGGTGCCCGCGCGCCAGGTCGACGACGTGGATGTAGTCGCGCACGCCGGTTCCGTCGGGCGTCGGATAGTCGTCGCCGAAGACCGGGAGCCGCGGCAGTTTGCCGATGGCGACCTGGGCGATGTACGGCAGCAGGTTGTTCGGAATGCCGTTCGGGTCTTCTCCGATCATTCCCGATTCGTGCGCTCCGACCGGGTTGAAGTAGCGCAGCAGCGCGATCCGCCAAGCGCCGTCGGAACGGAACAGGTCGCGCAGGATGTCTTCGAGCATCAGCTTGGAGCGCCCGTAGGGATTGGTCGCCGACAGCGGGAAATCCTCGCGGATCGGCACGCTGCGCGGGTCGCCGTAGACGGTGGCGGACGAGGAAAAGACGATCGTCTTGACGCCCGACTCGGCCATCACCTCGAACAGGGCGATGCTGCCGGAAATGTTGTTGTCGTAATAACGCAGGGGCTGCGAGACCGATTCGCCGACCGCCTTGAGTCCGGCGAAATGGATGACGGCGTCGATGCCGTGCGCGCGGAATACGTCGCGCAGCGCGCCGTGGTCGCGGATGTCCACTTCCATGAACGTCGGCGCGCGTCCGCTGATTTTCCCAATCCGGTCGAGCACCGCCGGCTTGCTGTTCGAAAAGTTGTCGATGACGATGAGATCGTATCCGGCGTCGAGTAGTTCGACGCAGGTGTGTGAACCGATATAGCCGGCGCCGCCGGTCACTAGAATGGTCTGCATGGTTTTCGGTCGGGGTTGGCGGAAGAAAGGGGGTCAGGATTCGTCGCCGGCGTTGATCCAGCGCAGCGAATCCATCAGACAGGCGTTCAACATGCTCCGGTCCATTCCGGAATCGCCGAATTCGGACAGGATGCGGTCGCATTCGTCGGCCTTTTCGGAATCGTAACATTCAATCAGCGCCAGCATCCTGCCGAGCAGCCCCTGGTAGGACTGCAACGCGGCGACGATCTCCTGTTCGAGCACGATCTGCTCGAAAATCTCGTCCATCGGCATTCCCAGCGCCGCCGGCATCATCGACATCAGCCCGGTGATGAAGGCCTGGCCGGCGAGTTCCACGTCGCCGGGCCGCAGGCAGCCGATCAGGATCTCCAGCATGCGCCCGCGCAGGGCGGCCACCTGTAGCAGCGGCGTGCGGTTGGCGTCCGGCGCCTTGCCGACCGGCGTCATCAGCAGGAGGTGCAGCCAGCGCCGCAACTGGCGGCGGCCGAGCGCGACGACGGCCTGACGCAGCGAACTGATGCGTTTCGGAAAGCCGTAGGCGACCGAGTTGACGATGCTCAGCAGCTTGATAGCGAGCGCCGGGTCGTGCTTGATGCCTTCTTCGATCCGGTTGGTGTCGGCGTCGTGCGCGGCGAGATTGACGAGCCGGATGAGATTGGCCTGGGAGGCCGTCAGGCGGCGTCCGCTGACGATCTCCGGGCGGGCGAAAAAATAGCCCTGGAAATACTGGAAGCCGCTGCCGCGGCAACGCATGAAATCGTCGCGGGTCTTCACGCCCTGCGCGATCAGCTTGATGGGCAGCCGCGCCAGCGGCCCGGCCAGCGCCAGAAGCTGCCGCGCGTCCTTGTCGCCGGCGTCGATCTTGATGAAATCGACCATCGTCAGGAGCGGCGAATTTCGCTCGTCGAGGCCCTCGTAGCCGACCAAGGCCAGCGAGTAACGCCGTTCGCGCAGCAGGCGGCAGCGTTCGAGCGTCTTTTCGTCGGGCGCTTGCTCCGGCATCAACTGGAGCACGACGCTGTCGGCCGGCAGCGCCTCGATGGCGTCGTCGTGCAGGAACTCCGGGGTGACGCGCAGGAAAGCCTTGTGGCGGCCGAGCGCGCTGCGCACATCCAGTTCGGCGTAAACGGCGCAGACGAGCATGGCAGCGTCCGCCGGCAAATGCCGGCCGGTTCCGTCGCCGTCGGCCTGCGGCAGCAGTTCGTAGCCGATCAGATCTTCTCTCAGATCCAGGATCGGCTGGCGGCTCAGGTAGGCTTCGCCGGAAGCGTCGTCGATCATGGCGCGAAGGGGTCAACGCGCTAGGTTGTTGGCCCAGCCCAGGGCTTGCGCCAGGCAGCCGTTGACACGGGCGGCGTCGATGCCCGGCAGGCGACGCGATACCGCGGCGGCCTTGTCCGGCGCTTCGTCCTCCAGGACTTCCACGAGCGTGAGCAGATCGCCCAGCACGCCCCGGCGTTCCTTCAGCGCGTCGAGGACGGGCGCGGCCAGCGGCAGTTGGGCGAGAATCTCGCCGGCTTCCGTTCCGAGCATCGCCGGCATCAGCGACAGGATGCCCGCCATGAAGGCCTGGTCGACGAGATCGCGGCCGTATTGCCCGACTTCACGGGTGTGGTCGACCAGCAGCTCCATCAGGCGGCCGCGCGTGGCCGCCAGTTGCAGCAGCGGATTGACCGTCGGTGCCGAATTCGACGCGCCGCTGTAGAGCAGCAATTGCAGCCAGCGCAGCAATTGGCGGCGCCCCAGCAGGGTGATGGCGTGGCGCAGCGAGGTGATCCGGGTCGCCAGTCCGCTGCCGGCGGAATTGGTCAGCCGCAGCAGATTGATCGTCAGTACCGGCTCCTGCTTGAACACCGCCTCGATCTCGGCGGTATCGGCGTCCTGGCTGATCAGGCCGAGCAGGCGCAGCAGCGCCATTTCCGAACTTTTCAGCCGCTTGCCCTCGATCGCCGCCGGCCGGGTGAAGTAGTAGCCCTGGAAAAGATCGAAACCGAGTTCGTGGCATAGGCGCATTTGCGCGTCGCTTTCGACCTTCTCCGCCAGCAGGGTCTTGCGCAGGGGCTTGAGCGCCGGCGCGAGCCGTTTCAGGCGTTCCGGCGCCACCCGGCTGATGTCTACCTTGACGATTTCCGCGACATTGAGCAGCGGTCCGCCGTCGATGTCCGGCGATTCCGGGCGCGCGCGGACGCCCAGGATGTAGCCGGCCTGCCTGAGCCGCTCGCAGCAGGCGAGCGTTTCCGGCGTTCGGGCCACCGTGTCGAGGATTTCCAGCACCACCGCGCGCGGCGGCAGCGCGTCGATCAGGTCGCTCGTCAGCAGTTCCTGGTCTACCTTGATGAAACCCTGGTACGGCCCCAGGGCGTCGGCCAGGGAAAGCTCCTGAAAGGTGTTGACGATGACCGCCGCCGTGGCCGGGTTGCCATCGGCGAAACCGGCGAAATTCTCCTTTCCGGCGCTAGCGCCGCGGAAGAACAGCTCATAGGCGAACAACTGCTGGTTGCGATCGAGAATGGGGTGGCGACCGAGAAAGACGTCCTGCGAATCGATGTCGGGCATGATGACTCCTTTCACGCGGTTGGGGCGGTGCCGATCACGGGCATCATCGCGGTTATCTTAACATCCCCGTGGGAAAGCCCCGGTAACGGAAACCAAGTCTCCAGTGCCTTGACCCTGGAGATCCCAATGATAAATGAAACCCGGCCCTCCGGCGCGCCATTTCGGCCCGAACCGCGCGTTCCGCGCAAAAAAACGGGCGGAGCGCGCGGGTCTTCCATCCGGGTCAGCGGCGCGCCGCGACCGCATCGACCAGATGGCGCATCAGCTCGGCGACGTGCCCGATGAGCTTTTCGTCGACCGGATTGCCGTCCCCGTCAAAACCGCCGGCGAAGGCGTTGGCGAAAACTTCCGGCTTGTTCAACGGCCGCAGGTCGAGAAAGACGCAAATCTGCCGCAAATGGTATTGCGCCCGCGACGTGCCCATGCCGCCGCCCGCGCCCAGAATGGCGACGGGCTTGCCGGCCAGCAGCGTGTTGTCCGGCTCGCGCGAGGCCCAGTCGAGGATATTTTTCAGCGCCGGGGCAAGCGAATAGTTGTATTCGGCGCTGGCCAGCGCCAGCGCGTCGGCGGCCTCGATCTGCGCCAGCACGCGGCGAACCGGGGCCGGTTTTTCGGCGATGTCCTGGTTATAGAAAGGAATGTCGGAAAGATCGGCGATTTCCATTTCGGCGCCTTCCGGAAGGCGGGACCGCGCCGCGCGCAGCAATCCGCGGTTGGTGGACGCCTTGCGCAGACTGCCCGCGATGCCGAGTAACTTGATTGAAGCCATGAAACCTCCTGATCGATGATTGGTGTGAGCGATGCGAAAAATGAGCCGCGCTCCGGCGAGATTGCCGAACACGCCTGTCCTCTGGCAACGAAACGGCAAATTGGTTCTCGGCGGAACGGTTCGAAAATCGCGTTTCATCATTGACCCGCCGGGAAGCAATGGGTAGAATCCGCGTTTCTCGGGGCGTGGCGCAGCCTGGTAGCGCATCTGCTTTGGGAGCAGAGGGTCGTGAGTCCGAATCTCACCGCCCCGACCAGTTTTGCGGCAGAGCGTCACAGGGAATGCCGCATTCCCGAAGCCCGGAGCCTCGCGCCCGTAGCTCAACCGGATAGAGCACCGGCCTTCTAAGCCGGGGGTTGTGAGTTCGAGTCTCGCCGGGCGCGCCAACAGGATCAGTAGAATCAAGGGCTTACGACGATTTTCGGGTTGCGTCGAAACCGTGCTGTGCGGATAACCGTGCATCGATCACTTCGCGGTACGGTCGCGGCACATCGACGCCGAGGCGCGCATGGATGCCTCGCGCATCTTTTTCCGCCCAACCGCAAAGCCGGTCGATCGCCATCTCCGCGCACCGCTCCGCCCCAGCCCGCCCGCGAACGTGTAGCGGAAGCCATGTCAAGCGTGGCGCGATGTTGGGCGGTGGGAAACAACGTCTTTGAGAAGGAAGAAGGGCAAACCCCGTGGAAAATGAAACGTGGAAATTTGATGAACGAAAAAACCGTCTCCCCGATCGGTTTTCTCACTTTTCACTTTTCACGAGTCACGTCATTCCCCGCCGTGGTTAATTTTCTTGCTTGAAAAATCTATATAACGCATCTACAATATGACTAATGATAGCCTACGACGAAGCCAAGCGTGAAATCAATCTGCGCAAGCACGGGATCGATTTCGTCGGGAGTGAGGTCATTTTTTCCGGTTTCACGATGACCCGCGAG
>JAIRPF010000207.1 GCA_031257115.1 Accumulibacter sp.
CGGATGTCCTTCATGCCCAGTTCGAGGGCGAAGCCGGCGGGTTCGTAGAGCCGCCCGGCCAGCACGCGGCCGTAATTCTTGTAGACGGGGCAGGCGAAATTGGCGCTGGTGAAGAAATCGTTGACCACCGCTCGGTCGATCCCGTTTTTCTCGCACAAGGCCATCGCTTCGGCCATTGCCTCGATGGCCGAGGCGATCATGAAGTTTCCGGAGAGCTTGACGAGATTGGCGGCGCCCGGCGCGTCGCCGAAGTCCTGCACGCGCTGCCCAAGCGCCTCCAAGATCGGGCGGGCGCGGGCCTTCGCCTCGTTCTGCCCGGACACGCAGACATAAAGTTGCCTCGCCGCCGCCGCGTCCGGCCGTCCGAACACCGGCGCCGCGACGAACAGGCCGCCGCGCCGGGCGTGCGCCTCGGCCAGCCGGCGCGAGGTTTCCGGCGACACCGTGCTCATCGAGATGTGCAACCCGCCCGCGCCCAAGGCGTCGGCAAAACCGCCTTCCCCCAGCGCGACCGCTTCCAGCGCCGCGTCGTTGGCCAGCAGGCTGACGGCCACGCCGCCCGGCGTGACGGCCAGCGCCGGCGAATCGGCGACGCGCGCGCCCAGCGCCGCCAGCGGCTCGGCCTTGCTCCGCGAGCGGTTGTAGACGCTGACCGGATACCCCGCGGCGAGAAGATTGCGGGCGACGGGCGCGCCCATGGCGCCCAGCCCGATGACGGCGATCGATTCCATGCTCATGAATGCTTCTCCTTGTCCTGGTGATGGGATTCCTGAATTTCAGTCGCATTTCCTTTCGCAATGGAAACGGGATTTTGTCGACTTCGCTTCGCCGCGCCAGAGCGCTGTATTCGGCGCGTCTTTACGTTTCGTTTCCATTGCGAAAGGAAATTACCGCACTTCGAAGGCAAAGCTGGCCGCGAGCCGCCCTTCGACGATGACCTCCAGCCGGCGCGGCCCGGCCGGTTCGCGCGGCCCGACCGACCATTCTCCGTAAATGCGCCCGTCGACCGGAACCAGTTGCCGCTGGCTGACCTGGCGGCGCCGCTCCTGCGGAATCACCAGCACCGCGCCCGCGGCCGATTCCGTGAAACTTTCGGCGGCCTTGCCCGGCAGCAGATACTCCTCGCGCACGCTGACCGAGCGCCCGGCCCCGCGCAGCTCGATCATCCAGCCGTAACGCTGTCCGTCGCGGCGTGGAACGACGTCGGCCGGGGAAAAGACCACCCGCATCGGATCGCTGGCATCGAACACGCCGAACTCCGCCGCGACGACCTCGAACGCGAAAACCTTGCCGCCGGCGAAAAGCGCCCAGGCCAGGAACAACAGCGATGGACGGAAAACACGGTGGCGATTCCGGCGCGACGAAATCACGCGCGCCTCACTCGAAAAAGCGGACGACCGAGGTATCGGCCGGATGCGGTTCCTTGGACAGTGCGGGATGGCCCACCAGGATGCCCACGGTCATCTGGTAGCCGTAAGGGAATTCGAGCCGTCTGGAAAAACGCTCGCCGTCCGGCGATCTGAACACGTGGAAAGCGTTGGTGGCGTAACCGCAGATGCAGGTGCCCAGCCCGATCGAATGCGCGGCCAGGCAGATGTTCTCGGTCAGCAGGCCGGCGTCGAATTCGGCCGGCGTCAGGTCGTGGGTCGGCCGGGTGGCGACCACGATCAGCGCCTGCGCGTTGTAGAACAGGTCGCCGCCGCGCTCGACGATGCGCTGGTGCCCTTCCTTGTCGCGCCGTATGAGCACCTCGAAGGCGTTGTCGCGGATCTGGCCGATCAGCTCGCGGTTGGTCACCACGGCGAGGTACCACGGCGCGTTGCCGCGCGCGCTCGGCGCTTGCGTCCCGGCGCGGGTGATCGTTTCGAGATCGGCCCGGCTCACCGGCTGGCCGCTGAATCCCCGGCAACTGTACCGGCCGGCGATCGCATGTAAAACCTCGTTCATCCGCTTTCTCCTCAGGGTTGATCCGCAAGGGCGAATCTTATGCCAACCACGGGTCATCGACCACTTTTCTCCCGCCTTTTCCCGTTTTTGCTGGCGGGGAGCTTCGGAAATCCTGCCCGGCGCGCTCACGGTGATGTCATCCGCCCCATTTGGGTATATTGGAGACACCGGAAGCCGGGATTCCTTCCCGGCCGGGATCGCGGAGGACCGGCATGGACACGAATGACTGGAACGCCAGAAAACTGCTGGAACTTTCCGGCGGCTACTGGGCGGGCTGCGCGGCGCAGGCCGCGGTGCGGCTGGACGTTTTCACGGCGCTGGCCGACGGGCCGCGCGACGAGCGGGAACTTGCCGAGGCGCTCGGCTGCGCGCCGAGGAGCTTTTCCATGCTGGCCACGGCCCTGGTCGCGCTCGGACTGCCGCGGCGCGAGGGCGAAAAACTGGTCGCGCCGGAGCGGGTCGCCGCGCTCCTGTCCCGCGCTTCTCCGGATTATCTGGGCTTCATCATCGAGCATCACGCCCATCTCATGCCCAGCTGGACGCGCCTGGCGGAAACGGTGCGCGCCGGCCATCCCGGGACGGTCGAGCGGGTCTCGCGGATGGGCGGCGACGAGGAACGGCGGGCTTTCCTCCTGGGGATGTTCAACATCGCCCGCCTGCAAGCGGAAAAAGTCGCCCACGCGCTCGATCTGTCGGGAAAGAGAACGCTGATCGACGTGGGCGGCGGCCCCGGCACCTACGCCGTGCATTTCTGCAAGCGAAATCCGGGGCTTGAAGCGACGATCTTCGATTTGCCGACCACCGAGCCGTTCGCCAGGAAGATCGTCGCCGATCACGGCCTCGCCGGGCGGATCGGCTTCACCGGCGGCGATTTTCTCGCCGGGCTACTGCCCAAGGGACAGGACGTCGCCTGGCTTTCGCAGGTCTTGCACGGCGAGACGCCGGCGGACGCCGCCAGGCTGCTGAAAAACGCCGCCGACTGTCTCAATCGGGGCGGCCTCCTGTGCGTGCAGGAGTTCGCCCTCGACGACGACCGCGGCGGTCCGCCGCACGCGGCGCTGTTTTCGCTGAACATGCTGGTGCGCACCGAGGGCGGTCAGGCTTACACCGTGGGCGAAATCGTCCGGATGATGCGCGCCGCCGGCGCTCTGGAGGTTCGCGCGCTGGACGTGGAACTGCCCAACGCCTGCCGCGTGCTGGTGGGGCGGATGCCGTGATCCGGCGGCATCGGCCCGAAAGGAAGGATCAGCGGGCGACGGGACGATCCGGGTTCGCGCACCACTCGCTCCACGACCCCGCGTAGAGGCGCGCGCCCGGCAGGCCGGCCCGTTCCATGGCCAGCAGGTTGTGGCACGCAGTGATGCCCGATCCGCAATACATCACCGTCCGTTCCGGCCCGCTTCCCGCGAGCGTCCGCAGAAGCCGCTGGCGCAATTCGTCCGCCGGGCGGAACATTCCCGAAGCGTCGAGGTTGTCGCGGAAAAAATGGTTCCGCGCGCCGGGAATGTGCCCTCCGACGGGATCGATCGTTTCGTTCTCGCCCCGGAAACGGTCCGGGCCGCGCGCGTCGACCAGGCAAAAATCGCTTCTCCCCAGGTTGGCCAGAACCTCGTCCACCGTCACGACCCAATCGCGCAAACGGAATTCGAATTTCACGGCGTCGACCGCCGGCCGGTCGGCGGTCAAGGCGCGTCCCTGAGCCGTCCAGGCGCTCATTCCGCCGTCGAGCACGGCGACGCGGTCGTGTCCCAGCCAGCGCAGCAGCCACCACAGCCGCGCGGCATACATGCCGCCGTCGTCGTCGTAGGCGACCACCTGGGTTCGCTCGCCCACGCCGGCGGCGCCGAGCCTCGCGGCCAGCGTTTCGGGATCGGGCAGGGGATGGCGGCCGTTCGTCCCGTTCGCCGGCGCGGACAAATCCCGGTCGACGTGCATGAAAACGGCGCCGGGCAAATGCTCCTCGGCATACACCCGATCACCGTGCGCGGGATCCGGCAAGCGGTGACGGCAGTCGACGATCCGCCAATCGGGATCGTCGAGATGGGCGGCAAGTTCCTCACACGAAATCAGCATCGAAAAGTCCTTTCATGATCGTTTTGCCGCCGAACGCGGCCATGAATGCGTATCAGTCTAGCATCAGTCAGCGCCCTCGCATTCCGACATTCCCCCGACAGGCGGAAATCCGGTTCGTTCTTTCCACGCTGAAGGGTTGAGAATTCAAGAAGAGGGAAGGGAGAAGGGGGAAGGGAGAAGGGTAAAACCAAAAGCATCGAACCAAGCCATTCGGTTCACACCCTTC
>JAIRPF010000022.1 GCA_031257115.1 Accumulibacter sp.
ATTTCTATCTCGCCAGCCTCAACAGCTACCTCATCTTCTATCTGATGCACCAATACGGTTTCGAAACGCGGACGGCCCACTACCACCTGTTTTACTTCCTGGCCTCGGTCGCCGCCGGCGTCCTGTTCGGCGGTCCGCTCGGCGACCGCATCGGGCGCAAGCGGGTCATCTGGTTTTCCATCCTCGGCGTCGCCCCGTTCACGCTGGCGCTGCCCTACGTCGGCCCCGGCCTGTCGGTTCCGCTGACCGTGATCATCGGTTTCACGCTGGCCTCCGCCACGCCCGCCATCCTGGTTTTCGGACAGGAACTGTTTCCCGGCCGGATCGGAGCCATCTCCGGCCTGTTCTACGGCCTGAGCTTCGGTCTCGCCGGCATCGGCGCGGCCGTGCTCGGCCTGGCCGCGGACGCCTGGGGCATCGTCATGGTCTATCGCCTGTGCGCTTTCCTGCCGCTGCTGGGCCTGTTCGCGGCATTCCTGCCGGACATCCGCCAACCGGCGGCGGAGATATCGAAAGACGGAGCTGACTGCGGCGAGAAGCAAAGATTTTGATCATGGGGTTCAGAGAAAGACAAGAGCGAAAGGCATTGACCACGGGGAACACGACGGGCACGGCGAAAAAAAGCCCCGTCATTTCCCCGATAAGCGGGAATGACAAGGGAGATGGGTATTTTTCATCTTCCATCGCGCTTGCCGCGATCAAGAATGTTTCTCCGCCCCCCCTGACTGAAGATTTCCCGCCGTTTACATCGGACAGGCCGTGCAATTCCATTTCGCAATGGAAATGAGACGCGAAGGCGCGCCAAGGGCGATGGCATGGCGCGGCGAGGTCGACAAAATCTCGTTTCCTTTGCGAAATGAAATAATGGCACGAACGGGAAACGCGATGTTTTGCGGTCATTCCGCCGCCGGTAGCGGGGAGTTCGATGCTAGAATTTTCGTTTTTGAATTTGCCCATGACTGGGGGGCGACATCGATGAAAAGCGCCGAAATCCGCGAGACTTTCCTCAGATTTTTTGAATCCAAGGGCCACCGTATCGTGGCTTCCAGCTCGCTCGTGCCGCGCGACGATCCGACGCTCCTGTTCACCAACGCCGGAATGAACCAGTTCAAGGACGTTTTTCTCGGTTTCGACAAGCGCCCCTATACGCGCGCGACGACCTCGCAGAAGTGCGTGCGCGCGGGCGGCAAGCATAACGACCTGGAAAACGTCGGCTATACGGCGCGCCATCACACCTTTTTCGAGATGCTCGGCAATTTCTCGTTCGGCGACTACTTCAAGCGCGACGCGCTCATGTACGCTTGGGAACTCCTGACCGAGGTTTTCGGGCTGCCGGCCGATCGCCTGTGGGCGACCGTCTATGCCGAGGACGATGAAGCCTACGGCATCTGGCGCGAGGTCATCGGCCTGCCCGCCGGGCGCGTCGTGCGCATCGGCGACAACAAGGGCGCGCGCTACGCTTCCGACAATTTCTGGATGATGGGCGATACCGGGCCGTGCGGGCCGTGTTCCGAGATTTTCTACGACCACGGCGAACACATCCCCGGCGGGCCGCCCGGATCGCCGGACGAGGACGGCGACCGTTATATCGAGATCTGGAACAACGTGTTCATGCAGTTCAACCGCGACGAAGCGGGCGTCATGCACCCGCTGCCCAAGCCCTCGGTCGACACCGGCATGGGTCTGGAGCGCATGGCCGCCATTCTGCAACACGTCAACAGCAACTACGACATCGACCTTCTGCGGAATCTGGTCAAGGCGGCGGCGCGCGAGACGAGCGGCGCGGACATGGCGAGTCCCTCGCTGCGCGTGCTGGCCGACCACATCCGCGCCTGCTCCTTCCTCATCGCCGACGGCGTGATTCCCGGCAACGAGGGGCGCGGCTACGTGCTGCGCCGCATCGTCCGCCGCGCCATCCGCCACGGCTACAAGCTCGGCGCGCGGGCGGCCTTCTTCCATCGCCTCGTTCCCGACCTGGTGGCCGAGATGGGCGGCGCGTATCCGGAACTCGCGAGCGGCGAGAAGCGCGTCGCCGAGACGCTCAGGCAGGAGGAGGAACGCTTCTTCGCCACCATCGAACACGGCATGGCGATTCTGGAGAGCGAACTGGCGGTGATGGGCGGACAAGGCGTTTTCGACGGCGAGACGGCGTTCAAGCTGCACGATACCTTCGGCTTCCCGCTCGATCTCACCGCCGACATCTGCCGCGAGCGCGGCGTGAGCGTCGACGCCGCCGGTTTCGAGGCGGCGATGAATCGCCAGAAGGAACTGGCGCGCGCCGCGGGCAAGTTCAGGACAGCCGCCGCCCTCGAATACCGAGGCCCGGAAACGGCGTTCCACGGTTACGACACGACGGAATCCAGGGGCAAGGTGCTGGCCCTGTACCGGGAAGGCGCGCCGGTCGGGGAATTGCGCGAGGGCGACGCCGGCACGGTCGTGCTCGACGGAACGCCGTTTTACGCCGAGTCCGGCGGGCAGGTGGGCGATCGCGGCGCGTTGCGGTCGGCGCAAGGCATTTTCGCCGTCGAGGACACGCAGAAAATCCAGGCGGCCGTTTTCGGACATCAGGGCGTCCTGAAAACCGGCCGCATCGAGGTCGGCGATACGGTCGACGCCAGGGTGGACAGGGCGGCGCGCAAGCGCACCATGCGTAACCACTCGGCCACGCACCTGCTGCACAAGGCCCTGCGCCAGACGCTCGGCGAGCACGTGCAGCAGAAAGGCTCGCAGGTCGATCCGGACAAGACGCGCTTCGACTTCGCGCACGGCCAGCCGATGACCGGCGAGGAAATCCGCCGCGTCGAGGCCCTCGTCAACGCGGAAATCCTGGAAAACGCCGATTGCGCGCATCGCGTGATGCCGATCGGCGAGGCGCAAAAACTTGGCGCGGTGATGCTTTTCGGCGAGAAATACGGCGACGTGGTGCGGGTCGTCGACATCGGCTCGTCGCGCGAACTCTGCGGCGGAACCCACGTCGGCCGCACCGGCGACATCGGGCTGTTCGCCGTCGTCGCCGAGAGCGGCGTGGCGGCGGGCATCCGCCGTATCGAGGCCGTCACCGGCGACACCGCCCTCACTCACGTGCAGGACATGAAAACGGCGCTCGGCGACGTGGCCGGCGCGCTGAAGACGCCGCCTGGCGAGACGCCGGCGCGCGTGCGCGCGATCATCGACCAGGCGCGCCAGCTCGAACGCGAACTGGCCTTGCTCAAGGGCAAGCAGGCGGCGGCGCAAGGCGACGGACTGGCCGACCGCGCCGTCGCCGTGAAAGGCGCCAAGGTCGTGGCGGCCACGCTGGACGGCGCGAGCGTCGACGCCCTGCGCGCAGCCGTCGACAAGCTGCGCGACAAACTCAAGAGCGCGGCGGTCGTCCTGGCGGCGGCCGACGGCGGCAAGATCGCGCTGATCGCGGGCGTGACCGCCGACCTGACCGACAGGATCAAGGCCGGCGAACTCGTCAATTTCGTCGCGCGGCAGGTCGGCGGCAAGGGCGGCGGCCGCCCGGACATGGCGCAGGCCGGCGGAACCGAGCCGGACAAACTGCCGGCGGCGCTCGCCTCGGTGCGGGGCTGGATCGAGCAGCGGCTTTAGGGTGATTGAGCCGAATGTCCGCGAATTCGCATCATTTGAATTGGAGCGCGGGCGTCCCGTCCGCAAGAAGACGATCGACGCGGGCGAGACGCCCGCGCCCCATCCGACATTCGCGGGCATCCGATTCAAAAACGTTTTTTCCGATTCTCCAGTAACCTGGGAAAAAACAGTCCTTCCCTTCACATCCGTCAGGAGGTTCTCATGTTCTTCCGTTTCCTTATCGGCATCTGCGCCATCGCCCTGCTGCTTCTGCCCGGAAGCCGCCTCGCCCTTGCCGCCGGCTATCGCGCCGGCTCTCATGAAATCAACCTGATCGGCGACGGAGAAGCCCAGGGCAGCAGCAAGCTCTTCGTCGGCGCCGACGAAGCCCTGGTGAAAAAATACCTGCCCGATGGCGCTTATCCCACCGCCATCCAGTATTACGTGGTGCGCTCGGCGGACAAGAAAGTGGCGCTGGTGGACACGGGCTTCGGCAGGAATCTCGCCTCCGGCCTGCGCGCCTTGGGACTGCAACCGGAAAACGTCGACGCCGTGCTGCTGACCCACATGCACGGGGACCACATCGGCGGCATGTTGAAGGAAGGCCAGCCGGCCTTTCCGCGCGCCACGGTCTACGTGGCCGGGCGCGAACGCGCCTACTGGACCGATCCGGCCATGATGGAGAAGGCGGAGAAAAAAGACGGCTTCGTCAACGCGCAAAAGGTGCTGGCGGCCTACGGAGAGCGGGTGCGAACCTTCGAGCCGGGCGAACTGGAGGCGCGGGGCGTGGAAATTCTCCCCGGCATCCGCGCGGTGGCCGCCTTCGGCCATACGCCGGGGCACACCATGTATCTGGTCGGCGACGAAAGCGGACAGATGCTCATCTGGGGCGATCTGACCCACGCCATGGCCATGCAGATGCCCGCGCCGCGAACCGCGATGGTCTATGACGTCGACCCGGAAGAGGCGATCGCCACCCGTCTGAAGGTGCTGCGCTACGTCAGCGAACACAAGATCCCGGTGGCCGGAATGCACATTCCCGCCACCGGCATGGGCATGGTCGCCAGGGACGGCGACGGCTACGCGTTCACACCCGCTGACCTCGCGGGCGCGCTGGGACACCGGGAAAAAGCGCCTCCCGAAGCACCGCCCAAGGGATCGAACGCCCAGTCGGGCAGGAAATGAGCGCTTGCGGTTTGAGTGATGGCGGTCTGATTTCCACGCCTCTCGTCATTCCCGCGCAAGCGTGAATCCAGCGCGTACCCTCCTGCATTTAACAACCGTTTCCCCGACCGCGCCGCGCCCCCGTTTGCCTTTCACGCGGCAAGGCCCGAAATCGCTTTCATCGCACACTATCCCGCCGACTTCAATCCGCTGGATTTCAAAACCCTTCCTGTCTGCCCGCGTTTGATAATTTGACCGCCAAACTCCAAGGCGCGAACAAACAGGAAAACCCGTCACCCTTGATCGTTGGTATCGGGTTCGTTCATCAAATATTCGCACTTGGAGATTCGGCCGCCCGACTCCTTCCGACCCGCCTTCGACGGGCCACCGCCCTCAGGAGGGAGGCCTCATTCCAGCGCGCTGCGCGCGGAAGATACGGGGACGGGCGGGAGCGATCATCCCCGTATCTTCCGCAAAATGCCCGGCCCGCGTCGCGCGGGAATGACGAAAAACGCCCTAATAAATCGCCCTCATGGTTTTTTCCGTGTATTCCTCGATGTAGTCCATCATGGTGTGCAAGGTGGCCTTGGCGCGCGCTTCGTCGGCGTCGGCGACGGCGCGCGCGATCTGGGAATGCAGTTCGCAAAGATGGGCGAGATCACCGAAACGCTTGAAGTACAGATGCTGGAAACGCCGCGTTTGCGCCTGGAACGGACGCATGGCGAGCAGGACGTACTTGTTCCGGGCGGTCACGGCCAGCAGGCCGCGAAAATCGCGCTCGGTGGAAGCCAGGAGCTTTTCGTCGAGCGTTTCGCCGGCCTGGTGGAACTGCGCGGCAAAATCCGCGAATTGCGCGCGATCCTCGTCCGAGGCGAGCCGCGTCGCGCGCCTGACCAGAATAAGCTCAAGCGCGCGGCGCACCTCAATCAGATGGAACTGATCGAGCACGTCGATGGGCGAAACGACGACGCCGTGGCGCGGCTCGATAGTCACCGCGCACTCGTTGGCGAGACGTTGCAACGCCTCGCGGATCGGCGTCCGTCCGAGGCCGAGCGTTTCGCAAAGCCTTTTTTCCGAGATTTTTGTCCCTGGCTTGATCTGGAGGGTAACGATCATCTCCTCCAAGAGTTGATAAGCTTTTTCCGCTTGGGACTCCGCAACCTTTTCCTTCATTTTTCCCCCCTTTTTTGCAACAGACAACATGTTATGAAATCCTTTGTTCCGTACCAAGCGACGAGAATTGCCTCACCGCCCATGCCCACAGGCACGATTCTACCGGTTTTTTTGTGGCATGTCTCGAAAAAATGGCCATGACGGCGCAAAGGCGGACGCCGCCGGCAAAATGGCGACCTCAGCCGGGTCGCGCCGAAGGCGCGACGGAGGAAGTTTGGCGGTTGGGAATCAGAAAGCAAGTATCAAGACCAGACCACCAAATTATCTCGTCATTCCCGCGCAAGCGGGAATCCAGTACGTGTATTCCGGTGCGGAGCGCCGCCAAACCTCTCCCCCCTCTTTTTCCAGGAAAGAGGGGGGGGAGATGAGGGAAATCACCTCTCAAAACAAGCCTCCCTCCAGAGGGAGGTAGCCTGCGGCGAAGCCGCGGGTCGGAAGGAGTCCGGCTGTTGAATTTCTGGAAACAAATATTTGATGAACGAACTGGATTCCCGCTTTCGCGGGAATGACGAGGGAGATGGAAGGGGTAGAGGCGGGGGCAGGGTCGGGAGCGGGAGCGGGGCAACGGCGAACCGGGTTCCCGCTTGTCAAGGAAATGACGGGGTTTTGGGTGATCCGATTCCTGTCTCGATCCTTCGACCGCCCGACTCTTTCCGCCCCGCCCTCGGCGGGCCACCGCCCTCAAGAGGGAGGCTCTGGAATGGCGCTTCGCGCGGGTTGGAACCAGTGCGCAAGCCACCTTTCCCAAAAACCCCGTCATTCCCGCGAACGCGAGAATCCAGGGCGTACTCTCCGGCGCATCGCGCCGCATCCTTTGAACACCCCCACCCCCTCCGGGAGAGGGGGTGGGGTTGGGGGTGAGGGAAATCACCTCTCGGAGGTCACCCCTCGGAACCCGGACTCACCCCTCAGAACCCGGAACCCGGACTCACCCCTCGGACCCCGGACCCCAGAACTTTCCCCTTTCCCCCGGACTCCCCTCAGAACTCATACCTCACCCTGAGACTTCCGGTGGCGCCTTCGCGTTTTCCGGCGTGGCCTTGCAGGCTCAGGTCGATGGAGACGGGGCGGGTGGGGGTGGGGGTGAGGGTGAGG
>JAIRPF010000049.1 GCA_031257115.1 Accumulibacter sp.
CGCCGATTTTGGCCTCCCTCTTGAGGGAGGTGGCTCGCGGCGCTTTGCATCGGGGTTTGGGCGGAGGAGGTGCGTTCGACCGCGTATCGTTCGTTTTTCGCCCTTCATCATAAAACGGACTCCGGTTTGAAACCCCGCCCTTCAGGGCGGTGCGAAGGCTGAAACCCCGGCCTGAAGGCCGGGGTTTCGACCGTAGCTACTTGGGAGGGGTGCAAACCCCTTCCAAGTTCGTTCACAGCGACAGGCATGAATGCCTGTCGCTAATTAGTTGCTGGCGCATGGGATCGAACCAAAAACGTTCCAGACGCGCTTTCGCGGCTCCGGGTGTTGCAAAAATTCCAAAACGCTAAAGTTGCGCAAAGGAATGCCGTTAGAACAGTTTACTTATCGAATACTTGCTGCTAACATCTAAAGTAGATTATCGATAACTTCGCTAACCGCCAATTTATTCAAGGTTTTTTGAGGAGTGACGAATTGCAATTCGATCTTTCGATCTTTAGCCCCAAGGCGCGCCCCTTGATCGGAGTGGATATCAGTTCCTCCGCCGTCAAGATGGTCGAGCTGGCGAGCGACGGGAAAGGCGGATACCGGGTCGATCGTTATTCCGTCGAGGTTTTACCGAGGGACGTGGTGGCGGACGGGAATATCGCCAACCTCGAAGCGGCCGCCGAGGCCATCAAGCGCGCCTGGAGAAAGCTGGCGACGCCGACCCGGCAGGTGGCCGCGGCCTTGCCCGCTTCGCACGTCATCACCAAGAAGATCATCGTGGCGGCCGGCCAGAAAGAGGAAGAGCTGGAATTGCTCGTCGAGTCGGAGGCCAACCAGTACATCCCGTTCCCCCTCGACGAGGTCAATCTCGATTTCCAGATATTGGGTCCCGCGTCGTCGCAGGAAGAGATCGAGGTGATGATCGCCGCCTCGCGCAAGGAGAAGGTGGAAGACCGCGTCGCGGCCGTCGAGGCGGCGGGATTGAAGCCCGTGATCATGGACGTCGAATCCTACGCCGTGCTCGCCTCGCTCGACCTGGTGCTGAAACAGCTGCCGGAGAAGGGCAAGGGACGGATCATCGCCCTCGTGGACGTGGGCGCGAACGTGACGAGTCTCACCGTGCTGCGCGACGGGCAGCAGCTCTACGCGCGCGAACAGGCGTTCGGCGGCAACCAGTTGACCCAGGACATCGCGCGGCTGTACGGCATGACCTTCGCGGAAGCGGAAGCGGAAAAACGCAGGAGCGCGCTTCCGGACAACTACGAAGCGGAGCTGCTCCAGCCCTTCGTGGAAAACATGGCGCTGGAAGTGTCGCGGGCGTTGCAGTTTTTCTTTACCTCGACGCAGTTCAACAAGGTCGATCACATCGTGCTCGCGGGCGGCTGCGCCGTGCTTCCGGGCGCCGATGAGGTGGTCGCGTCGCGCACGCAGATCGATACGATCGTGGCCAATCCGTTCGCCAACATGGTGCTTTCGGACCGCGTGCGGGCCAATAGCCTGCTGGCGGACGCTTCTTCGCTGATGGCCGCCTGCGGCCTGGCGATGCGGAGATTCGACGCATGATGCACATCAACCTGCTTCCCTACCGGGAAGAAAAACGCAAGGTCAAGCGGCAGCGGTTCTACGGCCTGTTCGCGCTGGTATCGGTTCTCGCGTGCCTGATCGTGTTCGCCGTGTATACCGTCATCGACGGGCATGTCGAAGCCCAGGAACGGAAGAATGCCTTCCTCAAGCAGGAAATCGCGGCGCTCGACAAGCAGATCGACGAAATCAAGCGGCTCAAGGATCAGGCGCAGGCGATGCTCGCGCGCAAGCAGGTCATCGAGTCCCTCCAGCAGGACCGGGCGGAAGCCGTGCGGCTGTTGAGCGAACTGGCGAGACAGATGCCCGAGGGGGTATACATCCGTTCGCTGAAGCAGACCGGCCAGAGCATCGCCATGGTCGGCTACGCCCAGTCGAGCGCGCGCGTCTCGACGCTGATGCGCAACATCGAGTCCTCTCCGTGGCTCGAAAAACCGCAGCTCATGGAGATCAAGGCGGTGACCGTGGACAGAAAGCGGATCAACGAATTCAACATGAGAGCGGCCATCAGGCGCGTTTCGGCCCAGGCCCAGGAGGCGCGCAAGAAATGAAACTGCCCAAACTAGACTTCAAGGCCATCCAGGCCGATTTCCAGGGGCTTCCGAAAGACGTCGGGGCTTGGCCGCTCGCGCCGCGCATCGCCGCGCTGCTGGCGCTTTTCTTCGTCGTGCTGCTCGCCGGCTGGTGGTGGCTGTGGAGCGAGCAGTTCGACACGCTGACGCAGCGCCGGGAGGACGAATCGAGGCTCAAGCAGGAATTCGTGTCCAAGAAAGAGCTGGCCGTCAATCGCGAGCAATACGTCCAGCAGTTGAACGAGATCGACCGCTCGTTCGGGGCGCTGCTCAAACAGTTGCCCAGCAAGTCGGAAGTCGAATCCCTGCTGATCGAGGTCAACCAGTCGGGCATGGGGCGCGGCCTGCAATTCGAGCTTTTCAAGCCGGGGGCCGAGGCGGTCAGGGATTTCTACGCCGAGTTGCCGATCAGCGTCCGATTGACGGGCAATTATCACGATTTCGGGGCGTTCGCCGGGGACATCGGCCGGCTATCCAGGATCGTGACGCTGAACAACATTTCGATCGAGGCGAGCAGGCAGGCCAAGGACGGAACGCTGGTGATGGACGCCGTCACCAAGACCTTCCGCTATCTGGACGAGGAAGAACTGGCCGCCAAGAGAAAGGCCGCGCAGGCCGCCAGGGGCGGCAGGGGAGCAAGGAAATGAAAAGATTTCTTTTGATCCCGGTTTGCTGCGCGCTGTTGACCGCCTGCACGACGGACGGCGATTACGAGGATCTGCGTCAATGGATGAGCGAGGCTTCCCGGAACCTCAAGGGAAAAGTCCCGTCGCTGCCCGAGGTCAAGCCTTACGAGCCTGTCGCCTACGACGTGGAAAACCTGGTCGACCCCTTCAAGTCGACCCGGGTCATTCCGGAGAAGGCGAAAGGCGGCGGCGGCGCCGCGCAACCCGATTTCGACCGCCCGCGCGAGCCGCTCGAAGCCTACCCGCTGGAATCATTGAAGTACGTGGGGGTGATGACGCGCCAGAAAGAGGCGTCCTACGCCATCATTTCGGTCGACGGATCCTTGTACCAAGTCAAGGCGGGCAATTATCTCGGCCAGAATTTTGGCGTCATCACCAAAATCGACGAGTCTGAAGTGGTCCTGAAGGAACTCGTCCAGGACGCCGCGGGCGACTGGATCGAACGTGCAAGCTCCCTGTTGTTGCAGGGGCAGGAGGTAACGAAATGAAACGGATCGGATATTACGTGTTTGGACTTGCCGCCCTGGTCATGCTGCCCGGATCGGGCAATGCGCAGGAGGCCGGTCCCGGCCCTGTCAACTCCACTAACGCCATCGAGTCGATGCAGGTGGTCAAGCAGGGAGGCGTCGTCAACTTCAAGCTGACCTTCAGGGACCCCTTGACCGCGCCGCCGTCGGGTTTCAGCGTGGCCTCTCCCGCGCGCATCGCCCTGGATTTTCCCAATACCACGAACGGGACGGGAAAGACCGCGCAAACCTTCAATGAAGGCGACCTGAAAAGCGTGAATATCGCCCAGACGGGCGATCGCGCCCGCGTCGTGCTCAATCTGAACGTGCCGATGAATTACGAGCCGATCATCGAGGACAGGGTACTGCTTCTCGCGCTGGCCCCGAACGCCGGAAAGGCGTGGCAGGATGGCGGCATAGACCGGCCCGTGGAGCATTTTTCGCAGGCGCGCGCCGCCGTGGCGAACGGCATCCGCGACATCGAATTCCGCCGCGGGCGGAATGGCGAAGCCCGCATCTTGGTGGACATGGACGATTCGAATTCCGGAATCGACATTCGCCAGCAAGGGCAATCGCTGATCGTCGATTTCATCAACGTCAGCGTCCCGGAATCGCTGCGCAAGAAGCTCGACGTGATCGACTTCGCCACGCCGGTCGTTTCCGTGAGTACCGTCCAGCAAGGCCCGAACGCGCGCATGACCATCGCGCCGAAAGGGCAGTGGGAACACAACGCCTACCAGACGGACAATCAATTCGTCATCGAGGTCGTGCCGGTCGTCGAGGACCCGAACAAACTGGTCCAGGGCAGCCGGGGCGGCTATCAGGGGGACAAGCTGTCGCTCAATTTCCAGAACGTTCCGGTGCGGCAGTTGTTGCAGGTATTCGGCGAGTTCACCGGCCTGAACGTGGTCGTCAGCGACTCGGTGGGCGGCTCGATCACGCTCATCCTGAAAGACGTTCCGTGGGATCAGGCGCTCGACATCGTCATGCAGCAGAAGGGTCTGGACATGCGCAAGAACGGCAACGTCATTCTTGTGGCCCCGCGCGAGGAAATCGCCACGAAGGAAAAACTGGAGTACGAATCGAGGGTCCAGATCAATGATCTCGAGCCGCTGCATACCGAGAGCTTCCAGATGAATTACATCAAGGGCGCCGACGTCAAGAAGCTGCTGGCCGACCCGAAACAGACGATCCTCTCCAAGCGCGGCAGCGCCCTGCTCGACGACCGCTCGAACATCCTGTTCGTCCAGGACACGTCGAGCCGCCTGGACGACGTGCGGGCGATGATCGCCAAGGTCGACATCCCGGTCAGGCAGGTGATGATCGAGGCGAGAATCGTTGAGGCGAGCGATTCTTTCGCCAAGAATCTCGGTGTTCGCTTGACACAAGGGTCGGCAAGGCTGGGGTCAGATGGCATAATTATGGAGCCGATTACCGGCGGTTCCAGCGGGCAGATCACCAGATGGGTTAATCCGACCAACGGATTCGGTTATGGATCCGTGGGCGGTTTGAATCTGCCCGCCACGCCCCGCACGGGTACACCGGCAACCTTCAGCTTTTCGCTGTTCAATTCTAAATACACCAAGTATCTGGACTTTGAAATATCCGCGCTCGAAGCCGACGGAAGGGGCAAGATCGTTTCGAGTCCTCGGGTCATGACGGCCAACCAGGTCGAGGCGCTCATCGAGCAGGGCGTCGAGATTCCCTACCAGGAAGCGTCGAGTTCGGGCGCCACGAGCGTTTCCTTCCGCAAGGCCAATCTTTCGCTGAAGGTGAAGCCGCAGATCACGCCGGACGGCCGGGTGACGATGTCGCTCGACATCAACAAGGACACGCCGAACACATCGTTGTCGACGGGTTCGGGGGTCGCGATCGACACCAAGCACGTCAAGACGGAAGTCCTGGTGGAAAACGGCGGCACGGTGGTGATCGGCGGAATCTACACGCAGACGATATCCAATTCGACCACCAGAGTGCCTTTCTTCGGCGACCTGCCGTATATCGGCTGGCTCTTCAAGAACCACGAATGGATCGACGACAAGACCGAACTGCTGGTCTTCATAACGCCCAAGATCGTCGCCGAGGGCCTGGCGCTTCGATAGAGCGTTTCTCGTCCATTTCTTCGACGCGGCAAGCATTTCGCGGAAAACGCGAGGGCAAACGCCCTCGCTCCGCCCCTTCGCGCGCGGCGCTTCGCGCTGGCCGCCTTGGCTTTTCTTTTGAGAAGATGGCTCGCGCGATGGCGCGTCTTTGAATCAAACGTCGATAAATTCCCCGTCATTCCCGCGAAAGCGGGAATCCAGTGCCTTGCCTCCAGTCCGAAGGGCTGCGAATCCAGCTTCAAATGATGCGGCGCTTCGCGCCGGAAGGTATGCGCTGGATTCCCGCGTTCGCGGGAATGACGAGGAAATGGAACCGCGCTTTGGCGCGACTCTCCCTCAAGAGAGAGGCTCGTCGCGCGGCGCTTCGCGCGGGCCGCCTTGGCTTTTCTTTTGAGGAAGATGGCTCGCGCGACGGCGCGTCCTTGAATCAAACGTCGATAAATCCCCCGTCATTCCCGCGAAAGCGGGAATCCAGTGCCTTGCCTCCAGTCCGAAGGGCGGCAAGGCCGTGGCCGGAAGAGCAGGGGACACCGGGCGGGCGATCAACCGGAGAACGCTTTCGTCATCCGCCTATTTGCCTTCCGGCAGCCACTGCGGCAGGAGCGAGCCGATCACGAGGCCGAGCGCGGAAAACGCCAGGCCGGCCAGCGAGCCGACACCCGGTTCTCCAAGGCCGTGGGCGACGATCAGCCAGGCGGCGATGCCGCAAAGCACCGCCGCCAGCGCGCCCTGGTTGGTGGCGCGTTTCCAGAAAGGGCCGGCCAATAGCGGCACGAAGGCTCCGGCCAGGGTGATGGAGTAGGCGCTTTCGACCATCTCGTAGATGGAAGCGTCCAGGTTCATCAGGGCGAACCCCAGCACCACGACGGTGAAAAGCACGGTGCAAATCCGCATCACGTACAGGAAACCCCGGTCGGTGAGCTGCGGCAGAAAGCCGCGCACGACGTTTTCCGCGAAGGCGACGGAGGGCGCGAGCAGGGTGGCCGAGGAGGTGCTCATGATGGCCGAGATGACCGCCCCGAAGAAAAGAATCTGCGCGCCGATCGGCATGTAGTTGTGCACCAGCGAGGGGATGATGTTTTCGGGTTCGTTTTGCGCGAGTCGGATGAAGACTTCCGGCGCGATCAGGGTCGCGCCGTAGGCGATGAAAATCGGCACGAAGCAGAACAGGATGTAGAAGCCTCCGCCCAGGAGCGAGCCGCGCAACGCCGTTTTGGCGCTGTTCGCCGAGGTGATGCGCTGGAAAACGTCCTGCTGCGGAATGGAACCCAGCATCAGGTTGATCCCCGGCGCGATGAAAATGAACCACTCTTTCAGGGAAACGTCCTTCGGGAAGAATTCGAGCTTTCCCGCCGCCGACGCGGACTGGATGACGACGTCCGCGCCGCCCGCCATGCCGGCGACCAGCCAGGCGATGTAGAAAAGGCCGACGATGATGAGCGTCATCTGGACGAAATCGAGCACGGCGACCGAAAGCATGCCGCCCACCGAGGTATAGATCAGCACCAACACCGCGCCGAGGATCATCCCCTGGGCCTGGGTGAGGTCGATGTGCCCCGCGGACAAATCCACGAAAACGATGCCAAGCGCCTTGATCTGCGCCGCCACCCAGCCCAGATAGGCGATGATGATGCAGAAAGTGGTCAGGATTTCCACCGTGCGCCCGTAGCGGCCGCGGTAATAGTCGCCCAGCGTCAGGACGTTGAGCCTGTAGAGCTTGGACGAGAAAAAAACGCCCGCGATGATGAGGCAAAGCCCCGCGCCGAAAGGGTCGGCGATGATGCTGCCCAGGTTGCTGCCCTCCTTGGCGAAGACGCCGGAAGCGCCGAAGACCGCCTCGGAGCCGAACCAGGTGGCGAACACGGTCGCGGTCACCACCGGCAGGGGCAGGTGCCGCCCCGCCACCGCGAAATCCTTGGAGGTATGCACCCATCTGGCCGTTACCAGGCCAATGGCGACCGAGACGCCCAGATAGACCGCGACATACCAGATCAGTGTCATGATGAAGGAGACTCCCTTGCCGCCGTTCGAGAAATTGGCGCATTATAAAGATCATCCCCTCTCGGCAAAACCCTTGCCGCCCCGCTTTTTCGCGCGAGGGTTCCCCTGGGCGGAAACACGGCAGGGCCGGCGATGATACGGTAATATGTGGGTATGGGTGAATTCTTCGTGGAGAGATTCATGGCGCTGTTTTTGAGTGAGGATGACGTTCGCCGGCTATTGACCATGCCGCTGGCCCTGGAAGCGGTCGAGGAGGCCCACCGGGAGCTTTCCCTGGCGCGGGCCGTCGATGTTCCGCGCCAGCGCACGCGGCTGCCGCGTACCGCGCTGCATATCTTGCAGGGGGCGCTGCCCGGACGCGACGCGATCGGCTACAAGGCGTATACCAGCAACCGTTCCGGCGTGCGTTTCCTGGTGCATGTGTTCAGCGCCGACAGCGGCGCTCTGCGCGCGGTGCTGGCGGCGGACGCCCTGGGCATGATGCGCACCGGCGCCGCGTCGGGCGTGGCCACGCGCCATCTGGCGCGGCCGGACGCCGGAGTGCTGGGCGTCTTCGGCGCGGGCTGGCAGGCCGAGGGTCATGTCGAGGCGGTGGCGGCGGTGCGCAAGCTGCGCAAGGTCAAGGTTTTCGCGCGCAACGCGGAGCGCCTGGCCGCCTTCTGCGCGAAAATGTCCGGGCGTCTGGATCTGGACGTGGTTCCGGCGGCATCTCCAGAGGACGCCGTGCGCGGCAGCGACATTGTCAGCACCGTCACCACGGCGACCTCGCCGCTCTTCGACGCCGCCTGGCTCGAACCGGGCGCGCACATCAACGCGGCGGGTTCCAATTCGCTGATCCGCCGCGAGATCGGCGAGGACGTGCTCAAGCTCTGCCGGCCGATCGTCGTCGACAGCGTCGACACGGCGCTCAGGGAGGCCGGCGACCTGCTGCCGCTCCTCGAAAAGGGGCGGCTCGGCGAGCGCCAGATGGTCGAATTGGGCGACGTGATCCTCGGCCGCCATCCGGGCCGCGCGAAGCCCGAGGACATCACCCTGTTCGAATCGCAGGGCATGGCCGTCCAGGACATCGCGGTGGCCGTCCGGATCGAAGCCCTGGCGCGCGAGCGCGGACTGGGCGTCGAACTGCCTTATGGCCTCTAATGTGGCGTCCATGACTCCGCCCCGCCGGCGCGTCATTATTTTTTCCGCGCCGATTGACTGTTTTCGCGTGGTGCTGGGAAAATGCGGATGGATTTCGCGGGCCCGCGCCGAAAGCGGGCGGGAGCGTTTTTGACGGGGAAATGACGTGGCTAGTACGATGAGCGGCACGCTCGAAATCGTTGCCCGGACCGATCCGGGGTTGGTGCGCGAACACAACGAGGACGTCGTGTTCGTCAACCCCGACAGCGGATTGGTGATCCTGGCGGACGGAATGGGCGGCTACAACGCCGGCGAGGTCGCCAGTGGACTGGCCGCCTCGTTCCTCGCCTCCGCGCTGACGACCTCCTTCTTCGATCCCGGCCCGTCGGCGAAGGAGGACGGGGAATACCCGTCCGCCGCCCGTTGTCTGGAGAGAAGCATCGACCAGGCCAACACGGCGATCTACAACGCCGCGCACAGCGAATCCTCGTTCTCCGGCATGGGCACGACGCTGGTGATGGGAGTGTTTTCCGACGACCGGATCACCGTGGCGCACGTCGGCGATTCCCGCCTCTACCGGCTGCGCGACGGGCAGCTCGCCGTGATGACCCGCGACCATTCGCTGTTGCAGGAACAGATCGACCTCGGCATGATTACCGTCGAGGAAGCGCGGTTCGCGCACAACAAGAACCTGGTGACGCGGGCGCTGGGCGTCGAACCCACGGTGGAATCCGAAATCAACGAATACGGCGCGCTGCCGGGCGACATCTACCTGTTCTGTTCGGATGGACTGAACGACATGCTGTGCGACGAGGACATCCACCTGACGCTGCAAACGCTGTCGACCAACCTGGAGCTGGCCGCGGAACAGCTCATCCGGCAGGCCAACGGCAATGGCGGGCGCGACAACATTTCGGTCGCCTTGGTGAAGGTGTTGCAAGCCTTTCCGGGGCGGCTCGAATGCAGGACGCGCGGGGAATTTGACGAAGAATGCGACGAAGAGCACGGAGGCGGACAGTGGCAAAGCTGATACTGAGCATGGATGGCTTGGTCCTCAAGGAAATCGGGCTGAACAAGGAACGCATGACGATCGGCCGGCGTCCGTCCAACGACATCCAGATCGACAATCTGGCGATCAGCGGCGAACACGCCGCGGTGGTGACGATCCTCAACGACTCGTTTCTCGAAGACCTGAACAGCACCAACGGCACGCTGGTCAACAGCCAGCCGGTCAAGAAACATTTCCTCAAAAGCGGCGACGTCATCGAGCTTGGCAAATACAAACTCAAGTACATCGCCGATGCGGCGCAACCGGGCGGCCAGTCCTACGAGAAAGGCGTGACGCTGCGCGCGGACATGGAGCGTCCGCCGGCTCCGGCGCCGGAACCCGCGCCGCCGCGTGAAGAAGCACCCGCGCCGCAGGCGGCTCCCGCCGTCGCCGCCCCCCCCACTTCCGCCGCCGTCCCTGCTCCCGCCGCCGCCGCCACGGCGCCGCTCGGCGCCATCCAGGTGCTGAACGGCGCCAACGCCGGCCGGGAACTCGAATTGACCAAGACGCTGACCACCCTGGGCAAACCCGGACGGCAAGTCGCCGTGATCGCCCGGCGGCCGCAGGGCTACTTCATCACGCACGTCGAAGGGGCGAAATTCCCGGCGGTGAACGGACAGGCGCTCGACGCCCAGGCGCGCCTGCTCAAGGATCACGACGTGATCGAAATCGGCGGCATCAAGATGGAATTTTTCCTGAAGGGATAAACGCTCCGCCAGCCTCCCGCACTGCCGGCGGCCGCTCCGGAACGCCGGCCGATGCCACGTCGGCGCGACATCGACGTGACATCGGTGCGACATCGACGTGACATCGGCGTGACATCGGCGTGACATATTTCCTCGCGCCGCCGCCGCCGGCCCGGATAATGCCATCCTCTCGAAATGACGAAAGGCCAGGAGCGGCGGATGAAAGTCAGGGTATTGGGATGCAGCGGCGGAATCGGCGGCCGGAACCTGCGCACGACCTCGCTGCTCGTCGACGGCGACGTCCTGATCGACACCGGAACCGGCCTCGTCGACCTCTCGCTCGACGAACTGGCGGCCATCGACCACATTTTCATCACGCACTCCCATTTCGACCACATCGCCGCGCTGCCGCTGATGATCGACTCGGTGGCCGATCTGCGCGACGCGCCGATCACCCTCCACGGCAGCGCGGCGACGCTCGCGGCGATCCGCGCGCACATCTTCAACGGGGCCATCTGGCCGGATTTTTCCGAGATTGCCCTGCGCGGCTGCAAGGTCATGAAGTGCGAACCGATCAGCGTCGGGCAGCGGATCGCCCTGGGAAACGGGCGCGGCATTTCCGCCGTCCCGGCCGAACACACGGTTCCGACGGTCGGCTATCGCCTCGATTCCGGAAACGCCAGTCTGGTCTTCACCGGCGACACGACGATCAACGACCCGTTCTGGCCGCTCATGAACCGGATCGCCAACCTGCGCTACCTCCTCATCGAGACCGCCTTCTCCAATCGCGGAGAGGCGCTGGCGCGCGCCTCGAAACACCTGTGTCCGCGCCTGCTGTCCGGGGAACTGGCCAAACTGGCCGTTCCAGCGGAAATTTTCGTCACCCACCTGAAACCGGGCCAGGCCGACGTCATCACGGGCGAGCTTGAAGAACTGGCGGAAAGCCCGCGCCTCGGCCTCCTCCAAAACGGCCAGGTCTTCGAGTTTTAGAACGTTTCCGATTTGAGAGACAACGGTTCCATTTCCTCGCCATCCCCTTGACAAGCCGGAACCCGGCTTGCCATAGCCTTTACCGCTTCCGTTCCCCTCGTCATTCCCGCGAACACGGGAATCCAGTGCGTGCCTTCCGGCGCGAAGCGCCGCAAGCCAAGCCTCCCTCTTGAGAGAGGTGGCACGCGCGACAGCGCGAGATGGAAGAAGTCGCGGCGGTGGTTTTTCCCGATCGCGCTTGGGAACCCAACCGCCCGACTCCCTCCGCACACCTTCGGCGCGACACCTCCCTCAAGAGGGAGGCCCCCCACCGCCGCCTTCACCGCTTCCGTCACCGCCGTCATTCACGGAAAATCCGTCATTCCCGCGTTCGCGGGAATGACGGGTTGTCTCTTCGCGCTTCGCCGTGCCCGCCGTGGCAAAAAGTCGCCTTTCACCCCATTCTCGGATCGAACGCGTCGCGCACGGCGTCGGCCAGCAGGTTGGCGGCGAGGACCAGGGCGAACATGAAAACGAAGGCCGAGGCGAGCGACCACCATACCGCCGGTTCGCGCGAGAGTTCCATGCGCGCGTTGTTGATCATCGTGCCGAAACTTATCATCGTCGGGTCGACGCCGATGCCGACGTAGGAGAGCACGGCCTCGGCCAGCACCAGGCCGGAGAAATCCATGACCAGCACGACGATCACGATGTGCATCAGGTTGGGCAGGACGTGGCGCCGCAGGATGGCCAGGTCGGCGACGCCGAACGCTTGCGCCGCCTGGATGTATTCGAGTTCGCGCAATTTGAGCGTTTCGCCGCGCAGCAGGCGGCACAGGCTGGTCCAGCTGGTCAGCCCAAGGATGAAGCACAGCGCGAGCAGCCGCAGGTCGGCGCGTTCGGCGGCGGTGGCGAACCATTGCGGATGGGTGTCGATGACCACCTGCATCATCAGCACGGCGGCGGCGATCAGCAGCACGCCGGGAATCGAGGAGAGCGTCGTGTAGAGGTACTGGATGGCGTCGTCCGCCCAGCCGCGAAAATAGCCGGCCAGCGTGCCCAGGATGATCGCCACCGGCAGCGTCACCAGCGTGGTCACCGAGCCGATCACCAGCGCCGTGCGCACGCTTTTGAGAATCTGGTAGAAGACGACCTGCCCGACCTTGTCGGTGCCGAAGACGTGGTAATCGCCGCACAGCGCGAGGATCGGCAGCAGCGCGAGCAGCAGGACGCCGGCGGCGGCGAGCGCGGCGTTCCAGGCGAATCCGGTTTCGCCTTTCCACAGCGCGCGCCACGCTTGCCCGAAACGCCGGCCGGACCGGCGGGCCAGAACATGCGCCGCGCCCCCGGCGAGCGCGGCGAAAAGCGCGGCGGCGAGCGCCACGGCGGCGAGGACCTTTTTCAGCACGTCGCCATCGCGCCCGGCCTCGTCATTGCCCAGATGCGCGCCGCCGTGTTTCAGGCGCGGGAAATCGCGCAGCGTGCGCACGCGGCCGTCGGCGCCGCGAATCTCCATCGTTTCCTTGGCGTAGGCGCGCGTGGCGAGCGGCGCGGAATATGTTTTTTCGCTGGAAAGGCGCAAGGGCGCGGCGAGGGCGTCGAGCACCGAGAGCACTTCGACGGCATAGGCCGCCGGCTTTCCCGGCCCGGCGTCTTCCAGGCGCGGCCGGTAATGCAGCGAATCGGCGAGGCCGACGGCGACGAACGCCGCCAGCACCGTCGCCGCCGCCATTCCCGGCCGGCTCGCGCCAACCCGCCGCCAAGCCGCGCGCGCCAGCGGATCGCGCCACGCCGCCCCGCCAAGCGCGATCCCCGCCGATACCAGCAGCCAGATCAGCGCGTCGGACCAGAGAAGGACGGGCATTCCGGTGGGCTTTCGTTAACCACGGAGAGCGCGGAGAAGGGCAAAAGATTTTTTTGACCGCGACGAACACGGCGGGCACGGCGAGAACCGGGGGAAACCGTGTCTTTGTTTTTCGTCGTGTCCGTCGTGGTCAAATCCGTTTTTCACCATAAAACTGACTCCGGTTTGAAACCCCGCCCTTCAGGGCGGCGCGAAGGCGGGAACCCCGGCCTGAAGGCCGGGGTTTCGACCGTGGCCACCTGGGAGGGGCGCGAACCCCTTCCAGGTTCGTTCACGGCGGCAGGCATGAATGCCTGCCGCCAATGAGTTGCTGTTTTCTCCGTGCTTCGGTTCCATGTCTCATCCATCCAGCCTGATGCGCGGATCGACGAGGGTATAGGACACGTCGGTCAGGATCAGCCCGGCGATGTACAGCGCCGAGCCGATGAAGACCATCGCGCGGACGACGGCGAAATCCTGCGCGGCGATGGCGTCGATCGTGTAGCTGCCGAGGCCGGGAATGCCGAAAAACGATTCGGTCAGGAGCGATCCCATGAACAGCAGCGGAATGACCGCCACGACGCCGGTGAGGATCGGGATCAGCCCGTTTCCCAGCACGTGGCGGAAGAGCACGGCGGCCTCGGAAAGCCCCTTGGCGCGCGCCGTGCGCACGTAATCCTTGCCGATCTCTTCGAGAAAGATCGTGCGATACCAGCGCGTCGACGCGCCGAAGCCGGAAACCACTCCGATCGCCACCGGCAGGATCACGAACTTCCAGGCGTCCAGCCCGTCGCCGAAACCGGAGATCGGCGCCAGCCGCCAGAGCTTGCCGACCAGAAACTGGCCGCCGATGATGTAGAACAGGCCGGAGACCGACATCATCGCCACGCACAGCACGACGCCCCAGAAATCGAGCCGCGTGGCGCGGAAAAAAACGAGCAGCAGCGCGCTGCTCACCGTCGCGAGCAGGCCAAGCGCGAAGGTCGGCAGGGCGACGGCCAGCGACGGCCCCATGCGGGAGACGATTTCGCGCGTGATGTCGCGCCCGTCCTCGGCGCGCCCGAAATCCCCGGCGAACATGCGCGCCGACTTGGCGAAGAAGATCGTATCGGTCAGCGCGCCGATTCCCTCCGCGCGGGCGTTGATGAACAAGGGCCTGTCGTAGCCGCGCTCGGCCTTCCACCGCGCGATCGCCTCCGGCGTCACGCGCTTCACGCCAAGCTGCATCCGCGCCATGTCGTCCGGCGTGTTGACGACGAAGAACAGGGCGAAGGTGACGAGATTGACCCCGATCAGGATCGGGATCGCGTAGAGCAGGCGGCGCAAAAGGTAGGCGAGCATGGCGGGATTATCGCAAAAACCCGGCCTGGCCGCCCTGACGCCTCGACGCGGCCGCCCGCTCCACGCCCGAACTCTTGCCGCTCGCCGGCGAA
The DNA here is from genome assembly GCA_031257115.1 of Accumulibacter sp. Lineage (GTDB taxonomy): Bacteria > Pseudomonadota > Gammaproteobacteria > Burkholderiales > Rhodocyclaceae > Propionivibrio. Next base: position 14,535 of record JAIRPF010000049.1, read on the forward strand.
GACCGTTCCGATCCGGCGATTCCGCCGCGCGGACGCGGCGCTCGACGACAGGGCGATCCATTGGATCATTCGGCTTCCGTCCCACAACATACGTCTCGTGATATTGAACCTCGCCGAACGAAAGGCATGAATACCGCCCAGATCCGCCATTTCGAGTCCGTATGGTTGGGGCGTGGCGAATCCCAATGTTTGCGCCTGCCGTGCTTTCAATCACGGCGCGGCGAATTTCACGGGGACGAATGGCATCCGCCCGCCGTGTCCCGGCATTCGCGCCTCTCTGTTCAACCGCTCGCGCTGGAGTTCGCTTTGCTCACCCCAACCCATGCGCCGGATTTCCACGTTCGCGGGAATGACGACATTTTGGAAGGAGATCGCCTGCGCGATAGCCCCAACCCGCGCGAAGCGCCCCGGATAAAGCCTCCTTCTTGAGAGAAGTGGCCCGCCGAAGGCGGGTCGGAGGGAGTTTGGCGGTCGAGTCATCGAACGCGGGCAAACAGGGAAAACCCGTCATTCCCGCGCAAGCGGGAATCCAGTTTGTAACCTCCAGCCCAAAGGGCTGCAAATTCAAAGGATGCAAGGACGATCCATAGTCCGATGATGAAAAAAACATACAGCCCGATCATTACGCAATCCTCCATTGAATCGAAGCATCGTTCGCGGTGATGGCATCGTGCCATGCCTGAAATGCTCTGATGCCTCGCGCGTTGCCGTATAGGTTTCCGGTTACGCCATTGATGCCGTCGCCGCCCGCGCCGCCGTGGAGGGGCCGTCGGGGACAGAATCACTTCCTTCTTCCATGTTTCCCCTATGCAAAATCCAAAATCCACTTGCCCTTCATCCCGCCGAACGTCACTTTGCCGCTGACCTTCCGTCCGCCTCGCTTGCCAGAACCGGACCCTTTCGGAAAATCTCCCGCATCCTGCGGACACGCCCAAGCGAAGCGTCTCGTTCGCTCCATGCCATACGATACATAGACCGTTATAGGCTCCGAACCAAGGGCCGTATGGGGCGAAGGCGGTGGTTTCGTCGAGTTCCCGGGCATAGCCTCCGGCCAGGCACACGCCGTGGTAACCGGATCGGTTATCGTGCTTCGCGCCGTGTTCAAAGGAATCGACCAGATCGCCGCTCTTGAAATCCGTCTTTACCCGGCCGGCCTGGAACGAGGTATCCAGGTAGGGATGTCCCGCCCACGTGGCGGAGAAGAACGCGCCGAGGGTCAGATTCTCCACGCCGGATTTCAGGTTTCCGGCGAAACCGGCCAGCAGGGACAAACCCTCGACGTCGACATGCGATCCCGTCTCGTAGCGGCTCGAACCGCCTTCGGCGCGGGCGAACGCCTTCCCGCCGTTCCGCGCCGCATCGAGCGCGGCGGAGATTCCCCGGCCGGCGATCATGTTCTTGATTGTTCGCGCCGTGAGAACGAGCCGCGGACAGCGCAAGTCGCGCGGCAAGGCGAAGCCGACGAAGCCAGCGATGCGCGCGATCGCAAGCGCGGGTTTGCTGCTATAATCTCCACCCTTTTGCGGTTGCGTCCTTTTCCGAAGGTTCGGCGCGGGTGTAGTTCAATGGTAGAACGGCAGCTTCCCAAGCTGCATACGAGGGTTCGATTCCCTTCACCCGCTCCATGCGGAAATGGCATGGGCGCGATGCCGCTTCCACGGCTTGGCGGTTTTGACGCGCGATTCGATGGATCGAATTCCTGACCATATCCGCAGTTTCGTGTTGCGCCAAGGGCGTTTGTCCAACGCCCAGCGGCGCTATCACGCGGCGATGATGAGCGAGATCGGCATTGCCTACGCGCCGGCGTCGCTCGATCTCGACGCCGTGTTCGGGCGCGTGGCGCCGCGCGTTCTCGAAATCGGTTTCGGCATGGGCGAAACCTCGGCGGCGATCGCCGAGGCCAACCCGGGGTGCGATTACATCGGCGTCGAGGTGCACACGCCGGGCGTCGGCAGCCTGTGCAAGCTGATCGCCGAAAAGGGGCTGTCCAACCTGCGCATCATCCAGCACGATGCCGTCGAAGTGCTGCGCGACATGATCCCCGAACGATCGCTCGACGGCATACACGTCTTTTTCCCCGACCCCTGGCCGAAAACGCGCCATCACAAGCGCCGCCTGATCCAGCCGCCATTCGTGGCCCTGCTCGCCAGCCGGCTGAAGATTGGCGGCTGCGTCCATTGCGCCACCGACTGGGAGGATTATGCCGGGCAGATGCTGGAAGTGCTCTCGGCGGAGCCGTCGCTGCGCAACACCGCCGACGGCTACGCGCCCCGCCCCGCCTACCGTCCGCCGACCCGTTTCGAACGGCGCGGCCTGCGCCTCGGATACGGGGTATGGGACTTGGTTTTCCGGCGCGTGAATCAGGGCGAATAGGGCGTTTTTCGTTCACTCCTTTACAATTTTCCGCAACAAAAAGAGCGCCCGGCGGGCGAGTTCGGATGCTTGACCATCCCGAAGCCGGTGCGCGTCGCCTCGAAGTATTGTCAGGTCCTCGTCCATGCCCACGTCGAGCAGGCAGGCGTCCTGCGCTTCGGCGAGTACCTGCCGCAGGCCCGGATCGGCGACCTTCGAGAGATCGGCCTCGCGCCCCCAGACCGGCCACGAGTCGCCGACTGCATCAGGTTTTGCAGATGATAGGCCGGACTCGTCGCCAGTTGCCGTACCGTGGTGAGCGCCGTCAGCCGATCCTGGATCGGGGTGTCCGGGCGCTTGGGATTCTCCGCGTAGTGCGCCGCGATGGCGTTGCAGGCATCCTGCGCCGCGCGCCGGTCTTCATCCTGGGCGGCCTCGCGCTGCATGGCGTAGAAATGGCCGTTGGTCTTCGCCCCGTGCCGCGTGTTGGCCACGAAGGCCGCGTCGGCGCGGGCGTGCGGGAGGAAGGCGCGCATCATGTCCTTGTCGAGGCCCGCCCGGAACCGCCGTTGCTAGCCGGAGGCGCGCGCGTTGTGCTCGTCGAGCGTGCTGAAATAGAGATCGCGCACGGCGTCCTCGACGCGCCGGCGCGACGCTTCCGGCAAGTTCTTCGCCTGGATCGCCGCCATCGCCTGCTGGAGCACTTCGGGCGACATCATCCGCCACTCGTTCGCCCGCTCCGGCTTCTCGAAGGCTTGCGCCTTCAATCCGGCGAGCGCCCTCTGATCGGCGAACCGCCGCGCCTGGCCCATCGAATCGAAGTACGAAACGATGTAGTGTTCCAGGCGATCCTGAGTTCCTCGATCTTTTTGGCGAGCGCCTTCGACGGCTCCCGCGCGTTCGCGCGTTCCGTGGCTTCCAGCGCCGCCGACTTCGCCACGGCACATAATCGCCAAAGCGTTTTAGCGGCGCGTAAGGGCCATCGAGCCTTCCGGCGCCGCGAAGGCGCTTCCGGCGCGCTAAACCCATGAGCATCCGCCTCATCCGACTCTACGTGCCCGGTCCTGCCAGAGTGCGACGAAGCGTTCCCATTAACTTGCGGATTCGCATCGCTCTGGATGTCAGTCGTAGTAGGTGCGGTCGTCGCCGCTTCACGGGTAGAAAAGGTCAGGCGTCCTACCCAGTCGGGAGTCCCATAATTACGAACGTCCGCCACAGGGCGCACGGACGTGATCGAATAAAAAGGCACCCCGTCATCCGTGCGTTTGCTTGCCATAACTGCTTTCTTCTGTCCAGGCGAGTAGAACACCGTGGCCCCGCCTTCGCGGAACGCCATGTTCGAGCCTCGCAGCACGCGCACGACATCGCGCACCAAATCCCTCCGTCAAATCTCCTGTTTCGGAGAGCGGGCGTCTGAAGTTATCCCGCTCGGCGTTGTCCGCCAGATGCGCGATACCAAACCCCTCATGTACCCCCGTGGCAACGCCAACCCGCAACCGGATGGGTAGCCCGTTGAGCTTCGTTGGCGCATACGCCAAGCCGCCCGCCGTGTTCCCTCTGTACTCCGGCAATTCAGGAATCACATAATCGTCGGTGGTTCGATACCTGTATGTCCCGTCGTTACGAATCAACCGCTCCGCGAGGGCCAGCCGCTCATCCTCGGCTTCCGTGCGCTTGACGCTCCACGCCGCATCCTTCGGCGGCTCCTTGGAGGCCAGCGCGCGCCGCGTTCTTCGCCGCTAGTGTTTCGCGCGAAACGCCCCATGCCGCTCCATCCGCGCCGCCGTCTTGCCGAGCTTCCCGCTCTCGCGGGAATGACGAGGGTAATGAAACCGGCGAAGGCAGCGGCGAACTGGATTCCCGTTTATCAGGGAAATGACGGGTTCCTTCTTTGTTTTTCGTCATGTTCGTCGTGGGTGCTGCCTTTCGCTCTTGTCTTTCTCCGCGCACCTCGTGGTCAAAGAACCCCAAGCCCCCGGTCGCCCGTGAGATAAGCGATAATGTCCGGAAGACCGGCGGTTCGCGGGCGGGCGTGGGCGTTTGCTCCCGTGGTTTTTCCGCAAAGAGACCCGCTTGTGTTGTAAGGGAATAAACGAAAACGCTCCAGACATGGAAGAACGCTGGATACTGCAACTTTGCCACGGCTATTCCGGGCCGTTTCTCGACGTTGCCCGGCAGTACGCCGTTCTGTTCCGGGATACGCCGTACAAGGTGCTCACGGTTTATCTGACCGGGAAAGCGGACGAACGGGCGCGTATCGAATCGGCTTCCGACGAGGTCGTTTTTCTCGATTATTCGAGCCGGGCGATCCGTGGGCTGAAAATCGGCGCGGTGCGTACCGTCGGGAAAATCGCCGCCGGCAGAAATTGCGCATTGGTCATCGCGCATCGCTTCAAGCCGATCTATGTCGCCTGCCTGGGCACGAAACTGCCGGTCATCGGAGTCCACCACGCTTTCGGCGACTACGACCGCCCCCAGCGGCGCGGATTCGCCCGCCTGTTTCGCAAGCGCCTGGGGTTGCTCGGCGTCTCCGACGCCGTGCGCGACGACCTCCGCGGACGCCTGCCCGGCTGGCCGCCGGAGCGGATCGAAACGCTGCACAACCGGCTCGACGTCGAAGCCGCGCGCGCCCGCCTGGCGTCCCGCGAGGACGCCCGCGCGGCGCTCGGCCTGCCGCAAGGCGTTCCCGTCGTCGCCAACGTCGGCCGCCTGCATCCGGACAAGGACCAGGCCACCCTGATCGAGGGCTTCGCCAAAGCCTTGCCGCGCCTTCCCGCGGACACCCTGCTGACCATCGCCGGAAGCGGGCCGCTCGAAAGCGGGCTGAAGGCGCTGGCGCAAACGCTCGGCATCGCCGGGCGCGTCCGCTTTCTCGGCCAGGTGCCGGACGCGCGCCGCTATTTCCGCGCTTTCGATCTTTTCGTGCTGAGTTCGGATCACGAACCGTTCGGCATGGTGCTGCTCGAAGCGATGGCCGCCGGCGTGCCGGTGATGGCCACCGATTGCGGCGGCGCGCCGGAGATCGTCACCGACCCCGCGCGGCTGTTTCCGCTGCGCGACGCCGCCGCCCTCGCCAGCAAGCTCGACGCTTTCTTCACCGCCGCGCCCGACGCTGGCGACGATCTGGCGCGTCTGGCCCGCCAATTCTCGGACGAAGCCGCGCGGCGGCGCTTCTTTGCGCTGCCGATGGCGCGGCGGGAACTCTCCGTGTGAGCGGCGATGCGCCTCGGTAAGCGCTGAGAAGAAAGCCATTCGCCACGCTCGCCTGGAACGGCCAGCGGCTGACGAGGACGAAATCGCGCACACGGAAGATGCCGGCAAGCCCGATAGCCGGACAAAACAGGGAGAAGCCGGCAACGCGATAATCAAGGATGAAACATTTATTGCCGACCGATGAAAACCAATAGTTTCAACCCAAAATCTATTTCCTGATTTTGCGCGGGCATCCGGAATCGTGGCACCATGATCTTGCCTTATTTTTCCATGCGATTCCACGTTTATATCGACATAAGGATTTCTTCGTTGCGATACCCGATTGCCGAGTCTTAGTATCTTCCACTCTTACTTACCTTGCGGGAGCGGCAAAATGAATGAATCGACCCGGCGCGATTTTTTGCGCGCCACAGGCGCGGCGGCAGTTGCATGGCTTGCGCCTTCGGGTTTGGCGGCGGCTGGAAATATTAAAGCGTCGATTGCGATTGGCTCGACGGATTACAGTTGGGCGTTGTCGCTGGTAGCGAAACAGGGAGGATACTGGGAGCAGTTTGGCACGGATATCATTGAACGCGACTTCCCCAGTGGACGGGATGCCATGCAAGCATTGATGGCAAATTCGGCCAATTTTTCCACCACGACGGACACTCCGCTTGTGTTTTCACTGTTGCGAGGCGTGGCTCCCAGGGTATTGCTCGATTTCAGCCGCTATACGAGCGATATGCAATTGGTGTCGATCGCGGGACATGGGGTAAACGCTGACGATCCTGGTTCGCTCAAAGGCAAAAAAGTCGGAACGCCGATTGGCACCAGCGGCCAATATATGTTGGCGCGCTATCTGAAATACGCTGGATTGAAAGAAAGCGACATCACGCTGATCAATATTTCTCCCGCTGATCTGATCAATACCCTGATTCGCGGTGACATCGACGCGTTTGCATGGACACTTACGGCAGGCAAGGCGGCAATCACAAAAAGCGAGGGCAAGGCTTTTTTGATGGCGCAAAGAGGCTTCGAGGCATATTTCCGCTCGCATCTCCTGTTGTTGACCAACGATCAGACAATCGCGGGAAATCAGCCGCTTCTGATCAACGCCGTCAAGGCGCATCTGGCGGCGGAGAAACGAATCAAGGACGACCCGAAATGGGCTGATCTGATTGCCGCCCGAGTACGAATTCCCGCCACGGATATTCTGGAAGCAACGAATAACATCGACTTGACGATCTGTTTCGACGAATCGTTTATCGACGATCTGGTTACGGAAGCGCAGTGGGCAATCGAGGCAAAACTTGCGCCCGCCCCCGGGGGCGATCTGCGCAAATTACTGTGTGGCGCCATTTACGACGCACCGCTCAAAAACGTAGCGTTCGACCGCGTTTCGTTGAAATGAAGGAATCATTATGCCGAAATACCGTATCGAGGCTCATTGCCACCTGATTGGCGCGTCGCCCATCAGTGAAAACTTGGGTGACAAAATCCGGACGCTTGCCGACAAAGTCGCGTTCCGTACCCGCTACCCCGATCTTTATGCGGAGCGGATAATCCAGCCGCCGATCGACATCTCCGACGCGCTGCTTGCCGATATGGATGCGAATGGCGTAACCCATGCGATCATCCAGCAGGATTACGGGCTGGGCGACAACGATATGGTCGCGGCGGCAGTTGCCAGGCATAAGGATCGCTTTTTCGGTCTGCTGCTGCCGCACAAATACACGGCGCGGCGGATGCCCACGCGGGACGAGATGCCGAAATTGCGACAACTGGCATCGGAAGAAATCAAGCGCGGCATCGAGGATCTGGGCCTGATTGGCGTTGGCGAGTTTTTTGCGAGGGCATTCACGACCGAGGTCAATCCAGACAATATTCTGGAGGATTTCCGCCCGATCTTCGACACGCTTGCGCAATATAAGGCGCCTATCTTGATCCAGACCGCCTGGACGCAATTCAAACATAACCTGATTTACGGCAATCCGATCTGGGTCGATGAAATAGCGGGTGAATATCCGCAAGTACCAATCGTGCTCACAAAAATGGGACGTGGATTCGAATCTCTTTTCGATAGCGCCGTGCTTGTCGCAATGCGGAACGAAAATGTTTATTTCGATATCGTCGATACTCGTGCCGACCACATCCGCCGCACGATCGATATCATCGGTTCCGATCGCATCATCTACGGTTCCGACTGGTGCTGCATGACCCGTTGGGTGCGTGAGCCGGCTGGCTGCCATCAACGTCACCTGGACTTGCTGACACAGGCGGGCGCAACCCCCGAAGAGCGCGAAAACATCGAATGGCGCACCGCCAATTCGGTATTCCGTCTGAATCTCAAATGATAGAGATTCGGGATGTAAGCCAGATTTACGCGGCGAACGATCAGCCGTTTCTGGCGGTCGACCGTGTCAATTTTTCAATCGGGGAAGGTGAATTCGTCTGTCTCCTGGGACATTCCGGTTGCGGCAAGACAACGCTCCTGCATTTGCTGGCGGGCTTTTTGCGCCCGACGGACGGCAAGATTCTGATCGACGGCAAGGAGGCGGGCAAGCCATCGACCGAGCGATCGGTTGTATTCCAGGAATATGCGTTGTTTCCGTGGCTTACCGTGTTACAGAATGTTTGTTTCGGGCTGCGATCGCTGGAGCACGACAAACGCGAACGCGAAGCGCGCGCCATTCGGGCGCTCCAGAGGGTACAGCTCGCAAATTGCGCCGATCGGTATCCGCATGAGTTGAGCGGTGGACAACGACAGCGGGTTGCCGTGGCAAGGTCGCTCGTGCTGCGGCCGAAAATTCTTTTGATGGACGAGCCGTTCGCCGCCGTCGATGCGCTAACCCGCGCCGAGTTACAGACGAATCTGCTGAGTCTCTGGAAAGAGAGCGGCGTAACGATTCTATTCGTCACGCATAACATCGACGAGGCGATATTTCTGGCGCAGCGTGTGGCGGTAATGCGACGCGGCGCGATTGCCGGCATACGGCAAATCGCTCTGCGCTATCCCCGTTTTCGCAGCTCGACAGAGTTCTCCGCAGAATACCGCGCAATCGAGGAACTACTTTACGGCAATTCCGAAGAGCTAATGGAGAACTGATGAACCTGCAAGAAGATTTCATGCGCGATCAACGGCGACAAAGAAGGAAACGGCGGCTTCAACGCCTGGCGCTCAATATCGCGGGGGTCGCTATATTCTTATCGCTTTGGGAAGCGGCGCCACGTCTTTTGCCGTGGTTGAATACATCACTCTTTCCGCCGCCATCCAAGGTCGCTGCCGCGATCATGCCACTCGCCGTCTCGGGCGAACTCTGGGAGCACATCGCTTCTAGCTTGGCGCGGGCAATCAGCGGCTTTTCAATCGGCGCGATCGGCGGCATAACCACGGGCATAATTTGCGCGAGGGCGCCGTGGTTCAACGGGCTTACCGAGCCGATCCTGCACGGCTTCCGCGCTGTTCCGGCACTGGCGATCGTGCCGATAGCGGTCTTGTGGTTTGGCATAGGCGAGCCGCCCAAAGTCGTGTTGATTGCGTGGGGCGCGTTCTTTCCGGTCTGGATCACGACCCTGATTGGCGTCAGGGACGTCAATTCAATTTACCTGAAAAGCGCCGCCAGCTTGGGCGCGAACCGCTGCGATCTATTGTTTCTGGTAGTGATTCCCGCCGCCTTGCCGTTCATTTTCACCGGCGTGCGCCAGGCAATCGCCGTTTCGCTGGTCGTCCTGGTCGCCGCCGAACTCAGTGGCAGCATCAACGGCATAGCTTATATGATGTCGCTGGGTAATCAACTCTTTTTTGTCGAATGGATGTTCATAGGCATCTTGCTTCTGGGTATTCTGGGTTTCACCGCCGATCGCTTGTTCGTCTGGGCAAGCGCCAGATTGTTCCCATGGTATCGGACGCAATAAAGCGTTTCCGATTTAATTTTTGCGCATTACAGAGGCCGAAAAGGCGGCAACAAAGAGGGTAGCCATCATCCACCCTACGGAAAAAACCGGGCGAATCAGGAATGGTCTGCCGCGCATGAACAGCGGCGATGCGGCGAATACCACCGCAAGACGTTTTGCGTCTGGGTCGGAGGCGGCGAGGATCATGCCCTCGGAGAGGCCAAAGCGCATCTTGCGCGGCGCGAGGCTGGCGACCATCACCGTCATGCGTTGTGCCCGTGCCCCGTCTTCGCGGCACGATCGATCTGGAATTGGAATCAGCCCTCGCCGCGCATTGCCCGGCGGCGTTCGTGGTCGGTGAGATGGCGCTTGCGGATGCGAATGCTCTTCGGGGTGATTTCCACGAGTTCGTCGTCGTCGATGAACTCGACCGCGGATTCGAGCGTGAGCTGGACCGGCGGCGTGAGATTGATCGCCTCGTCCTTGCCGGCGGCGCGGATGTTGGTCAACTGCTTGGTCTTGATCGGGTTGACCACCAGGTCGTTTTCGCGCGAATGGATGCCGATGACCATCCCTTCGTACAGGCGGTCGTTGGGCGCGACGAACATGCGCCCGCGATCCTGCAATTTCCACAGGGCATACGCCACGGCCTCGCCCTGTTCGGCGGAAATCAGCACGCCGTTGCGCCGCCCCGGAATGTCGCCCTTGACGGGCGCATAATCGTCGAACACGTGACTCATCAGCCCGGTGCCGCGCGTCAGGTTCATGAACTCGCCCTGGAAGCCGATCAGGCCGCGCGCCGGCACGCGGTATTCGAGGCGCACCCGCCCGCGCCCGTCCGGAACCATGTCCTGCAATTCGCCCTTGCGGTAGCCGAGGGCTTCCATGACGGCGCCCTGGTGCTGTTCCTCGACATCGAGGGTCAGCGCCTCGCACGGCTCGCATTGTTCGCCGTCGATCGTCTTGAAGATCACGCGCGGCCGCCCGACCGCCAGTTCGTAGCCTTCGCGGCGCATGGTTTCGAGCAGGATCGTCAGATGCAGCTCGCCGCGCCCGGACACGAGGAAAGAATCGGTGTCCGCCGTGTCCTCGACGCGCAGCGCCATGTTGGTCAGCAGTTCCTTGCGCAGGCGTTCGCCGAGCTGGCGGCTGGTGACGTACTTGCCCTCGGTTCCGGCATAGGGCGAATCGTTGACCATGAAGGTCATGTTCAGCGTCGGCTCGTCGATCTTGAGCATCGGCAGTGCCTCCGGCGCTTCCGGATCGGCGATCGTGCAGCCGATCGACAATTCGTCGATGCCGGTCACCAGCACGATGTCGCCCGCGACCGCTTCGTCCATCGGCCTGCGCTCGATGCCGCGAAAGCCGAACACCTGATTGACCTTGGCGTTCCTGGGCGAGCCATGCTCGAAACGGCCGTCCGCGCCGGGCTGGCCGTACATCACCGTCACCTGCCGCGCCGGCTTCAGCCTGCCGCGCTGGATGCGGCCGATGCCGATGCGCCCGACATAGGACGAATAGTCGAGCGCGGCGATCTGCAATTGCAGCGTCCCGTCGACATCGGCGGCTTCCGGCGCCGGAACGTGTTTCAGGATCGCCTCGAACATCGGGCGCATGTCGGTTCCGGGCGTTTTCAGGTCGACCGTCGCGTGGCCTTCGAGCGCCGAGGCGTAGATCACCGGAAAATCGAGCTGCTCGTCGCTCGCGCCGAGCTTGTCGAACAGATCGAAGGTATGATCGACGACCCAGTCGGGACGCGCGCCGTCGCGGTCGATCTTGTTGACCACGACGATCGGCTTCAGGCCCAGCGCCAGCGCCTTTTTGGTCACGAAGCGCGTCTGCGGCATCGGCCCCTCGACCGCGTCGACCAGGAGCAGCACGCCGTCGACCATGCCCAGCACGCGCTCGACCTCGCCGCCGAAATCCGCGTGTCCCGGCGTGTCGACGATATTGATGTGCACGCCCGCGTAATCGACCGCCAGGTTCTTGGCCAGGATGGTGATTCCGCGCTCCTTTTCGAGGTCGTTCGAATCCATGACGCGCTCGGCGACGTGCTGATGGGCGGCAAAGGTGCCGGCTTGCAGCAGCAGCTTGTCGACGAGCGTGGTCTTGCCGTGGTCGACGTGGGCGATGATGGCGATGTTGCGGACGGGACGGGACATGAAAGTGGTGGCCGTGGAAAGATTGCGGATCATGTTTTTTTGTTCTTGGTGGGCGGTACTGGGTTCGAACCAGTGACCCCTGCCGTGTGAAGACAGTGCTCTACCGCTGAGCTAACCGCCCGATGGAAGGGGACGCATTACACCATAACCCGGCGGGCGGGTCAAATATCCCGGAAAACCCTTGGCGGTCATGTCCTGTTTGTTTCAGAACGGGCATGGAAACATGGATGCGACGGCCGCCGCGTGGGCCGGAGAGCGGTCTCGGTTTTTCAGTCCATATGACGCGACGGATCGTCGCCGCTGAAATGCGCAAACGTCTGGCCCCAAAATGCTCCGGCAATGCTTTCGCTCCTGCTTTTCTCCGCGCCCTCCGCGCTTCGTGGTTAAATAGGCTTTTCCGTCTTTCGCCGTATCCCCCGTGGTCAGTCTCCATCCCCAATCCTCCATGAATTTTCCTGACTCCCTGCAAGACACTCCCAAGAGCTTGCGCCTGCACATCGGGCTGTTCGGACGGCGCAACAGCGGCAAGTCGACGCTGATGAACGCGCTGATCGGGCAGGCGATATCGATCGTTTCCGCGCATCCGGGCACGACGACCGACCCGGTGGAAAAAGCCTTCGAGCTTGCGCCGCTCGGCCCCGTGGTGTTCATCGACACGGCCGGCCTCGACGACGTAGGCGAACTCGGCGCGCTGCGCGTGGAACGCACGCGCGCCGTGCTCGATCGCGTCGATCTGGCGCTCGTCGTCGCCGACGACGGCCAACTGGGCGATCTCGAACGGGAACTGATCGCCGCCCTGCGCGCGCGCCGCGCGCCGTTCGTCGTCGTCTTCAACAAGGCGGATTTGCGCGAGCCGGCCAGGGCGCTGCTCCAGGATCTGGCCGCCGACGGCGTCGAGGCGGCCGTCGTTTCCGCGACCCGCGGCGAGGGCATCGCCGCGCTCAAGGAGGCGATGATCCGTGAAGCGCCGGAAAGCGGACTGGACGACGCGCGCCTGATCGGCGACCTGATCGGCCCCGGCGACGTGGTCGTGCTCGTCGTGCCGATCGACCTCGGCGCGCCGAAGGGACGGCTGATCCTGCCGCAGGTGCAGACGCTGCGCGACATCCTGGACAGCGACGCGGCCGGACTGACGGTCAAGGAGAGCGAACTCCCCGCGATGCTGGCGCGGCTCGCCGCGCCGCCGCGCCTCGTCGTCTGCGATTCGCAGGTCGTGCTCAAGGTCGCCGCCGACACGCCGCGCGAGATTCCCTTGACCACCTTCTCGATCCTGATGGCCCGCTTCAAGGGCGACGCGATCGGCTTTGCCGAGGGCGCCGGCGCGATCTCGCTTCTCAAGCCCGGCGACCGCGTGCTGATCGCCGAAGCCTGCTCGCATCACCCCCTGGCCGACGACATCGGGCGCATCAAGATTCCGCGCTGGCTGCGCCAGTTCGCCGGCGGCGGGCTGGAGTTCGAGGTGAAATCGGGGCGCGACTTTCCCGAAGACCTCGCGCCCTACGCGCTGATCGTCCAATGCGGCGGCTGCACGGTGACGCGCCGGCAAATGCTCGCGCGCCAATACCGCGCGGCGCGGCAAGGCGTGCCGATGACCAACTACGGCATGGCCATTTCCGTCGCGCAAGGCGTGCTCGACCGCTCCCTGCAATGCTTCCCCGCCGCGCTGGACGCCTACCGGCGCGCGCGGGGAAAGTCAACCGGGATCCCGGCGAGGAACCCCGGCGCGGAAGCAACCGCCTGATCTCCGCCCGCGCCGGGGCGGGGAAGTCGTTTGCTCGCATTCCCTCGATGAACGGGAATCCAGCCCGTTGCTTCCGGCCGGAAGGCTGCAAATACAAAAGACGCGGCGCCATGCGCCGGAAAGTACGCGCTGGATTCCCGCTTTCGCGGGAATGACGATGACGGTGGAACCGGTAAAGGCAACGGCAGACTGGATTTCCGCTTGTCAAGGGAGTGACGAAGAAACGGAACGGTCATCACTCGAATCTTTCCGGGCACATTCCCCGCCGCTTGCGGCGCGCCCTCCGCGAATACTGTCTTGCGGAAGATGCCCGCCCCTTGGGGTGGGGAGTTTCATTCGAGAACGCTCCGAATCGGGAACGCCCCGGCCGGTGAATGGAACACGGGAGATGGGCCGGCGCTCATCGTGCTTCGTTTTCCCGCCGTGCCTTCCTGCCGATGACGCGATGGACGACGGTATCGCCTTTTCCCTTGAGGTACAGCTTGCACGGCGGCTGGAAATCGAATCGGGCCGCCAGCTTGCGGTAGGACGCTTCGTCGACCTGCACGACGCCGGGAACGCCCTCGCCGGTGATGCGGCTGGCCAGGTTCACCGTGTCGCCCCACAGGTCGTAGATGAATTTCTTCTTGCCGACCACGCCGGCCACGACGGGGCCGCTGCCGATGCCGATGCGCACTTCGAGGCGCATCGCGCCGGTCTGGAAATCCCGCCGCATCAGGTCGCGCATTTCCAGCGCCAGATCGGCGAGCGCCTCGGTGAAATCCTCGCGCTGGCCGTTCAGGCCGCCGGCGACCATGTAAGCGTCGCCGATCGTCTTGATTTTTTCCAGCCCGTATTTTTCCGCAAGCTCGTCGAACGACGAAAACACGCGGTTGAGCATCGAAAAGACCTGCCGCGGACTCATCCCCTCGGCAAGGTGCGTGAAATCGACGATGTCGACGAACATCACCGAAACGTTGGCGAAACCGTCGGCGATCGTCTGGTCGCTGTTTTTCAGCCGTTCCGCGATGGGGCCGGGAAGGATGTTGAGCAACAACCGCTCCGAGCGTTCCTGTTCCCGTTGCAGCAGGCGATGCGCCTCTTCCAGCCGGGACTGGGCCTTCTGTTTTCCGATCGCCGCGTGGCGCAGCAGCGCGAAGACCAAGGCCGATACCGCCACGAAATTCAGGGCGAAGAAAAACACCGTCGCGCTGGCCGGAATCCTGACCGGCGCGGGCGGCGCGACGTCCGCCAGGTAATAGTCGAAGCCGCCGGAGAGCGCCGTCAGGAACACATAGGCGAAGAACCAGGCCAGCGCCTCGCGCGCGCCGATGACCAGCACCGCGCCGACCGGCGCGAGCAGCGCCCACAGGCTCAGGCCGCTGGCGGTGATGAAGTTGCCCATGCTCCATTGCGCGACGAAGGGCATGAACAGGAACAGGGCCAATTGCGTCTGCCGGAAGAACCCGAACCGGAGCGTCCTGAGGTAGAACGCCAGGTTGCCGATCAGCAGGATCTGGAAAATGAACGGGATCGTCGAGGAAATCCGTGGGCCGAGCTGCCAGTAAATGAACACCCAGAGCATCGAGGCGAAGCTGATGAGGCCGGTGGCGAAGATCAGCAGCGATTTCCGCAGCCGCACGTCCTCGGAATCCGTCGGCAAGATCCCCGCGCGGCGGATTCGGGTGAAAAAGCTGTCGGGCGGGATCATGACTCGTCGAAAGGATTGGCCTGGCGATTTGACCCCAAACGCCAGACGGGGTCAACCGGAGGTCATTTCCGCGAACGCGGGAATTCAGCGCGTAAACTCCGGCGCGAAGGCAAGTCATGCCTCCCTCCTGAGGGAGGTGTCGCGCCGAAAGCGTGACGGAGAGAGTAGGGCGGTTGAATCATCCAACGCGGATGAGCAGACATATAAACGGAAAACCCGTCATTCCCGCGTTCGTGGGAATGACGAGGATGGATGAAAGCGGCAAAGGCAACGGCGAACCGGATTCGCACTCGTCAAGGGAATGACGGAATAAAGGTCGGCGGCTGTTTTTGCCCGCTCTTTTCCGGCGCTTGCCGGAAGGCGAGGTGGTTTGACGGTCCGATCGACGATCCCCGGCTTCCGATCGCTGAACAGCGCCGCGAACCGGCGGGAATCCGGTATCATTGTCCTCTGTTTTTGCGCCAGGCCGCGCCGACGCGGCCGCCGCCGGAGATCAACGATCATGGCCGTCTCACAAATCAGCGTTTTCCTGGAAAGCCAGCCGGGACACATCAAACGCATCCTCGACGCGTTCGAGGCCGCGGGCATCAACGTGCGCGGTTATTCGGTGTCCGACACCGGCGATTACGGCATCGCGCGCTTCATTCTCGACAAGCCCGGCGAGGCGCTCGCCGTGCTGCGCGCGCAGGGTTGCGCCGCCACGGCGGCCGAGGTGCTGTGCGTCCGCCTGCCCGACAGGCCGGGAGAGCTTGCGCGTATCATGGGCATCATCGCGGAGGCGGGAATCAACGTGCTTTACAGTTATTCCCTCATTTCGACTTTCATCGCCATCCATGTCGACGACATCGGTTCGGCGGAAGCGGCGCTGCGGCATCAGCCGATCGGCCTGGCCACCCAGGAGGAAATAGCGAATGGCTGACGGAGATCGGATGGCGGACATGGCGGGCGCGGCGCGGGCGAATTGTTTCGAGCCGGAAATCGAAACGGCGACGCGGGAAGATATCCGCCGGATGCAACTGGAAAAGCTCCGCAAGCAGGTCGCCTGGGCCTGCGGGCGCGTGCCTTGGTACAGGGAGCGTTTCCGGGAACTCGGCGTCGCGCCGGAAGACATCCGCGCGCTCGGCGACGTGAGGCGGCTGCCCTTCACCGACAAACAGGTGCTGCGCGACACCTATCCCTTTGGCCTCGCGGCCATGCCGCTCGACGAAGTGGTGCGCCTGCACGCCTCGTCGGGCACCACCGGCAAGCCCATCGTCATCGGCTACACCCGGCGCGACCTCGATACGTGGAGCGATTGCGTGGCGCGCCTGGCGGCGATGGCCGGCGTCCGGCGCGGCGACCGCGTGCAGATGGCTTTCGGCTATGGCATGTTCACCGGCGGTTTCGGGCTGCACCAAGGCTGCGAAAAGCTCGGCTGCATGATGGTGCCGGCCGGCTCCGGCAACACCGAGCGCCATCTGATGATGATCGAGGATTACCGGACCACGGTGCTGATCTCGACGCCGTCCTACGCGCTGCACATGTGCGAGGCCGGCGAATCCCTGGGCTTCGACTGGAAATCGGCGAGCCTGCGCGTGGGCCTGTTCGGCGGCGAACCCTGCACGCCGGGAATGAAGCGCGAGATCGAGAGCCGGATGCACATCGTCTGCACCGACAACTACGGGCTGACCGAGGTCAACGGCCCCGGCGTGGGCGGCGAATGTCTGGCTTCGCGCGACATGAACCACATCGCCGAGGATCATTTCCTCTGGGAAATCATCGACCCGGCGAGCGGCGAACCGCTGCCCGAGGGCAGCGAAGGCGAACTGGTGCTGACCCAGCTCGACAAGGAAGCCTTTCCGATGCTGCGCTACCGCACGCACGACCTCACGCGCATCACCACCGAACCCTGCGCCTGCGGACGCACCCACGCGCGCATGGCCAAGGTGCGCGCCCGCACCGACGACATGCTGATCGTGCGCGGCACCAACGTCTTTCCGAGCCAGGTGGAAGACGCGCTCGCCGGCATCCAGGGCGTCGCGCCGCACTACCGCATCGTGCTCGACAATGAAACCGGCATGGACCGCATCACCATCATGGTGGAACTGAAGCCGGAAGCGTTCAGCGATTCCTTCGAGCAAATGGATCGCCTGCGCCATCACGTCATCGACCGCCTGCGGCAAAAGCTGCTCATCACTCCGGCGGTCAGGCTGCTGGAGCCGGGACGGATCGAACGCAGCTTCGGCAAGAGCAAGCGCGTCGAGGACAAGCGCGACAAATCCTGAGCCGGGAAAGGCTCGCGGAAAACGAGAGCGAAAGGCATTGGCCACGACGGACACGGCGAAAAACAGGAAATC
>JAIRPF010000083.1 GCA_031257115.1 Accumulibacter sp.
CCCTCAGGAGGGAGGCTTTGATATGGGTGCGCGGGTGTTTCGCTCGTTTCGTTCGCTTTTCAGCGGGCGGGACGCCCGCGCTCCATTATTGGATTCGCGGCTCTTCGGGCTGGAGGCAAGGCACTGGATTCCCGCGTTCGCGGGAATGACGGCATTTTTGAGGAAAGTGGCTTGCGCACTGGCCCCAACTCGCGCGAAGCGCCATTCCAAAGCCTCTCTCTTGAGGGTGGCTTATCCAGGGCGCAGACTTGAATGAGGCGGCGAAAATCCAGTGGTAGATCATAGATTGGGGGCGTTTCGTTCACCCCAACCCATGCGGACTGCCTCTTTATCCAGGTTTTCCCCGTGCCCTCCATGTTTTCCCTGGTCGATGCCGAGGTTTTTGGAATGAATGGGGCTTGACGTATTCGTCGCGGCGTCATACAATTAAGACACATTCAGGCACGTCTTTCAGGAATCGCCATGACTTCCACGACTTCCGACATTCGCATCAACGCTCGCCTTTCCGGCGCGGACGCGGCGCGGTTCCAGGAATTGCTGGAGATCAGCGGTCTTTCGACATCCGATCTGTTGCGCGACGCCCTGCGCGAATACCATGCTTCCCACGCGCGTCCGGCGCGTGACGCGCTGACCCTGCTGGCCGGATATATCGGCGCGGGCGAAGGGCCGGAAGATTTGTCGGCGCGTTACAAGGACTATCTGAGCGAGGCGCTGGAAGAAAAAATTCCTCTTTCGGTGCAGGAACCCCATGATTCTTACCGATAGCGGTTTCTGGATCGCGCTGGGCAACCGGCGGGACCGCCATCACCGCGCCGCCCGCGAAGCGGCGAAGCGTTGGTCTGGCGAAGGTTTCGTCACGACATGGCCGGTGCTGACCGAGGTTTGCCATCTGCTGGTGGCGCGCGTCGGCGTGCATCAGGCGCTCGATTTCATGGACGCCGTGGCGCAAGGGGCGGTCGACGTGCCGGAGCCGCCGGAGGACGCGCTGACGCGCGCCAGCTATCTGATGCGCCGCTACCGCGAATTGCCGATGGATCTGGCCGACGCTTCGCTGGTGATCCTGGCCGAGCAACTGGAAGAGAGCCGCATCCTCTCCACCGACAGGCGCGATTTTTCCGGCTATCGCTGGAAAAACACCCGGCCCTTCGTCAATTTGCTGCTGCCGTATGACTGAACGGCCGCCTGACCGCCGATAGTGACTACCCGTCGATCGGGCGGCAGGGAAAAGTTCTCACAGCAAAGCCACGGGGGGTTTCCGCCATGCCCGTCGCATCATCGCGGTTCGGACTCAAGCGTCCCCGTCATCAGCCGGGCGGCCTCGATGTCGCCTGGCAGGCCGCGCTGGCGCAGGAAAGCGGCGATGCGCCGTTTGTCCTCCGGGGATTTCTTTTGCGCGAAATCGCTTTTGCCGGTCATCGATTCCACCCGTATCGCCATGACCGCGCAGATGTCCACCGGCGGCATGTCGGCGGTGACTTCGTGGCCGTCCGGACGGTTTTCATGGCTGGACAGCAGCGCGTTCAGGGCCATCAGCTTTTCTTCCATCGCCTCCACCATTTCGGCGCGGCCGCGAAGAATGGCCGAATGGTAAAACTGGTGCGCCGAACACGGCGGCCCGTCCGGATCGCACGCCCGCTCCTTGTAGGCGAGCGGCAGAGCGACCGTGAAGCAGACGCGGCTGTCGCGGCGGATGTTGTCCACTTTTTCGCCCTGGCGCGCGCCGTGGAAATAGACGCTTCCATTCCGGTAAACGTAATTGACCGGCGTCGCGTAGGGGTAGCCGTCGGCGCCGTGGGTGGCCACGACTCCGATGCGGCCGCGAAGCAGGATCGCCTCGATTTCGGAAACTTCATGAAGTTCGCATTGGGCGCGCCGCATCGTTCGAATCTCCCGTCAAAAAGACCGCTGGAATAGACTGCCGGAATATCGTCGTGGTTCGATCCCGGATTTTCGGGATGAGGCATCTTACCAGCATTGGACGCGGGTTCAAGTTCGCGCGGAGGACGGGCGGACGGCGTTGCGAGTTCATGCCGGCGGTCGTCCGGCGGTTTCCTCGATCAACCGGATTTGCTCCGGCGTCAGGTCGAAGAGCCGGTAGACGGCGGCGTCGATCTGCGTTTCGCTTCGCGCGATGGCGGCGTCCAGTTCGATGACGCGCCGGCGGTTTTTCTCGAACAGCGCCTGCCAGTCGTCGCGCTCGGTAAGCGGAATGGAATGCTTGAAATGCTTTTTGACGGCTTCGTGAAAAGCCTTGAAATCAAGCGCGGGCCAGTCGGCGAGTTTCGCGGGCAGTTTGGAACTCGCGCCGCCGGGGGCGAGGTCGGTCAGGACGCGGCGGCCGAAAGACCTGACCAGCGCATGGCGTTCTTCGGCGGCGGTTTGAGCGGATGCCGCCAGGGTCGAAATTGCCCCGCGCATATCGTCCGGCGCATCCGGGATGGGCAGCGTCTCGACGTTTTCGGCAAACAGGCGCAAACGCCATACGCCGCCGCGCAATGCGTCCGATTGTCCGGTCAGTTGAAACCAGTACAGCTTCGAATTCAGCAGCGCGAGCAAAAAGCGATCGTTTTCGCAAGGGATGAAATAGCAGGTATTCCCAGCGAATATGCCATTGTTGGCATACGAAAACTTTGGCCCTTGCGATATGTCGGGATAGTAAATTTTGGGCGCGTTGAATTTTTCCAGATAGGCTTCCTGCGCCTGCTGCAACTCGAACCATTCCTGTTTCGTCGCCCGTTTTTCGAGCCTGTCCCGGAACGGCAGCAAATGCGCCTTGACCGCCGGATATTCTTCGATGTCGATCCGGTTTTTTGGAATGTAGATCAGCCATGAATCCCGCGATTCGACATGCCATTTCTTCAAATCCCTGCCTTCGAGAAAAGGCTTGAGCAATTTCGCGGAATTCGGGTCCCTGGCGAGCAGCCGATCCCGCGTGGCGCGGTCGATGACAAAAGCCTCGTTCATGCCTGTCACGATTCCGCGACACGGCGAACCATAGACCTCTTTCAGTTTTTTGCGTCCTCGCGCCAATGACGCGCGCAAATCGGCCGGCGCGTCGGCTTCCAGTTGCCAGCTTCCCGCCCCCAAGCGGCTTTGCGGGAGAACGCCCGCATTTTGCCCAAAGTCCATCGCCAAACTCTCCGGCATCTCCCTGCCCAGGGCCAGATAGGCGATCTCCCCGCCCTGACCGCCCCGTTCGAGCACGACGATGGCCGGATACGTGGTCACGCCTTCGAACACCTG
>JAIRPF010000192.1 GCA_031257115.1 Accumulibacter sp.
CGGCCTCCCCGGAGTTTGCGACGGGAGAAGAAGCCGCTGACTTGCCATCCCCCGTCGCGCGGGGTGTTCTCATGGGCGCGATGCTATCACGGCGCGGACTCGAAGCCGCCGCCGTCGGCCGCCCGTCCGGCGTCAGCAGGTCGGACTGCGCCCCTTGCGCGGCGGGCGCGAAGCCCCCGTCGAGCGTAAAAGCCACGGCATCGCGTTCGCGGTCGGCCTGCGCCTTCGTGACCGTTGCCGCATTGTCTTGCTCCGCCCGCCGCCGCGCGTTCTCCCGCGCCTGGGCGTTCGTCTCGCCGATCAGTCCGAAGGATTGGCCTTCGCCGCCTTCAGCAACGCCTGCAACTTCTCTCCGGCGATCATTTCCAGAATCGCCTTGCGATCTTCCGGCGGCAGGCTCATGAACGCCTCGCGGCCGCGCTTCGCCTTCGCTTCCTTCGATTCCGTGGTCGCGTTCGTATCGCCCGGATTCTTCCCGTCTTGCGGCATTGGCTTCTCCGTTGATGTGATCCAGTATCCGCGCCTCGACGATTGCCGTGGCCCGGCGGTAGTAGGCGACGGGATCGTCCATCGGAATCTTCGACAGTTCGTCCTCGATCAGGGACTCAAAGGCTTCCTCCGGCATGACGCCGCGCGCCCATTCTATCGCGGCTTCGTAGGCCTGCCGCGCTTTTTCTCCCAGACGGCGGGCGCGTTCCTCGATGCGCCGCATGACCCGATCCCGCCGCAGGGCGTTCCCTGCCTCGACCGCCTTCTCCAGCGCCTCGAATTTCACGCCATTGACGCGGATGCGGGAGCCTTCCGGCAATCTCCGGTTGAGCCGCCGCGCGGCGATCCGGACGCGCTCGCGGTATTCCTTCTCCGCCTGGGCGCTCCTGTGTTCCGCCGCGTCCCGCATCGACACCGCGACATTGCCGGCGGCCGCTTCCCGGATCAAATCTTCAAGGTGCGAAGCGTCGCGGACATCATAGCCTTCCTCCTCGCGGAGGAGCATCGCCAGATCGTCCAAATCCTCCTGACCGCGCCTCGTGAAGAGTCCGCGCAGGCGTCCCGGCCGGTTCGCCTTCTCGCCCGTGAGCGTCTCCGCCATCCGGGACGAGATTCCCGCGCCTCCGGTCACGCGCAGGATCGCGCCCACGATGTCGCGCCGGCGCTCGCTCGGCGGCCGGACCGCCGCCGCCGGCTTCGACGTCCCCGCCCGCGCCGGAACCGCCGGCGCCGGAACCGCCGGCGCCGCGCCGCCCGTCACGGATTCGGCGGCTGGCGCTTCCCGTTGCCGTTCTCGTCCTTGCGCTTTTGCTTGCTGGGTTTCAGGGGTTTCAGTGCCATTCTTACCTCGTTCGGCTATAATCAGTCCATTCCCGCCGTCGCTTCGGGCGTTGGAGAGCAGAGTTCGGGCTATCGAACTGAAATCTCTCGCGGCGGGATACTTCCTCAGGCTCGCCAGCGCGAGCGTCTTTCTTCCCGTGCGCACTTCCTCGGCGACCAAAAGCGAACCGTCCGGCATTCGCTTGATCGACGCCACCAAGTCTTGCTTGCGTTCGTTTTTCGCCCCATAGACAACGGCATCGGGCCGCGTGACCGCTTCCGGCACGAACGCGATATCGGTTTCTCCGATAGCGATCTGCCCGCGACTTTTTTCCCTGTTGGCGTCGCCGTGGCGATTCAGGGCGTGACGCACGGCAAACATGTCGGCGGTATGCCGATACCCGTTCAGATCCAACCCCGCTTTCTCTTTCGCTTCCGCCAACGTTTGCCTATCCACGGGCGCGATTTCGACGGTATGGTTGGCGACGATTTTTCGTTTTGCCATGTCCCAAAGCCGGCGCATTCCTTCCACGGCCGGATGGGTGGCCGCTTCCCTGGAAGCCGCCGCGATCCGCGCCGCGCCGTTTGCCTCTCCGGCGGCGGACGACGGCGCCAGGGCTTGCGTCAGACGTCCCCGGATCGCCGGGGCGAGTCTTTCCCAGGCCACGCGGGGCGCGTTCGCCCGGACGAGGGGATTCTCCCCGGCGCGCCCGAGCCACCGGGCGCGATCCGCCACGGGCAGGGCGTTCCACGTGGCGGCGGCTTCGATGGACGCGCCGGGGCGCGAAGGCGCGCCGCCGCGCCGCGCCGCTCTTCCCGGCGAGGCCGCCGGCCCGCGCGCCGTTTCGTCCGCCGGGCCGCCCGAACCGGCCATCTTCCCGGCGATGTAACGCTGTAGCTCCGGGTTGAACCGTTCGAACTCGACCCGGGGCGCGTTCGCGCGCATGATCGGATTCAATTCCGGATCGTTGGCGATGAGTCGCGCCCGATCGACCTTGACCGGAATCCGCAAGGCGGACGTGAGCGAAGAATCTTTCTATCTTGCCGTTTTATATTGAAATTGAAGGCCTTATGGATGATGGACAATACTACGGCGAACGCCGTGCCCACCGCGTTCGCCGTGGTTCTCGCTTTTCCCCGTATCTCTCAATATCTCTCCGTGGCCAATGCCTTTCAGTTTCCCATCGTGTTCGTCGTGGTCAGAAGGTTCTCTTCGCGGCGGGCGTGTTTTCGGCGCAGGGGGAATCCCATGCGTGAAAAAATGCCGTCGCGCAGGATGAACTGGTGGTAGAACGCGCCGCCGATGTGCAGGACGAGAAGGGCGAACAGCGCGATCGCCGCGCCGCGATGCACGGCGAGCAGCGGCAGGTCGTCGAGGCGCGGCAGACGGCCGTATCCAAGGAAAACGACGCGCGGCAGGCCGGCGAGGATGGCCATGCCGACGCCGCTGCCGACCATCGCCAGGATCAGCGCGTCGAAGGCGCGGTGCACGGCGCGCGCCAGCCAGTCGGCCCAAGCCATGCCGGAACTCAGGACCGGCGGCTTTTTCGCGTTGCCGCGCATGACGAAGCGCAGCAGCGTCAGCACGAAAACCAGCCCGCCGACCGACATGTGCCGGCGCAGGGCGTCGATCTTTTCCGGCGAGCCGTCGGGAATGCCGGACATCACCAGCGCGCTCATCAGAAGCGCGGCGGCGATCAGCCCGGCGACCAGCCAGTGCAGGACGCGGATCAGCGGATGGTGGCGTTTGCGAGTCATGCGGACACCTCGTGCGAAGGGAAGAAAGGAAAGTATTTCACCGGGGATGAAAATAAGATGAAAATTTTCTTGAAATCAATTCGTTACTCGATAAAGCCATTTCCTTTGCGATGATCCGCAGAGGGCGGCGGCCCCGCTCTCGTCATCGCGGGGCGCGCGGCGACGTGGCAATCCGGAATGACCGGGATGGGCAGGTTATGGATTGCCACGCTTCGCTCGCAATGACGGCCGGGGCGTTTCATATTGCATATCGGATGATTTCAGGCGGACTTGTCATATCCATCGTCACGTTTCGAATACTCCCGAAGAAAGAAGCGTCATTCGATTCCAGATTGCCTGGGCCTTTGTCGACTTCGCCTCGCCGCGCGGATCATTTTCGCGGCGCGGTCGATTTTCAGGACGCAGCCCCGGCGGCGGCGCGCGGACGCGGCCACAGCCAGGCCAGGACGGGCAGCAGGAGCATCGCCGCCTGGGTGCCCGCGCCTTGCAGCGTCGGCGCGAGGCCGAGCCAGGAGACTTGCGGGACGCCGGGCAGGTGAAAAGCGCCGATGTAGCCGCCGGCCTGCAATTCGACGATGCCCTGCCCCATGAACACCACGGCCATGCCGTAGAGCAGGATCGCCGTGGCGCCGAAGAACAGGCGGTAGGGAATGCGCATCGCAAAGAGCCGGAAAATGGCGACGCCGGCCACGAGCAGCGCGGCGGCGGCGGCGATTCCGAGCGCGAGCGCCGGCATCTGCCCGGCGCTGCCCGCCGCGAGCGCGTGATAGAAAAGCACGGTCTCCGCGCCTTCCCGGTAGACGGCGAGGCAGGACGCGCCGCCGAGCGTGGCGAGCGAGCCGTTCGAGAGCGCCGCGTCGACCTGGCCGGCGATCCAGCCCTGCCAGCGTTTCGCCTCGCGCTTGGAAAACAGCCAGAAACTCACGTAGCACAGCACACAGGCGGCGAAGATCATGGTCGCGCCCTCGGTCGCCACGCGCGAGGCGCTGGCGGACTGGATCATGCCGATGAAGGCCCAGCCGGTGACGAGCGAGAGCGGCACGGCGACGCCCGCGCCGGCGTAGATCACCCACAGGCGGTCGGCGCTGCCCGCGCGGCGCAGGTAGGTCGCCAGCGCCGCGACCACCAGCATGGCTTCCGCGCCCTCGCGCAGCAGGATCAGCAGCGATTGCGCGAAGACGGGCCAGAAACCGCTCTCCCGTTCCCCGTCGTACAGCGCGGCGGCGTCGAGCAGGCGGGCGCGCAGGGCTTGCCAGGCGGCGTCGAGTTCTCCGGGCGGCGCGCCGCGCATGGCCTTGTCGTTCACCTGCCCGAACAGCACCTCGATCTCGGTCTTGAGTTTCGAGGCACGGATGCCGAGGTCCAGTTCCATCCCCGCGCCCTCGAAAACGTCGAAATACAGCCGGGAGAATTCGGCGGCGGTCGCCAGATGCTTTTGCGGCGTGTAGGCGGCGACGGCGGCGTCGCCGCGCCGGCCGATTTCCGCGACCGCCGCCTTGCCGTCGGCGGCGGCGAGCGCGGCGGCGGAGAAGCTGGCGAGGCCGACAAGACCGGCGAATGCGAGCGGCAGGACATTGAGATGACGAAGGCAGGAAAAAAGAAAATTCATGGTCGCGGTTCCTCGCTGGATGGGGCGTTTTTCCTGGCCGGGGGCGGCATGGCCTGGATCAGGTTTTTCAGATAGCGCGCGGCGCGCGCGACGCTGGCCGAATTTTCTTCCGGCGTCCGCCCGTAGCGCCAGAGGCCGTAAGCCTCGCCCAGCGCGAGCGCGCCAGCGGCCAGTTCGGGGCGCTCGCCGGCGACGCGGCGGGCGTATTGGCGGGGACATTCGGACGCCGCCCTGGGCAGCCCCTGGCGGGCCAGCATCGCGCAGACGCTCCGCCAGGCGCGCTGCGCCGGCGGCAGGCGGAGCGCCTCGCGCCAGCGGGCGAGTCCGACGCCGATCGCGGCGACCGCCGCCGCCGCGCAGACGGCGGCGAACAGGAGCCATACCCAGGCCAGGCCGCCGCCCTTGCCGGCCAAAAGTTCCAATTGCCGCTCCGCGTCCAGGCGGACGATCCATTGCCCGATCCACGCGCTGGCCGCTTCGAGCCAGGACGTTTCTTCGTCCTCGGGTTTCAGCCGCGCGCGCATGGTTGGCGTACTTTCGGCGAAATCGCCGGCGGGCGGCGGCCGCGCCGCCGCGTTCTTCTTGTCCTCGCGCGGAGCCGGCGCGGTTTCCGCCGCCTCGGCGCGTTCCCTGGCCGGCGCCGCCGTTTCGACCCGCTTTTGCAGGGCGACGATGTCGGCGGGATCGACACGCCGCCAGCCGCGCGCCTCGTCCCAGATTTCCGTCCAGGCGTGGGCGTGGCTGCGCTTGACCACCACGTAGTTGGTCAGCGCCATCAGCTTGCCGCCGCGATAGCCGGTCGCCAGCCGGGCCGGAACGCCGGCGGCGCGCATCAGATACACGAAAGCGCCGGCGAAGAATTCGGCGTTGCCGGCGCGCGTGTCGAACCAGAACGCATCGAAAGCGTCCGCGCCTCGCGGCGCGTCGAAGGTCTCGCGCAGCGTGTAAGCGCCCTCGGCGAGCCGGGTCAGCGCGGCGCGGACGACGGCGTCGGCGACGCTGCCTTCGCCGCCTTTCCCGGTCTCCGCCGCCGCCCGCTCGCGCAGCTCGACGCCCAGCCGGCGCAGGCGCGGATTGCCGCCTTCCGGCAAGGCCAGCGCGCGCTCGCGCAGCGAGTCCGAAATCTCCGGGCGATCCGTCCATTCCAGCCAGGACGCGAGGTCATAGGTCATCTCGCGTTCCACTGGCGTGTGCGAGACCACCTGCCAGTCCGGGCCGATGAAAGCCTCGCTCGGCAGCGCCGACGGCAGATCGAGCGCGTACAGCCAGGTCGCCCGGTGCGGCGACAGGCGGATCGTGTAACGCACCTCCTGCGCCGCCTGCGCGAGCCGCTCGCGGGCAAAGGCGCGCGCCGAGCGCCAGCCTTGCGACATGAAACGGCGGCCGTTGCTGGCGATGTCCGAATCGAGATTCCAGCGTTGGCCGTCGAAATCGTAGAACACCGGCCCGCGCCAGTAGAGCAGGCTGGTCGGCGGCACCCAGTTCCTGAATTCGCCGACCAGCGCCGGCGTCGCGCCGCTCATCGCCGCGCCGCCCTGACCCTGGCCCGGCGTCAGCGTCCCGGCGACGCCCAAACCTTGCGGCGACTGGTCGATGCCGACCGCCAGCGGCAGGCCGAAGCTCAGGCCGATGTCCCACAGCGGGCCGGGAATGCGCGGGAAAAAGACGAACAGCGCGCCAGCGAGCGGCAGCGAAAGCGCCAGATGACGCAAGGGCGGCGCGAGGGCCAGCGCGGCGCGGCGAAGCGAACCCCCTCCGGGGCGCGTCTCTCGTTCACGCGCCCGCGCCGCCGCCGCTTCCAGGGCGAGCAGCGCCGCCGGCAGCGCCAGGGCGACCCAGGCCAGCGCCCAGCCGTCGCTCCAGTTCAGGCCGCCGATGGCCACGGCGACGAGCGCGGCGGCGATGACCAGCCCTTCCTCGCCCGCGCTTTCCGCCTCGCCCCACTTGAGCAGCAGCGCGGCGAGCAGCGAAAGACGCAGGGTATCGTCGGCGAACCATCCCCAGGCCAGCGCGGCGGCGAAATAAACGCCGAGCGCGGCGGCGGCGCGCAGCGCGGCGGCCCAGCGCCGGGGCGGCAGAAAGCGGCCGGCGGCGGCGGCGAGCAGCGCCGGCCAGGCAAAAAGCGGCAGCGCCGGCGCGTGCGCGGCGAGCGCCACGCCGAGCAGCGCGGCGGACGGCCACCGCCGGGTCATCGGAAAAGCGGCCGCGATCGCCTTCATGCCGCCGCCTTCTCATCCCGCGCGGCGGCGTCGAAACGCGCCAGCGCCGACAGGCAGGCCGCCTGATGATCGCCGCCGCGCCGGGGCGCGAGCCGCAGATGTCCGAGCCGCAAGCCGTATTCGAGGCCGTCGCGCCGCGCCGCGAGAATCCACGCCGCCAGTTGCGACAGGCGCGCCTCGGTCTCGCCCCGCGTCTCCTCCCAGCACAGCCACAGCGCCTCGCCGCCCTGCGCGCCGTCGAACTCGTTGACCGTCAGTTCCCCGACGCGCCCGAAAACCCGCCAGTTGACGCGCCGCGGCGAATCGCCGGGCGCGTAGCGGCGCACGCCCTGGAAATTGTCGGCGGCGAGGCGGCGGTGCGCCGGCATCGGCGCGGCGAGCGGCAGCGGCGCGTCGCCTTCGGGCGACGGGTAGACGAGCGCCTCCATCGCCGGCAGCGGTACGCGCCGGCGCCACAGCCCGAACGGATGATCCGAGACCAGCGCCAGCGGGCCGATCGCCTGGACGCCCCGGCGCCGGGACGCGACGCTCGCCTCCAGGCGGATTTCCGCGCCGGGCGCGAGATCGGCGGCGGGCGAGATGGCGCTTCCGGCGACGAGGCGCAGCGCGTGGCGGCGCGCGCCGGTTTCTTCGACCAGCGCGCCGCCGGCGCCGATCGGCTCGCCGGCGAAAACCGGCGACGGGACGGCGGGACGCCAGACGAGGCCGCGCAGATTGCGCCGGCAAAGCCAGGCCGATTGCAGCCACAGCGACAGCATGACGAAAGCCAGGGCGAAAATCAGGTTGCTGCCGTAATTGATGGCGGTGGCGAGCAGCGCGGGCACGGCGGCGAACCAGCACAGACCGGCCGGAGTGGGGCGGCACGAGGCGGAAGGCGTTTTCCGCGCCCCGTCTCCCGGCGGAAGAATCTTCCCGCCGCGCCCGCCGTGGCCGGGGCGTTTTCGACTCAGATATTTATACATACGCGAACATGGACGTGGATAGAACGCGCCGCCCCGGCGAAAACCGGAAACCGGTTCGTCCGTCGAATTTCCCGGATTCCGGCGGGC
The DNA here is from genome assembly GCA_031257115.1 of Accumulibacter sp. Taxonomy (GTDB): domain Bacteria; phylum Pseudomonadota; class Gammaproteobacteria; order Burkholderiales; family Rhodocyclaceae; genus Propionivibrio. The sequence continues at coordinate 7,944 of JAIRPF010000192.1, forward strand.
AAGGGAATGACGGGAAGGAATCGGCGACGGTCATCCCGCGAACCGAAGCCGCGTCAGAGCGTTTTTGAATCAAACGATTGCGAACTCCAGTTACTTCAGCGCAAGCTGGAAACCAGTCGAATCGGCCATGCCCGGACACGCCGATCCCCGTCATTCCCGCGAACGCGGGAATCCGGTTCGTTGTCTTCAGACCGACGGGATGCGGAATGAAACTCCCCGCCCCAAGGGGCGGGGTATCTTCCTCAAGACAGTATTTGCGGATGGCGCGCCGCAAGCGGTGGGGAATGCACCCGAAAAGATTCAAAGGATGCGGCGCTTCGCGCCGGAAAGCACGCGCTGGATTCCCGCGTTCGCGGGAATGACGGGGAAGTGGAGCGGTCGCCGCCTGGATCGAAAACACCCCAGGCACGGCGGGAACGGTGGAAACCTTTTTGGCCACGGAGTTTACGGAGAGACACGGAGAAAATTCCCGTTTCTCTTCGCGCCCTCCGTGTTCTCCATAGTCAGCGCGTTTTCGAATCGACCGCCCACAAATCCCCGCCATCAATCTACAGATTCCCGTCATTCGCCCGCGAATCCCTGCCATTCGCCCATAAATCCCCATTATTAGCCTACAGATCGCCGTCATCCACCCGCAAATCCCCGTCATCCACCTGCAAATCCCCGTCATTCCCGCGAACGCGGGAATCCAGTTCCTTGCCTCCAGCCCGAAGGGCTGCAAATTCAATGGATGTGGCGCTGCGCGCCGGAAAGTACGCGCCGGATTCCCGCGTTCGCGGAAATGACGGGAAAATGGAACGGCCGTCACCTGAACCGGAACCGTTCCAGACGCTTTTCCCATGTTCACGGCAGGGCCACCGCGTCGAGGATGATCCGCGCCTGGTTTTCCGCCGTGCGCGCGTCGCCGTGGCCCAGGCGGTGCATGGCGACGTGCGGGAAGACCGTCTGCACGTCCGAGGGGAGCGCGTAGTCCCGCCCGTCGAGCAGCGCCCAGGCGCGGGCGGCGGCGAGCAGCGCCAGCGCGCCGCGCGGCGACAGGCCGAAGGCGAATCCGGCGGCGTGGCGCGTGTGTTCGGCGAGCGCGCGGATGTAGCCGAGCAGCGCGTCGCTGGCGTGGACTTCGCGCGCTCGCCGCTGCGCGGCGGCGAGCGCGCCGGAATCGAGCGCCGGCGGCAGGCGTTCGAGCAGTTCGCGCCGGTCCTCGCCGCGCAGCACTTCCAGTTCGGCCCCGGCGTCCGGGTAGCCGAGCGAGAGGCGCATCAGGAAGCGGTCGAGCTGCGCTTCCGGCAGCGGATTGGTCGACAGATGGTCGACCGGGTTCTGCGTGGCGATGACGAAGAACGGTTCGGGCAGCGGACGGGTCTCTCCGTCGCCGCTCACCTGCCGCTCTTCCATCGCTTCGAGCAGCGCCGACTGTGTTTTCGGCGAGGCGCGGTTGATCTCGTCGGCGAGCAGCAGCTGGGTGAAGATCGGGCCGGGATGAAAGATAAATCCGGCGCGTTCGCGGTCGAAGATGGCCGCGCCGGTGAGATCGCCCGGCAGCATGTCGTTGGTAAACTGCACGCGCTTGAATTCGAGTCCCAAGGCTTTCGCCAGCGCGTGCGCGAGCATCGTCTTGCCCATGCCGGGCAGGTCCTCGATCAGCAGGTGCCCGCGCGCGAGCAGGCAGGCGAGCGCCAGGCGCACGGCGCGCGGCTTGCCGAGGAGGATGCCGTCGATGCTCGCGGCGGCGGCGAGGATGGCGGCATCCGGGGTTTGCGGCGGTCTTGCGTCATTCATGTTCATAGCGACTCCAGAAAACGGATCAGCATGGCGCGTTCCCCGCGGCTCATGGCCATGAAGCGATCCCTGGCCTTGGCGGCCCCGCCGTCGTGCCAGAGGATCGCTTCTTGCAGGCCACGCGCGCGCTGGTCGTGCAGGAAATTCGTGTGATGGTTGCTGCGCCCGGTGAGGCCGATGCCCCACAGCGGCGGCGTGCGCCATTCCCGCGCCGTGGCCTCGCCGTCCGGCCGGCCGGCGAGGCCCGGCCCCATGTCGTGCAGCAGGAGGTCGCTGTAGGGATGGATGGTCTGGTTGCGCAGGCGTTTGATCGGATGCGCGCCGCCGGTCTTTACCGTGTCGACGTGGCAGACGTTGCAGCGCGCCTCCTTGAACAGTTCCTCGCCCTTCAACGCCGCCGGATCGTCGAGACCGCGCCGCGCCGGCACGGCGAGGAGCCGCATATAGACGGTCAGGTCTTCCAGCTGCTTGGCCGAGAGTTCCGGTTCGTCCGGCGTGCCGCCATGTTTTGCCGCCAGGCATTCCTTCTGGTGCGGCAGGCAGCCCTCGCGGCGGTAGATCGGGCTGGTCACGCCCATGTCGTTGAAGGACGCGCCGGCGGCCTGCGCGCGCAGACTCGGTTCGTTGGCCTTGAGCGAGAAGCGGCCGAGCACGCGCCGGCCGGTTTCCGGGTCGGTGACGTAATTGGGCTTGCCGGACACTTCGTCCGGGTCGTTCTTCTGCGCTTCGGCGAAGCCGAGGAGAGTGCTCTCCGCGATGGCTTCGAGCAGGCCGCCGCCGTGTATCGGCGGCGCGGTGCGCGCTTCGATGATCGTCCCGGCGGGCAGCTCGCCGTGCGCGAGATCGGTGACGCGGAAACGTGGCTTGCGCAGGGAATAGGCTTCGCCGTCGGGAAATCGGCCGGGGACTTCCTCCCAGTCGATGTGTCCCCGGCCTTCGGGCGGCACGCCGTCGATCGCCCGGTCGTGCAACTGGTGGTGATAGCCCTCCGGCGGTTTCCAGCCGCCCTTGCCGTCCGGCGCGGAAAGGCGCAGGAACATCCCCAGCATCTCGCCGCCGCTCTCGTAGGGCCTTTCGACGCGCCCGTCGCGGAAATGGCATTCGGCGCAGCCGCGGGCGTTGTACAGCGGCCCCAGGCCGCGCCGGCGCGTGCCTCCGGCGTTCTTGACCTGCGACGCGGTCTTGCCGTCGCCGGGGATGAACGCCTTGTCGAAAACGCCGTCGCCGTCCTCGAAAATGGCCTCGTACTGCCACGGCAGATTGTCCGGCGACTGGCCGAAAGGTTCGAAGCCGCCGTGAAAGACCGTCATGTCGCCGCCGGAGAGCGCGCGCGGGTCGGCCTGGGCGAAATGGCTCATGTCCCCGTCGCCGTAGCCGTCGCGCCAGGCGTATTGCGTTTTCCACCAGGTGAAGCCCAGGACGCCGCAGGCGAGCGCGAGGGCGGCGAGGTACAGGGCGAGGCGGCGGGAAGAATCGATCGCGCGGAATCGTTTCATGTCGTGCGTCTCCGTTTCAGTAATCGAGGCGATAACCGGCGCGCAACGCCCAACCGCCGTTATCTACGCCGTTCAGCTGGGTTTCGGCGCTGCGGCCGTTGGCGAAATACGTGATGTCGCGGCCGTCCCGGACGCGCAGCCGGCGGCCGGAGAGATCGAGGGAAAGCGCGTGCCGCGAGCGCGGCGCCCCAAGCCGCCAATCCACGCCGACGCCGGCCTCCCAGCCGGTTCCGTGGCCGAGATGGCGGAAGCTCGCCGGATGCGCGAAATTGCCGCGCAGATTCCAGTCCGCCGTGGCCCGGTACGAAAACCAGTGGTGTTTCAGGCTGGCGCGCACGGTCAGCCGCCCGTTCGGGCGCGATTCGCTCTCCAGCCCGATCCAGCCGCTGCGCCATTCGGGTTCGTAACGGCTGTCGAGGCCGTCGAAATCGCCGAGCGGCGGGACGATCTGTTTGCCGTCGCGCATCCGGTATTTGCCTGCGTAGCGCGCCAGGCCGATCATCGGGGTCAGATCGTGATCGCCCGGAAGCGCGAAACGCCAGCCGGCACCGAGCGAATAATCGCGGGAAACGCTGCCTTTCGGACTGGAATACGACCGCGAGAATTCCCCCTCGCGGCCGTCGAGCGCGTAGTCCGAATCCCGCGCGCGGCCGCCGGAGAGCACGCGGGCAACCGCCAGGTGGCCGCGCAGCGTGAAACCGGAAGCGTGCGTCCAGCCGGCGTCCAGGCGGATTTCGGCCTGCGGCAGATTCCAGGTCAGTTCCGAAAGAACGTTCGGCGTGGCGCGGCCGCCGGGGTCGGCGGCGATGTCGAAGCGCGTCCTGCCGTGGCGATAGCCGCCGGAGAGCCGGAAGTACGCGCCCGCGCCCCGCGCCGGAAGCAGATCGCGCGGCGGCGCGATGGACGGCAGCGTTATCTGGCGCGGGCCGGCGTCGCCATAAACGGTCATGACCGGCGCGTCCCCGCCGCCCAGGCGGACCTCGCGCGCCGCGCCCGCCCCGAAAACAGTGAGCGTCGCCCCGGCCAGCGGATCGGCGAGAACGGAAACCGGCGGGACGCACAAGACACCGGCAAGCGCCGCGCGGACGAGAAAAGCGAATCCGCCTCTCCACGCGGCGCTCTTTTGAACTGGCGCGCGGGCGGGACGACCGCAAAAAGGCGATCGATGCGGGCGGGATGCCCGCGCTCCATCCGATATTCGCGGCCCTTCGGGCCGGAGGCAAGGCACTGGATTCCCGCTTTCGCGGGAATGACGGGGG
>JAIRPF010000195.1 GCA_031257115.1 Accumulibacter sp.
GGCTCAGGTGCTCGGTGCTCACGCCGGTCTGGGCGGCGATCGTCGATACGCGCAGCGGCCCGGCGTAGCCGGCGCGCACGATGCGCTTGACGCGGCTCACCAGCGAGCTTTCTTCTCCGGCCGATCCCGCGTGTTCCTGAAGGTCGTGTACCAGCAGGATCAGCCGGTTGAGGCTCTCCGGCGAGATCGGCAGATCCATCGTGTACTCGCCGACGATCTTCTTGAGCAGGCCCAGCACATCGGCCTGTTTTTCTCCGGCCACGTCGACCACGAAGGGAGAGGCCGGCGGACTTTTGATGCGGGGGTCCTCGATGAACTGGAACTTGATGCTGTAGTTGTCCATGTTCCGCGACTGCGCGTAGGAAATCTCGTGGGGAACCAGGGGCGGGATGAAGCAGAAGCTGCCCTGGCCAAACTCCATCCAGCGCCGGCCCACGCGGATGCCGCCGGCGCCGGCGGCGAAGTATTCGATCTGGTATTCATTCGAGTGGAAGTGGTCGGGGACGTTGATTTTTGGCCCCACGTGCCGGACGGCGAAAGCGATGTGGTTGTTCATGGTCATCTGGTCGATTTTCTCCAGGATGCCCCGGAGCGCGCGGGAAATCCGCCCGCCGTCCCCGGCCAGGCAAGCCGTCGCCAGTTCGATGTTCATGGCGATGAATTCCGCGCGCGTGTTCTGCTGGACGATCAGGTAGTCGTTCATGGCGACGCGGCCCGGATCGCCGGATTCGAAGGCGGTGGCGAAGCAGTCGACCGGCCCTTCGCCGCAGTGGATGGAGAATTCCGTTTCCGCCTCGATACAGAAGAGGCGATTGGGGAGGATGTCCTGCCAGTTGCCGTTGTGCCACACCACGCCGGCGTTGCCCACGGGGAAGAACAGGACGCGGCGCTTTCCCGGCGCGGGGCGGATCGCGTTGATGAAATGGGCGTCCTGAAAACGGTGGCTTTCCACCGATGAAAAATGTTCCAGCATGGCGACTCCGCAAGACGAAAATCTGATCTATTTCGGAAAAAATTGTAGTTTACGCGTACAAAAAAAGGCAATACATCATAATTTCTCTCTATTTTTTAATATTTTTTGATATTTCCTGAAAAAATGCTTGCGCTGGCGGGGAAGCGGCTTACACTGAGCTTTCCATTTTCCAGGAGGGATATCATGAAAAAGGGTTTCGGTTTTGCAATGGCGCTCGCGCTTGCTCTGGGTTTCGCGGCTCCGGTCACGGCGAAGGATTTCACGATCACGATGGCCACGCCCAGCAACCCGGAGGACAACTGCGTCAAGGCTTTCTTCAAGTTCAAGGAACTCGTGGAAGCGCGTTCCAATGGGCGCATCGAGGTCGACGTCAAGCACACCGGCCAGCTCGGCGCGCACCGCGACTATATCGAGCAGATTCGCATGGGCAGCCTGCAGGCGGCGGAAATCAACGTGGCCGTGCTGTCGGCGGTCGATTCCAAGTTCATGGTCTTCGATCTGCCCTACATCTCCCAGAGCCAGAAATGGCTGGAAGACAAGCTCGAAGGCGGCCTGGGCAAGACCTTCGCCGACTCGCTGGAAAAGAGCGCCGGCATCAAGATCGTCGGCTGGATGGTGCGCAGCCCGCGCGACATGTACATCCAGCCCCGCGCGGTGGTCACGGCGTCCGATTTCAAGGGCCTGAAGGTGCGCATCATGGAAAGCCCGGTCATGCGCCGGACCTTCGAACTGCTGGGCGCGGTGCCGGTGCCGCTGACCGCCAACGAACGCTACATGGCCTTGCAGACCAAGGTGGTCGACGCGGCGGAAAATTCCGTTTCGCTCATCATCACGCAGAAGGAATATGAGGTCACCAAGTTCGTTTCCCTGACCGAGCATTTCATCTCGCCGAACATCATCGCGCTCGATCCCAAGTTCTTCGCCAAGCTGCCCGCCGATTTGCAGGACATCGTGCTCAAGGCGGGCAACGAGGCCGGCCACTACGCCACCCAGCTCGACCGGGACAGCGAGGCCACGGCGCTCGAAGAACTCAAGAAGCTGGGCATGACCATCAACGCCTGCCCGGACAAGTCGACGTTCCAGAACGCGGTCAAGCCGATCTACGCCGAATACCGCGACAAGATCGGCGGCGACGTGATCGACGCCTTCACGAAGTAGCGCGAAGCCGAGGCCGTTCCCTCATCCCCAGCCTTTCTCCCGGAGGGAGAAGGGCGCCATCGCGGCCTCCTTCCTCTGCTTCCTCCGGGAGAAGCGGGGCAAGACCCTCTCCCCCCGGGAGAGGGCAGGGTGAGGGAAGCGCCTGAATCGGCGGCGCGGGCCGTTTTCCGGATACTTCGGCATGGGTTCATCGTTCCGGCGCGCGGCCGGAATCCGCTCGTCACGACAAGAGAGGGGGGACATCGTGGAGAAATTCATTCGCGTGCTCTACGACAGGGTTGTTTTCACGCTGGTCTGGGTCGTCGGCGTGGTGATGTCGGTGTGCATACTCATACAGATTTTCGGGCGCACTTTCATGGCGGTGCCGTTTTCCTGGACCGACGAACTCGCCCGCTTTGCCCTGATCTGGTTCTGCTTCCTGGGCGGGGCGATGACCCTGCGCAACAAGCTGCACCTGGGCATCGACTACTTCGAGAGCCTGATGCCGGAGCGGGTGAAATTCGGCAACCGGATTTTCGTCTACGCGCTGATCGTCACGTTCGGCCTTTTCCTGGGCGTTCTGGGAATCCAGCTTCTGGGCATCGTCGGCAATCAGCTCACGCCGGTGATGCGCATTCCCATGATGACCGTATACATCGCCATTCCGCTGGCGGGTTTTCTCTACGCCATTCTCGGCGCCTGGCAGCTCTACTGCCACGTCAAGGGCATCGCCTATGAAACGGCGGCGGCGGAAGTCCCCGACGAAGTGGTGGAAATGGGCGCCGAGGCGCTGAAAGGAAAAGACTGATGGTAGCGATTATCGTTTTCGCGGTCATGATCGGACTCATGATCTTCAACGTGCCCATCGCCATCTGCACGGGCCTTGCCGCGCTGGTCGGCGCCGCCGTCGGCGGCTATCCGCTGATGGTCATGGTGCAGCGCATGTTCACCGGCCTCGACACCTTCACCTTCATCGCCATCCCGCTGTTCATCATGACCGGGCGCTTCATGGCGCTGGGCGGCACGACGCGGGATCTCATCAACGTCTCCAGGGTGCTGGTGGGATTCCTCAAGGGGGGACTCGCCTACATCAACATCGTCGCCAGCATGCTTTTTGCCGGAATCACCGGCTCGGCGGCGGCGGATACCGCGTCGATCGGCGGCATCCTGATTCCGGCGATGGTGAAGAAGGGGTATGACACGGACTTTTCCGTCGCCGTCACCGCCACGTCGTCGACGATCGGCATCATGATTCCGCCGAGCATCCCGATGGTGGTCTATGGCGTCGCGGCCAGCGCCAGCATCGGCAAGCTCTTCCTCGGCGGCATCGTGCCGGGAATCCTGGTCGGCCTCGCCCTGATCGCGGTGTCGGCGATCATCGCCAAACAGCGCGACTACCCGCGCGACGAGAAGGTCTCGCTCAAGGAAGCCCTGGTCATCCTGCTCAAGGGCGTTCCGGCGATGATGACCATCATCATCATCCTGGGCGGCATCATTTTCGGCATATTCACCGCCACCGAGGCGGCGGGCATCGCCGCGCTGTACTCCTTCCTGCTCGGCGCGCTTTACTACCGGGAAATCAAGTGGAAGGACATTCCCAGGATCGTCGTCGAAGTCGCCGTCGTCACCGGCCAGACCACGCTGATGATCGCCACCGCCTCGGCGCTGGCCTGGCTTTTCGCCCGGCAGAACGTGCCCGCGGCCATCGGCGGCTTCCTCACCGGCATCACCACCGACAAGTTCATGCTGCTCCTGCTCGTCAACGTGTGGCTGCTGTTCGTCGGCACCTGGCTCGACCTCTCGCCGGCGGTCATCATCTTCACGCCGATCCTGCTGCCCATCGTCGTGGCCTGCGGCGTCGATCCGGTGCACTTCGGCGTCATCATGGTGGTCAACCTGGGCATCGGCCTGTTCACGCCGCCGGTGGGCGTCTGTCTTTTCGTCGCCTGCGGCGTGGCCAAATGTTCGATTTCCAGCGTGGTCAAGGCGTTCCTTCCGTTTTTCATAACCATGATCGCGGTGCTGATGCTCATCACCTACGTGCCAGGCCTGGTGATGTGGCTGCCGGGGCTGCTCAATTGACGGGCGCGCATTCCGCGTCCGGCCGTTTTTTCGGGACAGACGAAACATGAGATACAAACAACTGGGCGCGTCCGGAATCGAGGTCAGCGTCATCGGACTGGGCTGCTGGTCGTTCGGCGGCGGAGCGTACTGGGGCGCGCAATCCCAGCGGGACGCCGACGCCGTGGTCGCGGCGGCCATCGAACGCGGCGTCAATTTCTTCGACACGGCGGAGGTCTACAACGACGGTGAAAGCGAACGCTCGCTGGGCCGGGCGCTGAAGGGACGCCGCGACAAGGTGGCGCTCGCCTCGAAGATCAGCACCTCCCACGCGGGCGACGTCAGGAAATACCTGGAAGCGAGCCTCGCAAGGCTGGGCACGGACTACCTGGACGTCTACATCCTGCACTGGCCCATCAACGCCACGGCCCTGGCCCATTTCGCCGGCGGCGAGGGCGCGGCCGGGCAGACGCCGCAAGTCGCGGACGTTTTCCACCAGTTCGCGGCGCTGCAAAAAGAGGGACTCATCCGCTCGATCGGCCTCTCCAATTTCGGCGTCGCGCAGATGGCCGAGGTGGCGGCCACCGGCGTCCGGGTCGACAGCAACCAGTTGGCCTACAACATCGTCTCGCGCGCCATCGAAAAGGAAATCGCCCCCCATTGCGTGGCGAACCGGATCGCCGTGACCGGCTCGGTCGGTCTTCAACAGGGCCTGCTCACGGGCAAATACGCCCGCCCCGAGGACGTGCCGCCGCCCCAGGCGCATTCCCGCCACTTCAGTCAGGAACGCGGCGGCAAGGAATCGCGCCACGGCGAGGAAGGCGCGGAAAAGGAACTCTTCGAGGCGGTGGACTGCGTGAAGGCGATCAGCGCCGAAACGGGCCTGTCCTGCGCGCAGATTTCGCTGGCGTGGATTCTGCAAAAGCCCTTCATGGCCTCGACGCTGGCGGGCTGCCGGAGCGTGGCGCAGCTCGACGCGAACCTGGCCGCGCTGGACGTGGTCCTGAGCGACGAGATCATGGCGCGCATCGACGCGGCCAGCCTGCCGGTCTGGCAAAAGCTGGGCGATTCGCCCGATTATTACGAAAACCGCGCCAAAAGCCGGATTTTCTAGGAGACGCGGCATGTTGAAAGGTATCGATCCGCTGATTTCCCCGCCGTTGATGGACGTGCTGATGAACATGGGGCACGGCGACGAAATCGTTTTTTCCGACGCCAATTTCCCGGCGGCCTCCCACGCCCGACGGCTCGTCCATTACAACGGCCAGCCCCTCGTCGACGTGCTCAGGAGCGCGCTCACGCTCATGCCGCTGGACTACGCCGTGGACTTCTCCGGCATCCTGATGATGCCGCCCGATTCGATCGCGCAGGCGCCGGAAATCTGGGCGGACTTCCAGGCGCTGCTGGCCGCGCGGAAGGACGGCGACAAGCCCTTCCTCAAGCTGCCCAAGCCCGAATTCTACGAACGCGCCCGCCGGGCCTACGCCATCGTGACCACCGGCGAACAGCGGCGTTTTTCCAACATCATCGTCCGCATGGGCGTCATCGCCACCGCGTAGCCCCATTCCGGCGTGAAACGGCGTCCGGAACGGTGGCGGGATCACCGGGAAAACGGACTCCGGCATGAGGGTTTGCCGCTTGCGTTGGGGTTCGCTTCGATCATCCCAACCCATGCGGGCTGTTCAATGAGTTTTAAGTTTTCTGGCGACATGCGCAAAGGCAACGTTGTTGCCAGTTTTTGTCCGCGACCCCTCTTGCCCGGATGAGGTCGCGCGTTGCCGTCATCGGCCAGACAGGCATCGAGATCGGCTTGCAACTCGATTTGAAAATGGAATGAAACGAAAGCGCCGCCGGTGGATAATTTTCCGGACGGTTTCCCGGATAATTTCCATTTCCCCGTTGTCTGATTCCATGTCTTTCAAACCCGACAAACAAAGGAGACACGCATGAAGCTGTATTTTTTCCCTGGCGCCAGTTCGTTTTCGCCGCACATCGCCTTGCGCGAGGCGGGACTCGCTTTCGATCTGGTCAAGGTCGATATCAAGACCGGCAAGATCGCCGCCGACGGCGGTGATTTTTCCCGGATCAATCCCAAGGGCTACGTTCCCGCCCTTGAACTCGACGGCGGCGGCGTGCTGACCGAGGTGCAGGCCATCGTCCAGTACATCGCCGACAGGAAGCCCGAATCCGGTCTGGCGCCGAAGGACGGCACGCTGGAACGCTATCGCTTGCAGGAATGGCTCGGATTCATCAACTCCGAGATCCACAAGGGATTCGTCCCCCTGTTCAACCCGGCGACGCCGGAGGATCAAAAGGCGGCGGCCCGGCGGAGTCTGTCGAAACGCCTGTCGTTCGTGGCCGGGCATCTGGAAGGGAACGAGTTCCTGCTTGGCCGGCGGTTCAGCGTCGCCGACGGCTATCTTTACACGACCCTGTCCTGGTGCCCGTGGCTCCAGTTCGACCTGGCGCCGTGGCCGTCGCTGATCGCTTTCCGTGATCGCGTGGAAGCCCGTCCGAGCGTACAGGCGGCGCGCGCCGCCGAGGCGGCGGCGTAGCGACGGAGCCGCCGGCGGAAGAAAAAAGCCGTCCGGATCGACCGGACGGCTTTGGGGGGTGATTCTGGACGGTTTTTTGTCCGTCCCGGCCCGGATCAGCGCGCTTCGAGCAGCGGCAGGAGCCGCGATTTCATCTTCTGCATCGCTTTCGTTTCGATCTGGCGGATGCGCTCGGCGGAAACGCCGAATTCGTCCGCCAGGTCGTGCAGGGTGGCCGGGTCGTCGGCCAGCCAGCGCGCCTCGACGATGCGGCGGCTGCGTCCGTCGAGATCCGCCAGCGCGGCTTGCAGCCCTTCGCCCTGCAGGTAGTCGTGGTCGCGCGCTTCAAGCACGCGCGTCGGCTCGCCGCGATTGTCCTCGATATAGGCGATCGGCGCGAAACCTTCCTCGTCCTCGCTGCCCGCTTCGAGCGCGACGTCGTGGCCCGACAGGCGGGTTTCCATCTCGACGACTTCTTCCGGCTTCACGTTCAGGCGAAGCGCCACGTCGTCCACCTGCGCGGGGGTCAGCGCGCCGCTGCCCGGTTTCATGCCGCGCAGGTTGAAGAACAGCTTGCGCTGCGCCTTGGTCGTCGCCAGCTTGACCAGACGCCAGTTGCGCAGCACGTATTCGTGGATTTCCGCCTTGATCCAGTGGATGGCGAACGAAACGAGCCGCACGCCCTGCCGCGGATCGAATCGCTTGACCGCCTTCATCAGGCCGATGTTGCCTTCCTGGATCAGGTCGGCGTGCGGCAGGCCGTAGCCGAGGTAGCCGCGGGCGATGGAAATGACCAGGCGAAGATGGGAAAGAACCAGTTGGCGCGCCGCTTCCAGATCGTCTTCTTCCCTGAAGCGCGTCGCCAGGCGGAACTCCTCCGCCTCGGAGAGGATGGGAAAACGTTTCGCCGCGGCGATGTAGGCATCGATGTTGCCTACCGCCGAGATCGCCGGAAAAGCCAAAGCTTGCGTCATGTGGGTTCCACCTTCCTGGAAAAATTCATCCCGATTTTAGCACTCTCGCCATGAGAGTGCTAATCGCTGGAAAAAGTTTCTCGCGGCCGCCGGTCATCCCGCCGCCGGAACCGGCCGGAACGGATTACCGCGATTCCTTGACGATGCGTCCGAAGGCCGGTTGCGCCGGACGCGCGTTTGGCGGATAGAGGCGCTGGAACATCGCCGATTGTCCGGGAGATATTTGCCGCGGCTGCCGGAGCACCATCCAGAGCACGCCCTCGGTGCAGGGCGGCGCGGTCAGCGAACCCATGAACGTGAAATAGCCGCGCCCGGCCGGAAGCAGCAGGTTGGGATCGACGGACAGGCCGGGCGGCGCGCTTTCCCCGCCTTTTTCCAGCGGAAGGTTGTTCAGCGCGGCCTGGACCGCCGGGTTCTCGCCGTCCTTTTCGCCACCTTTTTCGCCCTTCTCCAGCAGAATCGATACGACGGCCTGCCCGCCGTCGTCGGCGCGGTGGAAGAGCTGCGCTTCCATGTCGAACCCCTGGCCGGCGATGGTGAATTCCGACGGGCTGTGGAAATCGACGTGGGTCAGGCGATAGCTTTTGCCGAGCAGCTCGATGCCGCCGCCGTAGACCGCCATTCGCAGAAGAGGCCCGGTATCGACGACGCGGAACGGCGCCGGCTGGTACAGAAACCGGATCGGTTCCAGGTCGACCGCGAAGGCGTCGCGCAGATCGATCGGCGACTGCCGCCGGCCGTTCGCGCAGACGGCGTAATCCGGGCTGAGCGCGCGCCAATGCTCTGGCCCGGTATCGCCCTCGTAACTCCAGGCGCGGCGCGGCGCGGAATCCGCGTGCGCCGCGCCGCGAGCCGCCAGCCGCGCCGAAGGCCGCCGGGCGGGCGGCGACGCGATCGGCCGGTCCTTTTTCACGGCCCGCGCGATCAGCGTCTCGTTGGATTTGCGCAAATCCCCGGCGAGTTCGCCGATCTTGTCGAGCGCCGCCGGCAGCGTGGCGGCGCTCGTCGGCCGGCACACCTCGCGCAGCAGACGGCCGTCCGGCGTACCGCCGCGCACCGGCATTTCGAGCGGGCTGCCCGCCTCGTCCTGGCGCAACAAGCTGTCGTCTTCCCGGTAATAGGCGCGCTTGAGCGTGGCATAAGTGCGCCGGGCGCAGTCGTAACGGCTTTCGATCTCGATGGCGCGGTAAGCCTCGGACGTTTTCGGATCGACGATCGGCTTGTCGAACACGATACGCCCCCTGGCGGTCAGGGAAGCGTCCGGCCCCGGACGAATGCTTTCCCGGTCGATCTCCACGCGCCTGCCCTGCTCCGAGGCAATCGTCCGCCAGGCGGCCGGAACGGCGGCGGAAAACATCGCAAGAAAGAGGGTCGCAAGAATTTTCACTGACATGCCGGAATTCCCTTGGTTCATTTTCCACGCCGCGTCGCCACGGACGGATACTTTAACCCCGGAAACCCGATTTGACCACAACGCGCGCGAACCGTCCGGATGCCGGAGTTCGCTTGGCCCACCCCAAACCATACGCTCCGCCGGGCCAGGACAGCCCCAAACTTTAACCACGAAGGGCGCGGAGAGAACCCTGAAAGAAAAGCGTTGACCACGACGGAAGACAAAGAAACCTCCGTCATTCCCGCGAAAGCGGGAATCCAGTTCCTTGCCTCCAGCCCGAAGGGATGCCAATTTCAAAGAATGCGGCGCTCCGCGCCAGAGTGTACGCCTTGGATTCCCGCGTTCGCGGGAATGACGGTAAAAGGAAACAGCCGTCACTTGAATCGAAGGCACTTCAGGTTCGGCGGTCACGACGAAAGACGAAAGGCATTGACCACGACGAACACGACGAACACGACGAGCGCGACGAACACGGCGGGCACGACGAAAAACAGAAAATTGCCGTTCGCTTTTCGTCGTGGCCGTCGTGCCCGTTGTGGTTGACTTCCGTTGCGCTTGACTTTACTTCGCGGCGCGGTGGGAACCGATAATTTGCCGGCAGTCGTGCCATAATCGCGCCGCGTAT
>JAIRPF010000197.1 GCA_031257115.1 Accumulibacter sp.
CTTGCGCGTTTCAACCGAAGAAGCAAGCGCTTTTCCAAGACCCTCAACAGGCTCAAAATCACCCTCGACCTCTTCATCTACCGAGCTGTCGTGATAGACAATGCTATGGGAACATTTCCCTCTGGCAGGGGCAACGAACTGGATTCCCGCTTTCGCGGTATGATGGAGAAAGCGTGGAAGTCTCTTTCATCATTGATACGAAAATGGAACGCTTCGGTACGAGAGGAAAGAAAACATGTCGCAATTCGCGGTGAATCTGAAGAAACTCCCCGGAGTTTCCCATCTGGCGGCGATTCGCCTGCTCGACGGCGAAGGCAATGAAGCCGCCGTCGTCGAGAACAAGCCCGGCAGCCAGGGCGCGCTCGCCGTGTACAACCACCTGGCGCAGACTTACGGCGCGATCACGCCGGACGCCGCGGCGAAAGGACTGGAACTGTTCGCCGAACACGCCGAGGACGCGCGGCAGCATCCCGGCAAGCATCCGAACGTCGATCGCCTGATGAGCCTGATCGCGGAAAAGAAGACTTTGCGCGTCAAGCACGTTTTTCACACTTAGCGAGGTTCCACGCAACCCTTTATCCGTGTTCTTCTTTCTCTGTTTCTGAACCGAATACCGTTCAGCGCCGCGGTCCGGCTTGCAACGGGGAAGATCCTTGGCAAAGGGACGATGATGTCCGCCGATAGCGTCCCCTATTCCCGGCGCGCGAATTAGCCTGGTTACGGGCGGCGAACGAGAGGGCGGCGCCGTTCGCCAAGCCGAACCGCCGTGCATCACGGGGTTTCCCCGCCAAATACCGTCAAACCACGGCGCCGTCCGCGTTGGCGCCCTCGACGTGTTTCTTGGGCTTGATGAAATGCTCGCGGGATACGCCGAGCCACATGGCGAGCGGGCTGGCGACGAGCACGGACGAGTAGATGCCGAAAACGATGCCGATGGTCAGCGCCATGGCGAAGTAGTGCAGCGTTTCGCCGCCGAAAAACAGCATGGAGATCGCCATCATTTCGGTACAGCCGTGGGTGATGATGGTGCGCGAGATGGTGCGGGTGATGGCGTGATCGAGCACTTGCGGCGTGGTCAGGCCGCGCACGCGGCGGAAGGTTTCGCGCACGCGGTCGAAAACGATCACCGATTCGTTGACCGAATAGCCGAGCACGGCGAGCACGGCGGCCAGGACGGAGAGCGAAAACTCCCACTGGAAGAAGGCGAATACTCCGAGGATGATGACGACATCGTGCAGATTGGCGATGATCGCGGAAACCGAGAAGCGCCATTCGAAGCGGATGGAGAGGTAGCCGACGATGCCGCAGATCACCAGCAGCAGGGCCAGCGCGCCGTTTTCGGCAAGCTCGCGGCCGACCTGCGGGCCGACGAATTCGACCCGGCGCAGGCTGGCGCCCGGCGCTTCGACGTCGAGCACGCTCATCACCTGTTCGCCGATCTTGGCCGAATTCTGCTCGTCCTTCAGGGGCATGCGGATCATCACGTCGCGCGAGGAGCCGAAGTTCTGCACGGTGATGTCGGCGTAGCCCGCCCTGGCGAGTCCCTCGCGGATTTTTTCGAGGTCGGCCGCCTGGGCGTACCTCACTTCGATCAGCGTCCCGCCGGTGAATTCGACGGAAAGGTGCAGGCCGCGATGAGCGAGGAAGAAAACCGCCAGCAGGAAGGTAATCAGCGAAATGACGTTGAAGACCAGCGCATGGCGCATGAAGGGAATGTCTTTGTGGATGCGGAAGAATTCCATGTTTTTGAGGGAAGAAGGTTAGAGATTCAGGGGAGAGGTTTTAGGGAAGGGGGAAGGGGAAGGAGAAGGAGAAGGGTAAAACCGGATGGTCTGAAAAAGGGCTTTCGGTTTACACCCTTCCCCCTTCTCCCTTCCCCCTTCACTTTTCATTCACGTTCCGGGCCTCCAGATTTGTCCGATGGCCAGCGATTCGAGCTTGCGGCGGCGGCCGTAGAGCAGGTTGACGAGCGCGCGCGAGACGACAACGGCGGAGAACAGCGAGGTCAGGATGCCAAGACAGTGCACCACGGCGAAGCCGCGCACCGGCCCGGAACCGAAGACGAGCAGCATCAGGCCGACGATCAGCGTGGTGACGTTCGAGTCGACGATCGTGTCGAAGGCGTGTTCGTAACCGGCGTGAATCGCCGCCTGCGGCGCCGAGCCGTTGCGCAGTTCCTCGCGGATGCGCTCGTTGATCAGCACGTTGGAGTCGATGGCCATGCCGAGCGCCAGCGCGATGGCGGCGATGCCCGGCAGCGTCAGCGTGGCCTGGAGCAGCGAGAGCAGGGCGACCAGGAACAGCAGGTTGGAGGCGAGCGCGACGACCGAAATGAAACCGAACAGCACGTAATAGACGGTCATGAACGCGGCGATGCCGGCGAAACCCCACAGCGTCGAGTGGAAACCCTTGTTGATGCTTTCGGCGCCGAGGCTCGGCCCGATGGTGCGTTCCTCGATGATCTCCATCGGCGCGGCGAGCGAGCCGGCGCGCAGCAGCAAGGCCACGTCGTTGGCTTCCACGGTGCTCATGCGGCCGGAAATCTGCACGCGCCCGCCGCCGATCTCGGTGCGGATCACCGGCGCGGTGACCACTTCGCCCTTGCCCTTTTCGATCAGCAGGATGGCCATGCGCTTGCCGACGTTCTCGCGGGTGATATCGCGGAAAATGCGCGCGCCGGTGGAATCGAGCGTCAGATGCACCGCCGGTTCCTGCGTCTGGTTGTCGAATCCCGGCTGCGCGTCGGTCAGGCGGTCGCCGGTCAGCACGACCTGTTTTCTGACCAGCAGCGGCTGTCCGCCCCGCTCGACGTACAGCTCGGCGCCGAAAGGCGTCTGACCGGCCAGCGCGGCTTCCAGCGCGCCGGGCGTCTCGTCGACCATGCGGATTTCCAGCGTCGCCGTGCGTCCGAGAATGTCCTTGGCCTTGGCGGTGTCCTGCACGCCGGGCAACTGGACGACGATGCGGTCGGCGCCCTGCTGGGCGATCACCGGCTCGGCCACGCCGAGTTCGTTGATCCGGTTGTGCAGCGTGCCCATGTTCTGCTTGATGGCGAATTCCTGGATTTTGCCGAGGGCCGCCGGCTTGAGCGTGGCGACGAGGCGCAAATCGCCGCCCTCGCCCTGGTCGGCCAGCGCCAGATCGGGCTGGGCGTTCTCCACGGCGGCGCGCGCCTTGGCGCGGGTTTCCTCGTCGCGGAAGCGGACGACGACGCGCTCGCCTTCGCGGTTGACGCCGCCGTGACGGATGTTCTTGTCGCGCAGCAGGCCGCGCAGGTCGGCGGCCGTGGTGTCGAGGCGCTTGGTCATGGCGCCTTTCATGTCGACCTGGAGCAGGAAATGCACGCCGCCGCGCAGGTCGAGGCCAAGATACATCGGCAGGGCGCCCAGGCTGGCCAGCCAGCGCGGCGAACTCGAAAGCAGGTTGAGGGCCACGACGTACTGCGGATCGGCGGGATCGGGGTTGAACTGCTTTTCCAGCAGATCCTTGACCTTCAACTGGGTGTCGGTGTCCTCCAGGCGGACCTTGACGCCGTTGGCGTCGAGGAAGACGCCGCTGGCGGCGATGCCGGCCGTTTTGAGCGCGTTTTCGGCGCGATCGAGCGTCGCGGTGTCGATCTTGAGCGTGGCCTTGGCGCTGGAAACCTGCACGGCGGGCGATTCACCGAAAAAATTCGGCAGGGTGTAGGTAAAGCCGAACAGCAGCGCGACGACGACGACGATGTATTTCCAGAGCGGATAACGATTCATTTTGAGCGGGAAACGAGCCTTGGAAAGATGAGCCTTAAAGAAATGAGTCTGGAAAGATGAGCCTGGGAAAAACCGTCGACCCGCGAAGGACGCGGAGAAAACACCGGAATCCGGCGCTCACGCGGAACCCGCCTGGCGGGCGGATCGCGTTTTTCTCCTGTCCTGGGTGTTCTCCGTATCCCTGCTCCGTGGTCGATGAATCAACATCCCGGTCACAGATTCTTCAGCGTGCCCTTGATCAGGCCGACGACGACGGCTCCCTTCTGCATTTTGATTTCGACGTTTTCGGCGATCTCGATGGTCACGAATTCATCGCCGACCTTGGCGATGCGCCCCGCCATGCCGCTCTGGGTGACGACCTCGTCGCCCTTGGAGAGCGCCTCGATCAGCGCCTTGTGTTCCTTGGCCTTTTTCTGCTGCGGACGGATCATCAGAAAGTAGAGCACGGCGAACATCAGAATGATCGGCAGGAACGACATGATGTCCATCGCCCCGCCCGCCGCGGCGGTCTGGGCATAAGCATTGCTGATCAGCACATTTATCTCCTGGAATGGAATTGTTGGTGGAATCGTTGAAACAGGACGACCGGAGTGTTACGGAAGATCGAATTCGCCATTATATACGAGTCTTCCGCGTCTTCAGCGCCGGACGCGGGGCGGCGGAAACCGGCGATCGGCCCTTGGCGGTCATCCACGGAAAGCCTTGCCGGCATTCGCAAGACCGGGGCGATCACGCCGCCGCGCCCGGCGACCGTCCCGCGCCGCGCGCGGCGTGGAAGGCGGCGGCCATTCGCGGCAGGCGGCCCGCGGCGATGGCTTCGCGCATCTCGCGCATCAAAACCTGGTAGTAGCGCAGGTTGTGCAGGGTGTTGAGCTGCGCGCCGAGGATTTCGCCGACGCGGAACAGGTGGTGCAGGTAGGCGCGGCTGAAATGGCGGCAAGCGTAGCAATCGCACGATTCGTCGAGCGGGCGCGGATCGTCCCTGTATTGCGCGTTCTTGATCCGGACGTCGCCGTGGCGGGTGAACAGATGGCCGTTGCGCGCGTTGCGCGTCGGCATCACGCAGTCGAACAGGTCGATTCCGGCCAGTACGCCGCGCACCAGGTCTTCGGGCGTGCCGACGCCCATCAGGTAACGCGGCTTGTCCTCCGGCAGCCGGGGCGCGAGGTGGGCGAGGACGCGCGCCATTTCCTCCTTGGGTTCGCCGACCGACAGGCCGCCGATGGCGTAGCCGTCGAAGCCGATGCCGCGCAGGCCGGCCAGCGACTCGTCGCGCAGCGCCTCATACATGCCGCCCTGGACGATGCCGAACAGCGCGTTGGGATTCTCCAGCCGGTCGAATTCGCCGCGCGAACGCTCCGCCCAGCGCAGCGACAGCCGCATCGACGCCGCCGCCGTGGCGAAATCGGCCGGGTAGGGCGTGCATTCGTCGAAAACCATCACGACGTCGGAATCCAGCGCGCGCTGGATGCGCATCGATTCCTCGGGCGTCAGGAACAGCTTGTCGCCGTTGATCGGCGACGAAAAGCGGACGCCTTCCTCGCTAATCTTGCGCAGGGCGCCGAGCGAAAACACTTGGAATCCGCCGGAGTCGGTCAGGATCGGCTTCTCCCAGCCCATGAAACGGTGCAGACCGCCGTGCGCGGCGATGACCGGCAGCCCCGGCCGCAACCAGAGATGAAAAGTATTGCCAAGGCAGATTTGCGCGCCGATTCCGGAAAGGTCGCGCGGGGTCATCGCCTTGACCGTGCCATAGGTGCCGACCGGCATGAACGCCGGCGTCTCGACGGCCCCGTGGGCAAGCGTCAATCGCCCGCGGCGGCCGCCGCCGTCCGTGGCGAGAAGTTCAAACTGCATGAGCTGGCTTTCGTGATTCAATGACCGCCGCCCTCCTCGCGGGAAAGGCCGGAATTCCGGGCCGGGGTCGGATAATTTTCGATGAGATGCATGATTGGAATGCTTCAAAGAGTCCTGGGAAGCAAACACGTCAAAAAGGTGTTCACGAAACGACTTTAGCAGAGCCGGACACAGGTTGTCATGTCGATGGTTGAAGCGAAACTCGCGCTCCCTGAGGCGCGGCGCGAAGATATGACCGACGATGCCGCCGAACTTCGCCCGCCGCCTTTTTGCAAAACTCCGGAAAGATTCCATCCCGTTGACATGGCCAGCCCCTCTGGCGAATTCGCTGTCGCCGTGGTTGACGCGGAAATGTTTGCCGAACCCCCTGTCCATCAGGCCGTCATAACCCCGACAGTCATCCGTGCGGATGATGCTTCCAAGGGCCGCCTTTCCCCGGATGATGGCTTGTAATATCCGCCGGAGAGCCTCAACCGGCTGATCCTGCTGGCGCACGACCTCCAGGAACACGCGGGAGCGGTCG
This sequence comes from Accumulibacter sp., assembly GCA_031257115.1. GTDB lineage: Bacteria > Pseudomonadota > Gammaproteobacteria > Burkholderiales > Rhodocyclaceae > Propionivibrio. The sequence goes on from JAIRPF010000197.1 coordinate 6,130, forward strand.
GAGAAGAAAGCTCGCTGGTGAGCCGCGTCAAGCGCATCGTGCGCGCCGGCTACGCCGGGCCGCTGCGCGTATCGACGATCGCCGCCCAGACCGGCGTGAGCACCGAGCACCTGAGCC
>JAIRPF010000205.1 GCA_031257115.1 Accumulibacter sp.
AGGGCGCGAAAAACCCTGACCGTTGCTCTGTACAATACGAGGCGTCGTATAACGCCCCGCCGACCTATACCCTGGAAACATCGGGCTGCTGACCGGAAACGCGAACCGCGCGGCGCGCGCATGAGTTGGGATGAGCCAGCGAATCCCAACCCATCCTCCGCCGCCGGACTCCCGCCGCTCCATCCCGCCCGCGCGCCGGGCAAGCCTCCCCCTGAGGGAGGCGGCCCGCGCGGCGGCGCGTTTTTGAACCACCCGCCCGCGAATCCCCGTCATTCCCGCGAACGCGGGAATCCAGCGCGTACACTCCGGCGCGCAGCGCCGCATTCTGTGATGAATTCAGAACGTCTTCGATTCAAGCGATGACCGTTCCCTTCCCTCGGCGCTCCCGCTCATGGCAAGTCCACTCGAAATTATCCGATATGTAATATGAAACACCCGGCCGTCATTGCGAGCGAAGCGAAGCAATCCATGCCCGGCCCGATCCCGGTCATTCCGGATTGCCACGGCGCGGCGCGCCCCGCAATGACGAGAGCGGGTTACCGCCCTTCGCGGATGATTGCAAATGGAATCGCCATGACCATGATGCGCGGCGCGGCGCCGGGAACGGCGGAGTTACGGAATCACGACGATTTCGGCGCCGTCGCGGCCGCGCTCCTTGATCGTGTAGAGCGCGCGGTCGGCGGCCTCGAACACTTCACTGTAGGCCACGTTGCCTTCGACCGCGATAGCCCCGACGCTGGCCGTCATCCCTCGATCGTTGTTGCCGTAGGTGACTTTGGAAAATTCCTCTTTTATCCTGACGCACTTTTCCCGAATTTCGTTCTCGTCGTTGACGATCCCCATGAACGCCGCGAACTCGTCGCCTCCGATACGCGCCACGATGCTTCCGTGTTCGGTGAATATCTCTTTCAGTTTCTTGCCGCAGCCGGTGATGACCGCGTCTCCGACGCTGTGCCCGAAGGTGTCGTTGACGGATTTGAATTTATCGAGGTCGATGACGAAAAATCCGTACAGGGGGCCGTGGCGTTGCCGGGAAAGATCGCTGCTGACCTTGTTGTAGAAAAATTCTCTGGTATAAAGCCCGGTCATGTAATCGGTATAGGCCCGCTTGTTCGCCATTATCGTTCTTTTTTCCATTTCCCCCAGGGTATCCGCAAGGGTTTTCAGCTCGTTTTCGACCTTTATTTCCACATCCGCGAAGGTCGCGTTGTCTTCCGCGTCGAATTCCCGCGTGGCCGCGATCAGTATTTTCAGGGGATTGAACACGATCGCCCGGATCACCAGATAAATGACGATGACGGCGGTCAGGACTCCGGCAACGGCGATCAGGATGAAAGAGGCCACCGCCGCGTAAAGAGGCTTGAGCACGTTGGAGGCCGAGTCGTAATTCACGATATACCAGCCGCTGGCGAGCTTTCGCGCCGAATAGAACATGTCCTCGCCGTCGACTTTCAGCCTGAACAACTGGCCCGCCGACGTTCTGGCGGTATTCCACAACTCCCTGTACTTTTCGTCGACCCCGTCCGCGCCGCTCCCGGTATTCAGGAATTTGTCGGCGTTGGGATGGAATATTATGTTTCCATTGGAATTGAATATGATGACATTGCCCGCGCCCTTCGTCACCTGGCTCATGTATCTGTCCAGGCTTTCCATGACGAAGTCCATGCCGACCACGCCGTGAATGGACTTGCCATAACCCACCGTGTGCGCGAAGGTGATGCACATCTTCTGGGTATGCGCATCGAGATAGGGCGGCGTGATCGCCATTTCGCCAGGGGTTTCGGACGCGATCCGGTACCATACCCGATCCTTCGGAAGGAGGGTATTCTCCAGAATCCCCTCGGTCGCGCTGATGTACCTGCCGCTGGCGGAACCATAATACAGGTTGAGCAGATACACGTTTTGCTTCGACATGCTGAAGGACCTGTCCACCCGTCGCTGAATCCCTTGGTCCGTCTGGCTCACGTTGAACAGGATGTCGTTTGAAAGCTCCTGCAGTTCGTAGTAAATCGAGTCATGCCAGCCGTCGATCACCCTGGAAATGTCCTCGTTCTGGTTCGACAGCGTCACCGAACTCAGATCAATGGTCAGCCGATATGTCGTCATGGTATTGATGACGATCACCACGGTCATGGCCAGGATCGTGGTGATGGCCACCGTGACGATGATCGTCCGGCTGATCGAGCTTTTCAACGACGCACCATTCCTTTTGGCATACCGGCCGCGCCAACCACTCTACAGTTGTGCGTCAAGCCCAAACCTGAGCACGAGTTTACCGAGGGTGCCATCGGATTTCCAGGTCGACAGAAGATTGTCTATGTAGGCCGCCAGCGCCTTGTCTTCAAGCCTCGATGCGATCCCGTAATCCTGCGGCGCGAACCTGTCATCGAGCAAAACGATTTCCTCGGTGAGATATGAGCGCAGAATGGAGCGGTCGCTGCTGCATGCGTCGATCTTTCCTCCCAGCAGCGCGTTGCGCATATCGGCATACGTGGCGAATTGCGTGAATCCCGCGGACTTTCCCTTCTCGTCGAGCGCGGCCACGATCGCGGCCTGCGTGGTGGTATTGATCGAAACACCGATATTCTTGCCATCGAAATCGTCTATGGATTTCAATCCGCTGTCTTTCCGCGCGAGCAATCCGACGGCGTCCGTGTAATACGACTGCGAAAAGTTCCATTGCTTCTTGCGCTCGTCGGTAATCGTATAAGTGGCGATGATGATGTCAACGTCGCCGTTGTCCAGATAGGTGCTTCTTTTCTTGTCCGTCACGGGGACAAACTCGATTTTCGCCGGATCGCCGAAAATGGCGCCGGCAATCAATTTCGCCAGTTCCGTCTCGATGCCCTCGTACTCTCCCGTGGAAGCGTTGAGTTTCGCGAAACCCTGCACGTCTTCCTTGACGCCGGCAATCAGTCTCCCGCGCTTGATGATATTGGCGACGGCGGGATCGACCTTTTTGCCGCAGGACGCGGAAAACGCCAGAACACAGCAGACAACGAGCGCGACGATGATATTTTTCATGGAGTTCCGCCAGATACATAAATTCCCGCGATGTACGCGACACGGCGAGCGATTCAAAGATACCTTTCCTTCCGACGACCTTTTTTCCAGAATCCGGAATACACCCGCCACGCGGCGATCCGCGGCTTTCCGGCGTATCCCCGTTCACCGCTTCCCGTGCCAAACAAATCCTGCCTCTCCGGTAGTATGGTAATGCAAGAAAGAACACCTTGCAAATCCGCTTTCCGCGCCAAATCCTGCTTCCCCGGCAGATTTTACGCCGTTTCCCCGTCGCTCACATCTTCTCCGGGAATCGCGGAGCGTTTCCGCTTTTCCGTCCCGCTTTTGTCCCGCTTTTCCATCCCATTCTCCGCCCACGCCATCCCGCCTCCGCCCGGCGAGGCGGGCGGAAAAGCCGTGTTCTCCGCCAACGCCGCGGACAGGGCCGGACTTGAGTTTTCCCACACGATTGCGTAATGTCCGCCCTTTTTTCACCGGAAACGAAACACCGATGTCTTCCGCCGCAGAACTTCGCATCATCCGCACGATCGCCGGGGAAATCGGCTGCGCCCCGGCGCAGGCCGCCGCCGCCGCCGGTCTGCTCGACGAGGGCGCCACCGTGCCCTTCATCGCCCGCTACCGCAAGGAAGCCACCGGCGGACTCGACGACACGCAGTTGCGCGCGCTCGCCGAGCGCCTCGTCTACCTGCGCGAGCTGGAGGAACGCCGCGCCGCGATCCTCGCCTCGATCGGCGAGCAGGGCAAGCTCACCCCGGAACTCGCGGCCCAGGTCGAAGCCGCCGAAACCAAGCAGGCGCTCGAAGACCTCTACCTGCCATACAAACCCAGGCGCCGCACCAAGGCGCAGATCGCCCGCGAAGCCGGTCTCGCGCCGCTCGCCGAGGCCCTGCTCGCCGACCCGACGCTGACGCCCGAAACCGAGGCCGAAAAATATCTCGACGCCGAGGCCGGATTCGCCGACGCCAAGGCCGTGCTCGACGGCGCGCGCCAGATTCTCATGGAACGGTTCTCGGAGGACGCCGCGCTGCTCGGCGAGCTGCGCGAATACCTCGACGCGCGCGCCGTGGTCCGGTCGGCCGTCGTCGAGGGCAAGGAAGACGAAGGCGTCAAGTTCCGCGATTACTTCGCCTATTCCGAGCCGCTCGCCGCCATCCCCTCGCACCGCGCGCTCGCCCTGTTCCGCGGCCGCAACGAGGGCGTCCTGCAAGTCTCGCTGGCGCTCGATTCCGAACCCGGCGAAGCCGGCAAGCCCGCCGGGCGCGACCCCTGCGAAGCCCGCGTCGCGCACCGCTTCGGCATCGCAGACCAAGGCCGTCCGGCCGACAAATGGCTCGCCGACACCGTGCGCTGGACATGGCGCGTGAAGCTCTTCACGCACCTCGAACTCGACCTGATGAACGCCCTGCGCGAGCGCGCCGAGGAAGAAGCGATCCGCGTCTTCGGCGCCAACCTGCACGACTTGCTGCTCGCCGCGCCGGCCGGGCCGCGCGTGACGATGGGCATCGATCCCGGCATCCGCACCGGCTGCAAGGTCGCCGTCGTCGACGCCACCGGCAAGCTGCTGGAGACGGCCACCGTCTACCCGCACGAGCCTCGCCGCGACTGGGACGGCGCGCTGCACACGCTCACCGCGCTGGCGAGGAAGCACAAGGTCGAACTCGTCAGCATCGGCAACGGCACCGCCTCGCGCGAAACCGACCGGCTGGCGGCCGATCTCGTCAAGGCCGCGCCGGAACTGCGCCTCGCCAGGGTCGTCGTCTCCGAGGCCGGTGCCTCGGTCTACTCGGCGTCGGAATACGCCACGCGCGAATTCCCGGAACTCGACGTCAGCCTGCGCGGCGCCGTATCCATCGCCCGCCGGCTGCAAGACCCGCTCGCCGAACTCGTCAAGATCGACCCGAAGTCGATCGGCGTCGGCCAGTACCAGCACGACGTCGGCCAGACGCGCCTCGCGCGCGCGCTCGACGCCGTCGTCGAAGACTGCGTAAACGCCGTCGGCGTCGACGTCAACACCGCCTCCGCGCCGCTGCTCACGCGCGTTTCCGGCCTGAACGGCGCGCTCGCCGCCAACATCGTCGGCCACCGCGACGCGCACGGCGCTTTCCGCGACCGCAAGGCGCTGCTCGCCGTCCCGCGCCTCGGCGAAAAAACCTTCGAACAGGCCGCCGGCTTCCTGCGCATCAACGGCGGCGACAACCCGCTCGACGCCTCCGCCGTGCATCCGGAAGCCTATCCGCTGGTCGAACGCATCCTGGCCGACATCAAGAAAGGAATCGGCGAGGTCGTCGGCGACGCGCGGCTCGTCGGCTCCCTGCAACCCGCCCGCTACACCGACGAGCGGTTCGGCCTGCCGACCGTGCGCGACATCCTCAAGGAACTCGAAAAACCCGGCCGCGACCCGCGACCCGTGTTCAAGACCGCCGCGTTCCGGGAAGGCGTCGAAACGATGAAAGACCTGCGGCCGGGCATGATCCTCGAAGGCGTGGTCACCAACGTGGCCAACTTCGGCGCTTTCGTCGACATCGGCGTGCACCAGGACGGACTCGCGCACATTTCGGCGCTCTCCGACAAATTCGTCAAGGACCCGCGCGAAATCGTCAAGGCCGGCGACGTGGTCACGGTCAAGGTACTCGACGTCGACCTGCCGAGGAGCCGCATCGCGCTGACCCTGCGCCTGGCCGACGACGCCGCCCCCGGCGGCGCGGAAAAGAGCGGCGCGCCGCTCTCCGGCAAGGCACGCCAACGCCAGGCCCGGCAACCCGAACCCGTGGGCGCGATGGCGGCGGCGTTCGCGCGCCTGAAACGCTGAACCGGATGTCCGGGAAAACCCGGCTCCGAATCACGGCGGCAGGACGATGCAAAGCCTGAAACTCCGGCCCGGAGGCCGGAGTTTCGATGTCGGCGACAGGGTTCTCGCTTGGCGAGATCGTATGATTTGGAGGGAGCGTGGGCACCCCAGCCATCATGCCGACATATTGGGACTCGCTTCACCCCCCAGCCTATGCGGACTAACGCAAAACAAAAAGAGGCCGCACTCCGATGGGAGTGACGCGGTTTGCCATGGCGCGACGCACACGCGCAAGCCAAAAATTTTAACCACGAAGCTCGCATAGGTTGGGGTGAACAGAACGAACCCCAACATTTGCGCCTGCCGTGTTTCAATCATGGCGCGGTGAATTCCACAGGGGTAAATATCATCCGCCCGCCGTGCCCCGGTATTTGCGCCTCTTTATTCAACCGATCGTGTTGAGGTTCGCTCTGCTCACCCCAACCCATGCGCTCCGGCCAGGAAAATGATAAGAAGCGGTCTCCGGACGTTGCGCGAGCGGCGGGTTTCGGGTGGTTTCCGACGGGTCATTCCCGTGGGTTTCCGCGCAGATGATGCTGCGCGATCCACGCTTGGCCGAGCGCGATTCCTCCGTCGTTGGGGGGAATGCGGCGGGCTTCGAGCAGGCGCAGGCCGGCGGCGGCCAGGCCGGCGCGCAGCGCGTATCCGAGCGCCTGGTTTTGCAGGCATCCGCCGGCGGCGGCCACCGTGGCTTCCGGCGGCGCGGCGGACACCAGCCAGTCGGTCAGCGCGGCGGCCAAGGTGGCGTGAAACAGCGCCGCTCCGATGCGGGGATTTTTTTCGTCGGCCAAGGCCGCGAACAGCGGCCTGAGATCGAGGCAGCCGTTTTCGATCGACCAGCCGCCGGACAAGGGCGCGGCGTCGCCCTGGCGTTCGGCCATGCCTTCGAGCAGCAGACCGGCCTGGCCGCGAAACCGCGCCGTGGGACAGATGCCCAGCAATCCGGCGGCGGCGTCGAACAGGCGTCCCGCGCTGGTCGTTTCCAGCAGTTCCTTGCCGGCGGCCAGACGCTCCGCGACTTGGCCGGCGTCGGGCTGGCCGGCGAAGCGCCGTTCGATTTCACCACCACGGCCCAGCGCGTGCAGGACGGCGGCGGCGAAACGCCACGGCTGCCCCGATTCGTGATCGCCGGGAAGCAGCCGGAGCGGCAGCAGATGCCCGACGCGCGCATACGACGCGCCTTCGACGCGCAGCAGTTCGCCGCCCCAGGATTTTCCGTCGTCGCCCAGGCCGTATCCGTCCAGCGCCAGGGCGTGGACCGGCTCGTCGCGGTGATGTTCGGCCAGCACGGCGGCGATGTGCGCGTGGTGGTGCTGCACGCCCAGCGTCGGAATTTCGCGCCGGGCGGCGAATTCGAGGGCCAGACGGGTCGCCGGATTGTCCGGGTCGTGGTCGTGCGCGATCAGCGCCGGCGATACGTCCAGCACCGCCAGCAGGCGTCCGGCGGTTTCCAGCAGGGCCTCGGCCGCCGCCGGGTTGGAAAGATTGCCCAGATGGGGAGAAAGGAAAGCCTCGTTGCCACGGGTGACGCATATCGTGTTTTTGTCGTGAGCGCCGAAGGCCAGTATCGGCGGCGCCGTGAACGGAAGTTTCACCGAGCGCGGCGCGTAGCCGCGCGAGCGGCGAATCAGTTGCATCCCGCCGGGGCCGGAACAGGCGACGCTGTCCTCGGCGCCGGCGGCGAGCGCCATGTCGTGCATCAGGAAGGCGTCCGCCATTCCGACGAGACGCCGCGATGCGTCGGCGTTGTCGATGACCGGCGGCTCGCCGGCCAGGTTGCCGCTGGTGAGGAGCAGGGCCAGATCCTGAGCCTTGTCCAGCCAGGCCGTTCCACCGGGCCGCCCGGCCGCCTCGTGGAAAAGCAGATAGTGCAGCGGAGAAAAAGGCAGGGTGACGCCCAGCCAGGGCAAATCCGGCGCCACGCCCGGCAGGGCGTCGTCGCAACGGTCGCGCTTCTTCAACAGGATGATCGGGCGTTCGGGCAGGTTCAACAATCCCGGTTCGCCGACGCTCACGTAGACGAACGGCGCCGCCGACGGCACGTTGGCGAGCATCACCGCGAACGGCGCGGCGGGTTGCCGCTTGCGCGTGCGCAGCGCGGCCACGGCGGCCACGTTGCGCGCGTCGCACATCAGACGGAATCCTCCCGGCCCCTTGACGGCCAGGATTTTCCCGCCCCTGAGCAAGGCCAGGGCATTGGCCGCCGGATCGCCGGGCAGCGCGTTGCCCGCCGCGTCGGCCAGCGACAGTTTGGGGCCGCATTTCGGGCAACCGATCACCGCAGCGTGGAAGCGGCGGTCGTGCGGCCGCTGGAACTCCGTCTGGCACTTCCCGCACACGGCAAAGTCCGCGAAACTGGTGCGCGCGCGGTCGAAAGGCAGGCCCCGGCAGACGGTGTAACGCGGGCCGCAATGCGCGCAGTTGGTGAAAGCGTAGCGCCAGCGCCTGCCCGCGGGGTCGAACATGTCCTGCAAGCAGTTGCGGCAGATGGCGATGTCGGGGCCGATCATCGTCGCCGCCCGGCCGCCCAGGCTGTCCAGGATCGTGAAATCCTCCGCGCGCTCCCGCGGCTCGGCGGCGCGGCGCTGCACCGAATCGATCCGGGAGAAGGGCGGCGCTTCACGCTGCAAACGTTCGATCAGCGCGTCGATCTTCGCGGCCGGGCCGCGCGCCTCGATTTCCAGCCCCTTGGCATCGGTCCGCACCCAGCCGGACAGCCGCAATTCCTTGGCCAGACGCAAGACGAACGGGCGGAACCCGACGCCCTGGACCACGCCGGTCAGGCGAATGCGCTGGCACGGCGGTTTTCTTCGGTTCTCGGTATTGGACACGGGTATTTCCGACCTGCTGAAATGACACTTCGATACGGCGGATTTTACGACGAAATATCACTGAAAACGCTGTGAACGTTCGGCTTCATGGAGTTTGACCGCCGCACGGAGCGAAAATCCCTTGGCCACGGAGATCACGGAGAAAAGCGTAATTCTTTTTAACCACGACGAACACGACGAAAA
>JAIRPF010000172.1 GCA_031257115.1 Accumulibacter sp.
GAGAGTTGCCTGGAAAAGCCTGATTGGGTGAGCGCCCAGGCCATGGCCGACGCGCAGCCGATGATGATGAGCACCGCGCCCGACAGGGATACCGTGTCCACCAGCATGGGGTAAAGGCGCTTCCAGTCGAAGCCGGAGCGCCGGTAGATCAGCAATCCAATGACGAAAGAATAGGCGACGCCGATGGTGGCGACCTCGGTGGCCGTCGCGACGCCCTCGACCACGGCGATGCGGATGATGAATGGCAAGGTGATCGCCGGTATCGCGTACATCAGGGATCGCAGCATTTCATTCCGGGACACTTTTTCGACGCGGGCGACCCGCCGTTTCCGGTTTTTCCACCAGATCACGACGGACATGGCCAGTGCGCCGACCAGCGCCGGCATGAATCCCCCGGTAAACAGGTCCGAAATGGAAAGCCCGACCACGGAGCCGATGGTAATCAGCACGAGAGAGGGCGGGATCGTTTCCGACATCGCGCCCGATGAACTCAGCATGGCGACCAGTTCTCCCTCGTCTTCTCCGCGCTTTTTCATTTCGGGGAAAAGCACGGGCGCCACGGCGGCCATGTCCGCGGCCTTGGCCCCGGAAATCCCCGAAATCAGGTACATGCCGCCCAGCAGCACGTAGGACAGCCCGCCCCGGATGTGACCGATCAGGTTGACCAGGAGCACGATCATGGCCTCCGCCATGCCCATGACCTCGATCAGCGCGCCCAGGAAGATGAAGAGCGGAACGGCCAGCAAGATGATCGACGACATTCCTTCGTCCATCCGTCCGACCACGATCAGCAGCGGGGTATCCGTCACCGTGCCCAGATAGGCCAGCGTGGCCAGACCGAAGGAGGCCATGATCGGTACGCCCGCGATGACCAGGACGGGAACGCCGAGCAGGAAGAAAATGACCAGGTTCAGGTTGCCGAGGCCGGACAGATGCGTCCGGGCGGCGAAAAGCAGCAGGGCGACGCCGGCGACGATCGCGGCGGACTTGAGGAAATTCCGCCATCCCGCGGATTCGGCGAGCCGGCTGACCGCGATGATCAGCATGAAGGACAATCCGGCGGGCAGGGCCGCCACGCGGAACGTATTGCGTATCTCCAACGCCGGCGTGATGATGAACCATTCTTCGATGGCATATTCGTAGGCCCAGGGAATCAGCGCCAGCAAAAAGGCGATGACGACCACGCCCGCGAACGTGTTCATGAAGGCTCGCCGCTCCGGTGACATTCTATTGATGAGCGTCGAGAGCTTCATGTGTTCGTTGCGCCTGAGCGCGATGACCGCGCCGAACATGGCCATCCACATGAACAGCATGGAAGCGAGTTCGTCTCCCCATGTCAGCGGGTCGTGCAGGAGGTAGCGATAAATGACGTTGACCAACAGCAGAATCGTTTCGACTCCGACCAGCAGGGCCGCCGGAATTTCCGTCGCCCATTTAATGGCGTTCTCGATTCGCCGGCCGAATCCGGCGGATTCCCCGTTGCGCGGAGGTTCATTCGCGCCGCCGGGCAGCGCGTTCGAAATATCCGTCATGAATGATCCTTTTCATAGATTCTCCGAGGCCCGCGCGAATGACCGCCGCGCGCCTCGGCTCGATCCGAGTGAATGGCGCCGACCGTTCGCGCGCTTTCCGTCAGACCAGTGGGCCGACCGCGTTTTCCAGGTGTTTCCAGGCATCCGCGCCGAACTTCTTCCGCCATTCCTCGTAGAACCCGTTCGTCTTGAGTATCTGGCGGAAAGGATCGGTATCCAGCGTATTGAAGACCATCCCCTTTTCCTTCAACTCGGCTTCCAGCCTGGCATCGGCCGCCAACATGTCCTGCCGCTGGATCATGGCCGTGGCGTTGATGTCGCGGGCGACGATTTCCTGCAAATCCCTCGGCAGCTTCGCCCACGAACGCGCGTTGAAGGTAAACCACCAGCCGTCCCACATGTGATTGCTGTAGGCAACGTATTTCTGCACCTCGTACAGCCGCGTGGATTGGATGATCGCCAGCGGATTTTCCTGGCCCTCGACGGCCTTCGTTTGCAGCGCGGAATACAGTTCCGTGTAATTGACCGGGGTGGGCGCCGCGCCGATGGCCTTGAACAGCGTCGTCCAGATGGGCGCGCCGGGAACGCGGATCTTCAGCCCCCTGATGTCGGCCAGCGAATTGATCGGCTTGCTGGATGTGGTGATCTGGCGGAAGCCGCTGTCCCACATCTTGTCCATGGCCAACAGCCCGACCTTGGCCAGCGCGCCCCGGACATGGCCGCCCAGCCCGCCGTCCATGGCGGCCCAAACCTGGGAATAGTCCTTGAAGGCAAAACCCACGCCGTTGATGGAAGCCACCGGCACCAGCGTGGAAAAGATCAGCCCCGACATCAGGACACAATCGATGCCGCCCGCGCGAATCTGCGAAAGCACGTCCGGATCGCTGCCCATCTGGCTGTTGGGGAATACCCGCAGATCCACGCGCCCGTCGGTGTCGCGCCGGATATTTTCCGCCAGCTCGCCCGCGCGCTGGTTGACCGGGTGTGAAAGCTGGAGATTGTTCGACCACTTGAGGACGAATTCGGGCGATTGCGCATACGGCGATGAAGCCGGAATGACGCTCCCGGCGCCGGCCAGCGCGATGCCTCCCGAAGCCTTGATGAATTGCCTGCGTGAATAAGCCATGATGTCTCCTCCTGATTCGATGTCATCGTTCTTTTATTCGCATTGCATGAAATGTCCGCGAATGAAACGCCGGCGATGCCCGGCCGGATTTCCGTGACCGCCGCCCGCGCCCGCGAAAGGAGCGGGCGCGGGCACCGGAGCGCCGCGCGTCTACCCGGTGGACAGCACGAGCCGGGCGGCTCCCGATATGTCCGCCAGCTTTTCGCCCTTGCGCAGTCTTTCCAGCGAAACCAGTTCCGTTTCCTGCATTTCGATGGCCCGCCGCGCGATGGCCTCGGCCTCGCCGGGCTTGAGCGCGATGACGCCGCTCTCGTCCGCCAGGATGGCGTCGCCCGGACAGACGATCTGTCCGCCGACACAGGCCGGGACGTTGAATTCACCGCCGAAGTCCAGCAGTTTCGTGGTGATCGAAGAAGCGCCGCGGCTCCATACCGGCATCTGACAACGGCGGATCTCGGAAATATCCGTCGCCGGCCCGTCGATGACCGCGCCGACCACGCCGGCCAGCCTGGCGGTATTGGTGACCAGCCCGCCCCAGCAGGCGTGCCGGGAATCGCCGCCGCGGTCGATCACCAGAAAATCGCCCGGACGAACCAGGCCCAGGACGTAATGCAGCAGCGTCGAGTCCTCACCGGCGATGCGCACGGTGACGGCGGTGCCCGCCACGCGCGCATCGGGAAGGATCGCGCGGATTTCGCGGTCGACGAATCCCGTGTGCAGGACATGCCCGACGGTGGCCGTTTCGACCCTGCGCAAAAGGGCCAGGACGTTTTCCGGGATTTGTCCGGGCAAGGGATTGAGCGTGTATTTAGACATGACAAGAAAACTCCGATGATGGTTTCATGAATCGGCTCAGCCGAGAACGTGGTGTTTGTCCACCGGAACATTGACCCGTATCTGCTCGATGTACGCCTTGTCGAAGCGCGCGCTGACGAAGCCCACCCGGTCGGACGCCTGCGCCACCATCGCGCCCCACGGATCGACGATCATGCTGTGCCCCCAGCACGCTTTTTTGCCCTCGGCGTGCGTGAAGACCTGTCCGGTCGCCAGGAAATAGGTCTGCGTCTCGATGGCCCGCGCCCGCGCCAGCACTTCCCAGTGATCCTTGCCCGTTTGCGCGGTGAACGCCGCCGGCAGCACGATGATGTCCGCTCCGGCGTCCCGCAGTCCGCGGAATATCTCCGGAAAGCGCACGTCATAACAGATGGCGCAGCCGATCACGAACTCGCCGAGCCGATAGGTTATGATGTCGCTGCCGCGCGAGACCATTTCCGATTCGAGATAGCGTATTCCGCCGGGAACCACGACGTCGAAAAGGTGGATTTTCCGGTATTTGGCGAGCACTTCGCCCTGCGGGCCGAAGACGCCGGTGGTGTTGTAGCGTTTGTCGCCGTCGGCCTCCACCATGCTGCCCGCATGAATCGTGACCTTGTGGGCCTTGGCCTTGGCCGCCATCCGGCGGAAGCTCTCGCCCGACGGAAAAGGTTCGCCGCTGGCGCGCTGGGCTTCGGAATCCGCGCTCAGGAACGCGCAGTATTCCGGAAAGACGATCAGGTCCGGACGTTCCTTTTCGACGGCTTCGTCGATCAGCCGTTCCATCGTGGCGAGGTTCGCCGCTTTGTCGTCTTGCGAGTTGATCTGTATCAGGGTAGCCTTCATTCGTTCCTCCTCGGTTTGTCATTGGGTGAGGGAATCCTGACGCAAACGGCGAAGAGAGTCCAACTCAAAAAATTGTGGTTTTCCATAAACTTTCTTGATGCGGATCCGAGGCGTCGAACAGCCGCGGCATTTTCCGGCGGGGAAAGCGGCCCGCGTTTCCGGGACGATGGATTCGGCGGTTCCCTGACGGTTTGAACGGAGGTCATTCGTGAATCCACGTTTTCTGGAAACATTCATCCTGGTGGCGAAACACCGCAGTTTCTGCCGGGCGGCCGAACACCTCCACACGACCCAGGCCAACGTTTCGGCGCGCATCGCGGTTCTCGAAAGGGAATTGGGCGTGCCGCTGCTGGCGCGGAACGGCCGCGACGTGCGCCTGACGCCGCAAGGGGCATACGCCCTGGAGGAAGCGCAGAACGTGGTGCGGGTGCTGGCCGATTTCCGCCGGAAGGTTTGCGACAGCGAGCATGTGAGCGGGCAGGTGAAGATCGGCGTCGCCGATTCGATTTCCACGTCGATCGTGCCGCTGTTCATCGAGTACCTGCGCGCCAGTTATCCGCGCGTCATGCCGGAGCTGGGCGTGGACACGAGCCTCAACCAGACGAGGAAGCTGCTCGACGGAACGATTCACCTGGCGCTTCTGATGGGGCCTGTCGACAATCCTGCCGTCATGAATCTGGACCTGATAAACCTGGCGTGCGCGTGGGTTTCCAGCCCCGATCTCGAAATACCGGAACAGCCCGTCGACGTCGCCGATCTGGCGGCTTATCCCATCATTTCCTTTCCGTCGGGATCGATTCCCTACGCGCGGATAGGCGATTATTTCGGCGACGAGGCGTTCCGGCGCATTTCCGTCACCACCTCCAATTCGATCCACACGATCATCAATCTGGTCAAGCGGCACAAGGGAATATCCGTGCTTCCGGAAATAGCCGTCGAGGACGACATCGCGGCCGGCAATCTGCGGCGGATCCGCACCATCCAGTCGTTTCCATCTCTCGCCTTTCACGCGGCCTACCTGAAGACGCCCGAAAATCCGCTGGTCGCCACGATCGCCCGCATCGCCCACAAGGCGGCAGCGGACTATTGCGCCACGCAGCGCCCGAAAATCGCGTGGCAATGACGCGTTGGCGGGAGGCGGCGGCTTGCTTCAAGCACGATCATCGCGTTCGTTGCAATCAAGGCTTTTCGCTCCTGTTCTTCACCGTGTCCATCGCGTCCGTCGCGGTTGACGATCCGTCCGTTTCGTCGCTGGCTTTCCGCCGCCGTTCAACCGGACGGACTGGTAGAATGCAAAATTTCGCACACCGCCCGGAACGCGCGCGATACCAGATACCAGGAATGCCGACAGATACAGCCAACGCCCTTCTGGAAAAACATACGCCGGTGATGCGGCACTACCTCAAGCTGAAGGCGAAATACCCTGGCTTGCTGCTGTTTTACCGGATGGGGGATTTTTACGAACTCTTTTTCGACGACGCCGAGAAAGCCGCCCGCCTGCTCGACATCACGCTGACCACGCGCGGGCAAAGCGCCGGCGCGCCGATCAAGATGGCGGGCGTGCCTCACCACGCCATCGAGCAGTATCTCGCGCGGCTGGTGAAACTTGGGGAATCGGCGGTCATCTGCGAACAGATCGGCGACCCGGCGGCCGGCCGGGGGCCGATCGAGCGCGCCGTCTCGCGCGTCATCACGCCGGGCACGCTGACCGACGCGGCGCTGCTCGACGACAAGCGCGACTCGCTGCTGCTCGCGCTTTCCTTCTCGCGCCAGCGCGCGGGCCTGGCGTGGCTCAATCTGGCGAGCGGCGAATTGCGCGTCTGCGAAATCGCGCCGGAAAAACTGGCGGCGGCGCTGGAGCGCATCCGTCCGGCGGAAATCGTCGTCCCCGAAAGCCTGAAATTGCCCTTCCCGGCCGAGGCGGCGGTGACACGCCGGCCGGACTGGCATTTCGACCACGAAGCCGCGGCGCGCGAGCTATGCGCGCACTTCGCGACCGCCTCGCTTTCGGGATTCGGCGCCGACGGGCTGCGCCCCGCGATCGCCGCCGCCGGGGCGCTGTTGCGCTACGCGCAGGCCACGCAGACGCGCGCGCTGTCGCACGTGCGGGAATTGACCGTCGAGCGCGACGGAATTTACCTCGGCCTCGACACCGCCACGCGGCGCAACCTGGAAATCACGGAGACGCTGCGCGGCCAGCCGGCGCCGACGCTGTTCAGCCTGCTCGACACCTGCGTCACGTCGATGGGGTCGCGCGCGCTGCGCCACGCGCTGCATCATCCGCGGCGCGACCCGGCGCTCCCCGCGGCGCGGCAGGCTGCCGTCGGGGCGCTGATCGACGCGGGCGGACAGGCGCTGCGCGAGGCAAGGAAGGCGCTCGCCGGTTTCGCCGACGTCGAACGCATCTGCGGGCGCGTCGCGCTGTTCAATGCCCGCCCGCGCGATCTCTCCGGCCTGCGCGCCAGCCTGCGCCGGCTCGGCGAACTGCGCGCGCCGCTCGCCGACGCGCCGGCGCCGCTGCTCGAAGAACTGCGCGGCGAGCTGGCAACGCCGGAGGCCGCGCTCGATCTCCTCTCCCGCGCCATTCTGCCGGAACCCGCCGCGCTGCTGCGCGACGGCGGCGTCATCGCCGCCGGCTACGACGCCGAACTCGACGAACTGCGCGGCATCAACGACAACTGCGGCGCGTATCTCGTCGAAATGGAAACGCGCGAGCGCGCGCGCACCGGCATCGCCAGCCTGAAGGTCGAATACAACCGCGTGCATGGCTTCTATATCGAGATCACGCACGCCAACGTGGCCAAGGTGCCGGACGACTACCGCCGCCGCCAGACCCTGAAGAACGCCGAGCGTTACATCACCCCGGAACTCAAGGCTTTCGAGGACAAGGCGCTGTCCGCGCAGGAGCGCGCGCTCGCGCGCGAAAAGCTGCTCTACGAAGCCGTGCTCGCCGCCCTGCAGGCCGACCTGCCGCGCTTGCAGGCCATCGCCCGCGCCGTCGCGCACGTCGATCTCATCGCCGCCTTCGCCGACACCGCGCTCGCGCGCGGCTACTGCCGCCCGGAGTTCTCCGGCGAACCGGGACTCACGATCGAGGACGGCCGCCATCCGGTCGTGGAGAACGAAATGACCGGCGGCGAAACCTTCATCGCCAACGGCGTGAAACTGGACGACGGCCACCGCCTGCTGCTCATTACCGGCCCGAACATGGGCGGCAAATCGACCTACATGCGCCAGACGGCGCTGATCGCGCTGATGGCGCACGCCGGCAGCTTCGTGCCGGCCCGGCGCGCCGTGATCGGCCCGCTCGACCAGATTTTCACGCGCATCGGCGCCGCCGACGACCTGGCTTCCGGACGCTCGACCTTCATGGTCGAAATGACCGAATCGGCGGCCATCCTGCACCACGCCACGGACAAGAGCCTGGTGCTGATGGACGAGGTCGGGCGCGGCACTTCGACCTTCGACGGCATGGCGCTGGCCTTCGCCATCTGCCGCCATCTCATCGAAAAAAACCGGGCGCTGACGCTGTTTGCCACGCATTATTTCGAGCTGACGCGGCTCGCCGGCGAATACCCCGAACTCGCCAACGTGCATTTCGGCGCCATCGAACACGGCGAGAAGATCGTCTTCCTGCACGCCGTCGAGGGCGGCCCGGCCAGCCAGAGCTACGGCATCCAGGTCGCCGCGCTGGCCGGCATCCCGGCCCCGGTGGTCAAGGCGGCCAAGCGCCAGTTGCGGGAATTCGAGCGGCGCGCCTCGATCAACCCGTTGCAGCCCGACCTGTTCGCGGCGCTCCCCGAACCACCGCGACCAGCCGCCCAGGAAACACATCCGGCCCTCGAACGCCTGTCCGCCATCGACCCCGACGCGTTGACGCCGAGACAGGCGCTCGACGCGCTGTTCGAATTGAAGGCGCTGGCCGGCTGACGGGAAGTGGAAAGCGGGAAACGACAGCGCGCTGAAATGAAGTCCACCTCTTGAAGTGAAGGAGGCACCGCGTCGAAAACGGGACGGAGAGAATCGGCGGTGAAAGCATCAAGCGCGGATGAACAGGAACCCCCGTCATTTCCTTGACAAGCGGAAAGCCGATCCACCGTCGCCTTCACCGCTTCCACTACCTCGTCATTCCCGCGAATGCGGGAATGACGGAGACAGCAGGCGGGGAATTCGAAAACACGCTTCCGCGCGATCCACATCCCTCAAGAGAGAGAGGATTGTCCAAGACAACACGACGTACACGACGGGTACGGCGAAAAGCGGAGGCGAAAGAAAACCCCGTCATTTCCTTGATAAACGGGAATCCGGTCCACCGCCGCCTTCACCGCTTCCACTACTTCGTCATTCCCGCGAATGCGGGAATGACGAAGACAGCAGGCGGGAGATTCGAAAACGCGCTTCCGCGCGATCCACGTCCCTCAAGAGAGAGGCTTGTCCAGGACAATAGAATAGATTGGGGTGAGCGGAGCGAACCCCGGCGCAAGCCGTTTCAAACGTTGGACTTCTACTGCCGCTGCCCCGGCTGACACCGGGGGTTATCGAAATCACGTCCCTTCGGGACGCTTCCCGCATCCCGGTTTTCATTGGAACAGCGAGATATGGCATCTCACAGGCCACATCACATCCCGAAGGGAGACACCCCCCGGAACCCCAGGCGTCAGCCGGGGAAAGCGGCACCCCGGAAGCGTAGCCCTGAAGCGGCGTTACGTCGTGCGGCACGAGCGCATGAACGATTTCCGCCAAATCCCTGACCGCGGGCTCATGGTCGATCGCCCACGAAGCCGTCAAGCCGTCATGTTGGGGTTTGCCTGGCTCACCCCGACTCATGCGTGCCTGTCCGCCTTATCCGGGACGCGCGCGGAATACCTCATGCGCGCTCCGGGAACTTTTTTGCGCGCCCGATGCCCCTTTGTCCGGTAACGCGCCGGATTGACCGTTTTTTCATCCCGCGAGATCATCTTATCTTTTTACAGGAGACCCCCATGAGCCATGCCGCCTCATACAAAGAAAGCATCCAGGCCCTCGCCGCCAAATTGAAACCCTTGGGCCAAGCCATTCCGGGAACCGTGAAAGGCTTCCAGGCATTGCAGCAAGCCGCGACCGCGCCCGGCGCGCTGGATGCCAAGACCAAGGAACTCATCGCGCTCGCGCTGGGTGTCGCCGCCCGTTGCGAAGGCTGCGTCGCCTTTCACGCGCAAACGCTCGCAAAAGTGGGAGCCACGCGCGAGGAGGTCGCGGAAACGCTGGGCGTCGCCGTCCTCATGGGCGGCGGCCCTTCCATGATGTGGGCGGCGGAAGCCTTGAGCGCCTTCGACGAATTCAAATCCGCCTGATTCCTTGTTCCGGGAAACTCAAGCCCTCACAGGTTGGGGTTCGCTTCGCTCAGCAACCAATTAGCGACAGGCAGCAACTAATTAGCGACAGGCATTCATGCCTGTCGCTGTGAACGAACTTGGAAGGGGTTTGCACCCCTCCCAAGTAGCTACGGTCGAAACCCCGGCCTTCCAGGCCGGGGTTCCAGCC